>NZ_JH976130.1:0-98439 GCF_000305755.2 Vibrio sp. HENC-03 | reverse complement strand
TGAAACGAATTAGCGTCGATGGTAGTGTGGGGCTTCCCCATGTGAGAGTAGAACATCGCCAGGCTTGTATTTTATTTTCACTTTTTATGAAAAAGTGAAGACAAAAACTTAGACTTAAATGTCTAACCAGTGCGGAGCGGTAGTTCAGTTGGTTAGAATACCGGCCTGTCACGCCGGGGGTCGCGGGTTCGAGTCCCGTCCGCTCCGCCACTTATTTAGAAACCCAGTCTTCGGACTGGGTTTTGTCGTTTAAGAGCAAAGAAATTTTCCCTTTCAGGAAACTAGTCCCATAGCCACAACCTCGAACTAGACGTCCCCGCCGACTCTCCTATTTACTCCAGACCCCAGCAGAAGTGCTGGGGTCTTTCCGTATTTGCGATATTATTCTGGTCTACGAGTAGTGAGTATTAATTGAGTGCAAGTTCAGTCGCTCTGCTACTTATTTAGATTATTTAGAAACCCAGCCTTTGGACTGGCTTTTGTTCTTTCTAGAGTATAATGACATCCCCTTTTAGGAAGCATATCCCCAAAAAACGTTCTCTTAGTCGAGTGCTCCTTCAAGCGTTTCCGATTTAATTTCTCTTATTCAGAAAAACACAAAATAACGAAGTGAAAGAGCGCCTTGGACTTTTCGTATCTATGGGCCTGTTAATTCTCTAATAAAGCTTAGTTAGCATGTAATCTACGTTTCGGACTTATCAACTCATTTAGAATACCCTACCTTAATCTAGTAATGATTTTGATGTTTGAGTCGATAAGCTCCATAGCTCTCGCTAGTCTCGTCTTCACTTATTCCTTAAAGTTGGTCTTAATCAGAAGACCCTATCTTCCATCATTCATTAACGGCTCAGCTTTGGAGTTGTTTTTATAGTATGGTGAGGGGAAACTTCTTCTTTTCAATTTGGCAAGCTACTGTCGACTCTCCTCTTAGTGTTACATCGGTCTGTGTACATGATTATGGATTAAGAAGCGCTGTATGAAGTTACTAGAGGTAGGGAGGAAGGGAAATAGGCTTTATTCATTGTTTTGGCTTTAGATTCCCTAGATTTTAGGCATAAAAAAGGCAGCTAAATGGCTGCCTAGTTTGATAACTGTAGAAGTACTTACTCTTGAGAAGCTTTTGCTTCTTGTGGTTCAACTGAGCCTTCTGCTTCCATTTCTTTCTCGGCTTGTTTCGCTTTCTCGATCATTGGCGTAATGGTGGAGCCTTGAATCAGGATTGAGAACACAACCACCGAGTAGGTCATCACCATTATGATCTCTTTCACATCAATCAATTTCTCTGGAATAACCAAGATACCCGATGGGATTGATAGTGCCATAGCTAGAGCCAGGCCGCCGCGCAAGCCACCCCAAGTTAAGATCTTGATAGACCAAGGATTATATTTTCTATAGCGCTTAAATCCGATGTAAGAAATGAACACGCTTAGATAGCGAGCAGCCAGCACTAGTGGTACTGAAATTGCCATCATGATCCAGTCTTCTTTGTGGAATTCGAACAGCAGCATCGACATACCAATAAGAAGGAATAGCACGCCATTTAAAAACTCATCGACCAATTCCCAAAAGTGGTCTAGATGATCTTCACTCTCTTTAGAGAAGCCAATAAAGCGTGTCCAGTTACCAATCATGATGCCCGATACTACCATTGCAAGCGGACCCGAAACATGAAGGTATTCAGCAAATGCGTAACCAGCGGTTGGCACACCAATAGTAAGCAATAGCTCCATTGAGTGGTCATCAGTAGCGCTGATTAAATAGTGGAAAATAAGACCTAGTACGAAGCCATAAACGATGCCACCAATCGCTTCTTGAACAAATAGGAGTGTCACACTGCCAACGGTAGGAGCTTCAGTACCGAAGGCGATGGTGAATAGTGTTACGAAAATTACCAGACCAAAGCCGTCGTTAAACAGAGATTCACCTTCGATCTGTGTAGAGATTCGTTTTGGTGCATTAAGCTTTTTAACAATGGCGAGTACTGCAATCGGATCGGTTGGGGAGATAAGCGCACCGAAGAGCAGACAGTAGACGAGGTCAAATTGAATGCCGATAACTTGGCAGAAGCCGTAAAGTACAAAACCGATAAAGAAGGTTGAGAAGAGTGTTGCACCTAAAGCGAGTACGGTGATTTCCCATTTTTGATCTTTGAGGTTAGGGAGTTTGATACCCAAACCACCGGCAAAAAGTAGGAATCCGAGGATACCTTTAAGAAGAAAATCCTCGAAGTTAATGCTGGTAACAGTTTCGGTCGCTATCTCGGTGAGATGAAACCAATCATTTTGACCTGCGATTAGAATGAGGAGTGAAAGAATCATCGAACCGGCAGTGATTGCGATGGTGGTTTGCATCTTTCCTATCTTACTGTTTACAAAGGCAATAACCATTGCCGCTGCAGATAGAAAACATAAAGTATGATAGACCGACATAGAGCTCTCTATTTGTAACATTTTATGAATGGAATTCTCGGACGATGTTGACTAAATAGCAAACATTTTTTCGAGATTATTTTGTAACTCGACGGAGACAAAATAATCAGTAATTCGTATTTTAGACGTCTAGACTCCTTTAATTTGTGTGATAGGATGGAGAAATAACTAAAGGAATGAGGCTGTACTGTGGGAAGTAATGTAAGACAACAGATTGAAGCTCAATTAAAGCAACGTATCTTGCTGATCGATGGTGGTATGGGCACCATGATTCAGGGATACAAACTTGAAGAGCAAGACTATCGAGGAGAGCGCTTTGCGGATTGGCATTGTGATCTAAAAGGCAACAACGATTTGTTGGTGCTCACTCAGCCTCAATTGATTAAGGAAATTCACAGCGCTTACTTAGAAGCTGGCGCTGATATTCTTGAAACCAACACCTTTAACGCGACGACGATTGCGATGGCTGACTATGAAATGGAAAGCCTGAGTGAGGAAATCAACTTTGCCGCTGCAAAGCTTGCGCGTGAAGCCGCTGATGAGTGGACGGCAAAAACGCCAGAGCGCCCACGTTATGTCGCGGGTGTGCTTGGTCCAACAAACCGTACTTGTTCTATCTCCCCTGATGTAAACGATCCGGGCTATCGTAACGTCAGCTTCGATGAGCTTGTTGAAGCTTATTCAGAATCAACTCGAGCGCTGATCAAAGGTGGCTCTGACCTTATTCTGATCGAGACTATCTTCGATACACTTAACGCGAAAGCTTGTGCCTTCGCGGTTGATAGCGTCTTCGAAGAACTAGGCATCGAGTTGCCAGTTATGATCTCCGGTACCATTACCGATGCTTCTGGACGTACGCTTTCTGGTCAAACAACGGAAGCCTTCTATAACTCTCTTCGTCATGTTAACCCTATTTCATTTGGTTTGAACTGTGCGCTTGGTCCTGATGAACTGCGCCCGTACGTAGAAGAGCTTTCTCGTATTTCGGAATCTTTTGTTTCTACTCACCCAAATGCGGGTCTACCTAATGCATTTGGTGAATATGACCTTTCGCCAGAAGATATGGCGGAACACGTTAAAGAGTGGGCGGAGAGTGGTTTCCTCAACCTAATTGGTGGTTGTTGTGGTACCACGCCAGAGCATATTCGCCATATGGCAATGGCAGTTGAAGGTGTGAAACCTCGTGATTTGCCTGAGCTTACGGTTGCTTGTCGTTTATCCGGTCTTGAGCCTCTTACTATTGAAAAAGAGACACTGTTTATTAACGTAGGTGAGCGTACTAACGTTACTGGTTCTGCTCGATTTAAACGTCTCATCAAAGAAGAACTCTATGATGAAGCACTAGAGGTTGCCCGACAACAAGTTGAGAACGGCGCTCAGATCATCGACATCAACATGGATGAAGGCATGTTGGATGCAGAAGCTTGTATGGTTCGCTTCCTAAACCTATGCGCATCTGAGCCTGAGATCTCTAAAGTGCCTATCATGGTCGACTCTTCTAAATGGGAGGTTATCGAGGCGGGTCTGAAGTGTATTCAGGGCAAGGGCATCGTAAACTCCATCTCTTTGAAAGAAGGTAAAGAGAAGTTTGTTGAGCAAGCAAAACTGATTCGTCGCTATGGTGCTGCAGTTATCGTTATGGCGTTTGACGAAGTTGGTCAGGCAGAAACACGTGAGCGTAAGTTAGAAATCTGTACTAACGCTTATCGTATCTTGGTTGATGAAGTCGGTTTCCCACCAGAAGATATCATCTTTGATCCGAACATCTTTGCAGTTGCGACGGGTATCGAAGAGCACAACAACTACGCCGTGGATTTCATCGAAGCGGTTGCAGACATCAAGCGCGACTTACCTCACGCGATGATCTCGGGTGGTGTTTCTAACGTTTCCTTCTCATTCCGCGGTAATAACTACGTTCGTGAAGCGATTCATGCGGTGTTCCTATACCACTGTTTTAAAAACGGTATGGACATGGGCATCGTGAACGCGGGTCAATTAGAGATCTACGATAACGTTCCAGACAAACTGCGTGAAGCGGTAGAAGATGTGGTTCTTAACCGTCGTGATGACTCGACCGAGAGGCTACTAGATATTGCAGCAGAATACGCAGGTAAAGGTGTTGGCAAAGAAGAAGATGCTTCTGCACTAGAGTGGCGCACTTGGGCGGTAGAAAAACGTCTGGAGCATGCGCTGGTTAAAGGCATAACTGAGTTCATCGTTGAAGATACCGAAGAAGCTCGCCTTAAGGCCTCTAAGCCACTTGAGGTCATTGAAGGTCCATTGATGGATGGCATGAACGTGGTGGGTGATCTATTTGGTGAAGGTAAGATGTTCCTTCCTCAGGTAGTGAAATCTGCGCGTGTTATGAAGCAGGCAGTAGCGCACTTAGAGCCTTTCATTAATAAAGAGAAGCAAGCGGGCTCTTCCAACGGTAAGATTTTATTGGCTACGGTAAAAGGTGACGTTCACGATATCGGTAAAAACATTGTTGGCGTGGTTCTGCAATGTAACAACTACGAGATCATCGATCTTGGCGTAATGGTGCCATGTGAGAAGATTCTCAAGGTAGCCAAAGAAGAAAACGTCGACATCATTGGTCTTTCTGGTTTGATTACTCCGTCCCTCGATGAAATGGTGCATGTAGCCAAAGAAATGGAGCGTCTTGACTTCGATCTTCCACTTCTGATTGGTGGTGCAACAACATCCAAAGCGCATACGGCGGTTAAGATTGAGCAGAACTACAAACATCCAGTGGTTTACGTCAATAACGCTTCTCGTGCGGTTGGTGTATGTACATCATTACTTTCAGACGAACTTCGTCCTGGCTTTGTTGAGAAGCTGGACGTGGACTATGAACGCGTACGTGATCAGCATAACCGCAAGAAGCCGCGCACCAAGCCTGTTACTTTAGAAGAAGCGAGAGCGAACAAAGTCGCGATTGATTGGGATAAGTATACGCCTCCTGCCCCTGTGAAGCCGGGCATCCACATTTTTGATGACTTTGAAGTGTCTACTTTGCGTAAGTACATCGACTGGACGCCTTTCTTTATGACTTGGTCGTTAGTCGGCAAGTATCCAACAATCTTTGACCATGAAGAAGTGGGTGAAGAGGCTCAACGCCTATACAAAGATGCTAACGAACTACTAGATCGTGTTGAGCGTGAAGGGTTACTCAAAGCGCGTGGCATGTGTGGTCTGTTCCCTGCAGCAAGCGTGGGTGATGATATCGAAGTCTACACCGACGAATCGCGTACAGAAGTGGCGAAAGTCCTGCATAACTTACGCCAGCAGACGGAGAAACCAAAAGGCTTCAACTACTGTCTATCTGATTATGTTGCACCTAAAGAGTCCGGTAAGCGAGATTGGGTTGGTGCTTTTGCGGTAACTGGTGGTATCGGTGAGCGTGAACTTGCTGACGAATACAAAGCACAGGGTGATGATTACAATGCCATCATGATTCAAGCGGTGGCGGACCGTCTGGCGGAAGCATTTGCTGAGTATCTACATGAACGTGTGCGTAAAGAGATTTGGGGTTACGCTGCGGATGAAGCTCTGTCGAATGAAGAACTGATTCGTGAGAAATACCAAGGTATTCGTCCTGCTCCTGGCTACCCAGCATGTCCAGAGCATACTGAGAAAGGACCGCTTTGGGAGCTAATGAATGTTGAAGAAAACATTGGCATGTCACTGACATCGAGCTATGCGATGTACCCAGGAGCATCCGTATCGGGTTGGTACTTCTCGCATCCTGATTCTCGTTACTTTGCGATCGCTCAGATCCAAGAAGATCAGCTGCAAAGCTATGCTGATCGTAAAGGCTGGGATAAGATCGAAGCGGAAAAATGGTTAGGTCCCAACATTAACGGTTAACCAAACCGTCTTGAAACTTAAAGGGCTGCAATTTGCAGCCCTTGTTTATTAGTGATTGAAAATACTTTATTACTCAAACAACTCGGTGTGTAATTTTTGGATTGCTTGTCGAGATACGGATTCGTGAACAAGGAAGCACAGGTTATGCGGGCTTGCTCCGTAACAGATCATACGTAGGTTGAAGTCTTCTAGCGTGCCAAATACTTGCTTCGCGTAGCCTTTGCTTTCACTCATATTGTTACCAATCAGAGCGACGAGACATAGGTCGTGTTCCACCTCTACCTTACACAGCTCTTCAAGCTCTTCACGCGCGGCTTGTGGCAATTGAGGAGCGCCGCCAGACGTGTCTGTTTGATCAAGAGTGAGTGACACACTGATTTCAGATGTGGTGATCAGGTCAACAGAGATTTTGTGCTTCGCTAGGATCTCAAATACTTTCGCTAAGAAGCCGTATGCGTGGAACATGTTAGCACTGCGTAATGTCACCATGGTTTGGTTGCAGCGCAGAGCAAGTGCTCGAAATAAAGGTGAGCTCTCTACTTGGTGGCGGATCCATGTACCACCTTTTTCCGGTTCTTTAGACGAGCCTACAAATACTGGAATGTCATGACGAAGTGCCGGAACCAATGTTGAAGGGTGCAGGATTTTTGCGCCAAAGTTTGCCATCTCTGATGCTTCGCTAAAGCTGATCTCTGGGATTGGCGCTGCTTTTGAGGCGATACGTGGATCAGTGGTGTAGATGCCCGGAACATCGGTCCAAATCTCTAGACCTGCAGCTTTCACGCCTTCTGCAATGAGTGCTGCACTGTAGTCACTGCCGCCACGGCCAAGCGTAGTAGTATTTCCTTCTTCATCTGAACCAATAAAACCTTGGGTGATAACCACGTATTTTTGGCAAAGTGGGACTAACTTTTCTTGTGCTAGTTGTGAAATGGACTCGACACTAGGCTCAGCTCGACCAAAGTTTCCATCGGTTTTTAGTACGTCGCGAATATCAAAACGAACTGCGTTCATACCACGCTCTCGCATTAGTTGAGCAAGAATATGAGTCGACATTAATTCACCACAAGCGACTAAATGATCGGTCAGTTTAGTGCTTGCTTGGATTGAAGCGGCCTCTGCCAAACTGGTGACGGTATCAAGAATCGAATAAACCTCTGCCGCAGCTTTGGTTGCGTCCTCAAGTTGCGATAGAATCGATTCGTGGATGCTTGCTAGTTTCTGAAGTACTTCCGCACGATGTTCTTGGTCTTGAACACCATTTGCCAGTTCAACCAATAGGTTAGTGACACCTGAGCAAGCGCTGCTAACCACAAGGCGAGTATTTGGGTTGTTTTCTATGATAGTGGAGCAACGACTCATTGCCTCAAAGTTGGCAACACTGGTTCCACCGAATTTTGCTACGTTAAATGCGCTCACTGCGTTCTCCCACGACTTCCTGAAAAAATAACAACAAATTAATAGGTTGCCTAATACATCCAATGTTTGGTGAGGAAAGGAACAGAGCAAATAGAGAGGTAGTTAGAATGTAATTTGAAAATTTACCCCCAGAAGCTCTTCATCATACGGCGCTGATGACAGTTGATGGGATTCAACCCAAGTCAACCGACAAGTCAAATCCTGCAACTTTGACTTACCTCGGCACTACTCCCCCTGAGTGATTGGTATTGGAATTGCGGCTCCACAAATCACCTGCCTGGGCAGTGCTCCTCTTCTGCATAAAGCTTAAACATTGAACGGTTTTGCTGTCACATTGTCAACCAATATCTCAACCAGAATGAAAGTTTTTATTAACGAATTTGTGACAGTGGTTTGACCTCTATACTTAGGGCTAATTGCCGATAGAGGAAAAATCTATTAGGGTGAAAACTTCGATACCTGAGCCAACCTTTTGAATAGAACTTTTATAACGCTCAGGATGAATGACTGCAATCAAGGAGCTGACATGCCGATCCAAAGCTTTATTCCCCCACACCGTATTTTGATGGGACCTGGTCCATCTGATATTTCCCCTCAGGTTTTACAAGCGCTTAGCCGTCCAACAGTTGGTCACTTAGACCCGCTTTTCATTGCCATGATGGATGAGCTAAAACAGCTGCTTAAATACGCTTTCCAAACGGAAAATGAATTTACTATCGCAGTTTCTGCACCGGGCAGTGCGGGTATGGAAACGTGCTTCGTTAACCTGATAGAAAAAGGCGACAAGGTCATCGTCTGCCGCAATGGTGTTTTCGGTGAGCGTATGCGTGAAAACGTGGTTCGTGCTGGTGGTGAAGCGGTTGTCGTCGATGATGAATGGGGAACCCCTGTATCGGTCGATAAAGTTGAAGAAGCGTTAAAGCAGCACCCTGATGCTAAGATTCTTGCTTTTGTTCATGCTGAAACATCGACGGGGGCGGTAAGTGATGCTCAAGCTCTGGGTCTACTCGCGAAGCAATACGGTCTGTTATCGATTGTTGATGCTGTGACCTCGCTTGGTGGTGTACCTCTTAAAGTTGACGAGTGGCAGTTAGATGCGGTGTATTCCGGTAGCCAAAAATGTCTTTCGTGTGTTCCAGGTTTATCGCCTGTGACGCTTTCTCCGGCAGCTATTGAGAAGATTCAATCAAGAACGACACCGGTTCAAAGCTGGTTCTTGGATCAAAGTTTAGTATTAGGTTACTGGAGTGGAGAAGGCAAACGCAGCTATCACCACACTGCGCCCGTGAACAGCTTGTATGCGCTGCATGAAGCTCTACTTATTCTTAAGAATGAAGGTTTAGAAAATGCGTGGGCACGTCACCAGTTAATGCACGAGAAGCTCAAAGCAGGTCTGCAAAAACTAGGTTTCGAATTTGTGGTAGAAGAAGAGTATCGACTACCGCAATTGAATGCGATTTATGTCCCTGAAGGAATTGATGAAGCAAAAGTGCGTAATCACTTACTTGAAACCTACAACCTAGAGATTGGTGCAGGTCTTGGTGCACTGGCTGGTAAAGCATGGCGAATTGGTTTGATGGGCTATGGTGCTCGACCTGAAAATGTAGCTTTGTGTTTGCGAGCTTTAGAAGAGTCACTGACTGAATAAATCGATTCGGTAATGAGGTAAAGAAAAGCGAAGATTATTCCTTCGCTTTTTTGTATTTATTGCTCAGCACCTGAAGTCGGTGTTGGTGAAGCAGAGATGGCTTGAGAAGGTGGCTGATAGTTGACGCCACTGAAATCAATTTTAGGGAACAGGAACTGTGCCTCAGCGCGAATTTGCTCTGCCTTGCTTGTGTCATCCAACCCTTGATATGCCAGTATCAAGTTGTTGTAAAACGCCGGGCGTGGCTTGTCTTTAATGATTTCCAATGACCAATCAATGTAAGGCTGAATCAAGGTTGGATCTTGCTTGTATAAGCCAATGTTTAAGAAAGTACTGTACACATCCCAATCTAAACGATCTTTCCAAACAACAGGGTTCGTCACTTGATTCAAAATATCCGGGTTAGTTGGGCGCGTAGTTTCAAACTTGGTTAAGACATAGTTGGTGTGTAATGCGCTAACCATGTAGAAAGTAAACACAGCAGGAATGACTAGGCTACATACTCGCAGTAAGCTCTTGGTCACTTTGCTAAACGGTGCTTGGCGGTAACGAGAAACACGTTGGTCGACCCAATAAAGCAGAATCACAAAGATCAGCCAATGCACCAATGAATGATAGAAGGGATATTCTAATTGTGAGTGCAGCACGATTGGAATAAACAGAGCCAACAGTGCTAATCGAGTACCGCGTTTGGCTTGGTAGATGCGATATAGCACTAGCGCCATTGCCAAAAAGATCCCCAGAATTGGCAACAGTCCGCCTTCTACCGCCCAGTACAACAACTCATTGTGCGGGTGATCCATCGATGGCAAGCCCGCAGGATAGCTTTCATTGAGGGCGTGCTGACGTGCCGTATATAGCATGTATTCTGATTCAAATTTGCCGTAACCATAACCAGTGAATGGCTTCTCAATCACCATGTCCAAGGTTTGAGGGAAGGTATAGGCTCGTGCTGACTCCATGTTCACCTTTTCGCTGGCTAGACCGTCTCCATCGGGAAAAGCGATCTGCATGATCACAATAGATAAGGCTAATCCTGTTGCCATTGCGAGCACCCAACGTACGAATCTTGCTTTGGTTGCGAAGCGGTACATATACGGAATGACTAGTAGAATTGCGATGATAGAAGCGAGCCATCCCGTTCGAGATGCCAAGGCGACAATTAACGGTAGAGTGAGTACTGGCACGGCATAAAGCAGATAGATATCGCTAAGTTTACGCGAGTATTTATAAGGTTGACGGACAAGCAGGTAACTTGCGATAACTAAACCAGTTGCAAGGAAGCTCGCCATGACATTTGGTTGCTGGAAGATGCCATAAGGACGGTTAGCTACCGTGTCGTATCCAAATACGTTTCCTGGTTTAAGGTAAAGATATTGCGTTAAACCGAAAATCGCTTCGATAACGACGGCAAGCACAATAAACCACAATAAGCGCTGACGATGCTTGTTACTGAAATGGAATTGCTGCAGCACGATGAAGAACAACATGCCGCACCACTGGCCAATCAGCTTATTTGCTGCAAGCGCACTATCCGCATTGGGGTAGAAGATAGGCAGCGTCATGATGATACAGCTGATCAACAGACCAATTGTTAATTTGGAATAGCGTAATACACGATTGGTCGCAAGTTGGTAGCAGCCAATACCAAGTGCAAAGCTGAACGCAATCCACGTGGTCGCATTAAAAGATAGTGCTAGTCCAGAGCCACCCGGATTAGGCATGAAGAAGTGCATCGCCAGCAGAAAGAGTGCTGCTAACGCGATGAGAAACTTGCGGTTAAGAGGAACTTGCACTTTACCTGGAGAAAGCTTAGTTCCACTGACGTGTATAGTGGCCATAGTTATTGTGTTGTTTTGAATGAAAAAAGACCAGCAATGGCTGGTCTTTGTACTTTACCTGTTTTTTCTACTTCAACATAGGCTTAAGGAAGCGAGCTGTGTGCGAACCTTCGATCTGAGACACATCTTCAGGCGTTCCTTGTGCGATGATCTCACCGCCGCCTTGCCCACCTTCAGGACCTAAGTCGATAATCCAGTCTGCCGTCTTAATCACATCGAGGTTGTGCTCAATGACGACAACGGTATTTCCGTGGTCTCGCAGACGGTGAAGTACAGTTAGTAGCTGCTGGATATCGTGGAAGTGCAGACCTGTTGTCGGTTCATCCAAAATGTATAAGGTTTTGCCTGTATCACGCTTAGACAGCTCTCTAGCCAGCTTCACACGCTGAGCTTCACCGCCTGACAGCGTAGTTGCTGCTTGACCTAAGCGAATGTAAGACAGGCCTACATCCATCAGAGTTTGCAGCTTACGAGCAATCGCTGGTACTGGATCGAAGAAAGTACGTGCATCTTCTACCGTCATTTCCAGTACTTCATCAATGGTCTTGCCTTTGTAACGTACTTCAAGTGTTTCGCGGTTGTAGCGCTTACCTTTACACACATCACAAGGAACGTAGACATCTGGTAGGAAGTGCATTTCTACTTTGATTACGCCATCACCTTGACAGGCTTCACAGCGACCGCCACGAACGTTAAAGCTAAAGCGCCCCGGTTTGTAGCCGCGAGAGCGCGACTCTTGCGTGCCCGCAAACAGTTCACGAATCGGAGTAAAGATCCCAGTGTAAGTGGCTGGGTTTGAACGTGGTGTACGACCGATAGGGCTTTGGTCAATGTCGATAACTTTATCGAAGTGCTCTAAGCCTTTGATTGCTTTATATGGTGAAGGGTGTGCCGTTGTTGCACCATTCAATTGGGTATGAGCAATCTTAAAGAAGGTATCGTTAATCAGTGTTGATTTACCTGACCCAGATACCCCCGTAATACAGCTGAACAAGCCAACAGGAACGGAAAGATCGACATTCTTTAAGTTATTACCTGTCGCACCAAGTAGTTCAACGGTTTTCTTCGGATCGCGTGGCGTACGCTCTTTTGGTACCGCAATCTCTTTCGCGCCACTGAGGTACTGACCAGTCAGTGAGTTTGGATTGGCGATGATCTCGTCCATCGTACCTTCAGCGACCACGTTACCACCGTGTACACCTGCACCTGGACCGATATCGATCACGTGATCAGCACAACGAATCGCATCTTCATCGTGCTCAACCACTAACACTGTGTTACCCAAATCTCTTAGGTGGGTCAGGGTTTTCAATAGGCGTTCGTTATCACGCTGGTGGAGACCAATCGATGGCTCATCCAGAACGTACATGACACCCACTAAACCAGCACCAATTTGGCTCGCTAAACGAATACGTTGAGCCTCACCGCCTGATAAGGTTTCCGCGCTACGCGATAAGTTGAGGTAGTTCAAACCCACGTTAACCAAGAATTGTAGGCGATCGTTGATTTCCTTCATCACTTTTTCAGCGATTTGGGCGCGTTGACCTTCTAGCTGCAATGAGTGGAAGAATTCCAATGCGTCGGCGATGCTGAGCTCAACGATCTCCGGTAGTGTCGTATCAGCAATAAAAACGTTACGTGCTTCTAGGCGCAGACGTGTACCGCCACAGCTTGAGCAAGACTTGGTCGAGATGTATTTCGCGAGCTCTTCACGTACTGAGTTAGATTCAGTATCGCGGTAACGGCGTTCAAGTGTATTCAGAATCCCTTCAAAAGGATGACGCTTAACACGAATGTCACCACGATCGTTAATGTACTTAAACTCGACTTCAGTACGCCCCGATCCTTTAAGAATGATGTCTTGGGTTTTCTTTGGTAGAGAATTAAATGGTGCGTGAAGATCGAAACCGTAGTGATCCGCCAGTGCAGTCAGCATCTGGAAGTAGTAATAGTTCTTTTGATCCCAGCCGCGAATCGCACCTTGTGCCAAACTCAGCGTTTCATCTTGAATGACTCGGCTTGGATCAAAGTATTGCTGCACGCCTAAACCATCACAAGTGCCACACGCGCCAGCAGGGTTGTTGAACGAGAACAAACGAGGCTCAAGTTCTTGCATGCTGTAGCCACAAATAGGGCAAGCAAAGTTAGCTGAGAAGATCACTTCTTCGCCGTCGCCGTCCATTGGTGCCACAACCGCAATACCACCAGAAAGCTCTAGTGTGGTTTCGAAGGATTCTGCCAAACGTTGCTGCAAATCTGGGCGGACTTTAAAGCGGTCTACAACCACTTCAATAGTGTGTTTCTTGTGTAGCTCTAGTGGTGGTGGATCAGAAAGATCGCAAGTTTCACCATCGATGCGTGCGCGGATGAAACCTTGAGCTGCTAGGTTCTCTAGCGTTTTAACGTGCTCGCCTTTACGCTCTTTCACGATGGGAGCAAGTAGCATCATTTTGCTGCCTTCTGGTAACTCTAAGACCTTGTCAACCATTTGGCTGACGGTTTGAGCGGCAAGCGGCGTATGATGAGTCGGACAGCGAGGTTCACCAACGCGAGCATAAAGCAGACGTAGGTAGTCGTATACTTCAGTAATTGTACCAACGGTAGAACGCGGGTTATGTGATGTTGATTTCTGCTCAATCGAGATCGCAGGAGATAAACCTTCGATGTGGTCAACATCTGGTTTTTCCATTAGAGACAAAAACTGACGTGCGTAAGCTGATAGCGATTCTACGTAACGTCTTTGACCTTCAGCGTACAAAGTATCGAATGCGAGAGAGGACTTACCAGAACCACTCAAACCAGTAATGACAATCAGTTTATCGCGGGGGATAGTGAGGTTGATGTCTTTGAGGTTATGGGTGCGGGCACCACGAACTTCTATTTTATCCATCGTTTTTGCTCTATGTATAACCAAGTGACGCAAGTATTACATAGTGTGAGAAATGTGCAAAGAAAATACTGGACAAAAAAACAGTAAACAAAAAGCCCAGCATTAAGCTGGGCTTTCTCATTAATCAGTTTGAGTTGGTTACGCTTCTTTCTTCGTAGCGTGTTTGCCTAGCTCAGACTTCTTTTCGTCTTTTAGGTATAGGTTTTCAAAGCAGTAGTTTGTTGCTTCGATGTAGCCTTCAACGCTACCACAGTCGAAACGCTGACCTTTGAATTTGTATGCCAATACACAGCCTGCTTTTGCTTGTTTTAGCAGAGCGTCGGTGATTTGGATTTCGCCGCCTTTACCTGGTTCCGTGTTTTCGATCAGCTCAAAAATATCTGGAGTCAGGATGTAACGACCAATGATCGCTAGGTTGCTTGGCGCCGTGCCTTGCTCTGGTTTCTCAACCATGTCGTCTACACGGTAGATGTCATCTTTGATCATCTCACCAGAGATTACGCCGTATTTATGGGTTTCTTCTTCAGGAACTTCTTGAACAGCAACGATTGAACAACGGAACTGTTTGAAGAGCGCTACCATTTGAGCCAGTACGCCTTCTTGCTCATTCACGCAAAGGTCATCAGCCAGTACCACAGCAAATGGTTCGTCACCTACAAGTTCACGACCAGTTAGGATTGCGTGACCTAGACCTTTCATTTCGCGTTGGCGGATGTAGGTGAAGTTTGCAGAGTCAATGATTTCACGGATATCAACCAACAGTTCTTCTTTGTTTGTTCCGCTGATTTGGTGCTCCAATTCGTAGTTTTTATCGAAGTGGTCCATGATTGAGTGCTTACCACGGCCAGTCACGATACACATGCCGTTCATGCCAGCTTGGATCGCCTCTTCTACACCGTATTCAATCAGTGGCTTGTTCACTACAGGCATCATCTCTTTAGGCATAGACTTGGTCGCAGGGAGGAAGCGCGTACCATAACCCGCTGCAGGGAACAGACATTTTTTAATCATCGGGGGAATATCCTTTCTTATTTTTTAATCAAGAATCTGGGTATCACTTTAACACGAGAGATGCAGATGAATCATGAATTAAGTAGGAAAAAATCTGAGAATCAGAGCCTAAAGAAGCATGAGCAACTAATGTCTTTGTGAATTTGTGTCGCGCATCTAGTTTTATGACATCAGATTTTGGTCAGCCCAAGCAATGGCTTGTACGCGATTTTTTACCGAGAGCTTCTTAAAAATTTGATACAGGTGGGACTTGATGGTGAACTCACTAACGAATAACTCTTCCGCCATTTGATTGTTCGATGCCCCCGCTTGAAGGCAGCGTAAGACTTGCAGCTCACGAATGGTCAAATCGACGGTGGCTGGCGCCGTGTGGGTACTGATGACATTACGATAATAATGCAGGAGTTGACTAGTCACATTACGAGGTAACCAGTTCTGACCGTTTACGATCTCTTTTAAACCCTCCCCAATTTGTTCTAAAGAACTATCTTGGTAGAAAATGCCTTTCAATTGCCCAAATGTCAGCAATTCATCCGTAGTCAAACGTTTAGGCACATTGAATACCACGGTTTCAAAATTTTTCCAGATCAACGGCAGATTTTTGATCGATTGAACCAGTTCTTTGTGTTCACTAAAGTCGATCAACAAGATTTTATTGCGGTGTTTCGGGTTGGCTTCCATCAAAGCTTGAGTCGAAATGACAGGGATGTTGATGTCAGTGTATTTTTCCAGAGCTTCGACCTTTTTCGCTGCACCATCTTCCATGCTGATCAGAAAAAGTTTTCTCGCATAAGCCGATTTTTTCACGCGCCTTAATCTCCTTGAGTAAAGTTTCTTGAGTTCGAAAACGCGGATACGTTGGCATCAATTATCACTCAGAGCTATAGGAAGGGAGGAGAAATGCGTTGAGATTCAAAGGTTCGCGAAACGATGTCTGCAAAACGAATCAAAAATGCTACGCCTAGAGGTTGAAGTGAGATTTCGATTCCACCAACTGTTGTCACAGAAGACAATGGGGATTAGGCTTTAATCAAAACATCAAAGCGTGTATTCTTATGCGCTAAAATTTTATATAGATCCAGAGTGAAACGGAGCACATCATGGCCAGCCGTGGAATTAACAAAGTTATTTTGGTGGGGAATCTAGGTAACGACCCTGAAATTCGTTACATGCCTAATGGCGGTGCAGTAGCAAACATCACAATTGCAACTTCTGAGTCATGGCGTGACAAAGGGACTGGCGAACAGCGTGAGAAAACAGAATGGCACCGTGTTGTGTTATTCGGCAAACTTGCTGAAGTAGCAGGTGAGTACCTACGTAAAGGTTCTCAAGTTTACGTTGAAGGCCAGCTTCAAACTCGTAAATGGCAAGACCAAAGTGGTCAAGATCGTTACTCAACAGAAGTTGTTGTTCAAGGCTTCAATGGCGTAATGCAAATGCTTGGTGGTCGTGCTCAAGGTGGCGCACCTATGGGCGGTGGTCAGCCACAACAGCAACAACAACAAGGTGGTTGGGGTCAGCCTCAACAGCCAGCTCAGCAGCAGCAATACAATGCTCCTCAGCAACAACAACAGGCTCCGCAGCAACCACAGCAGCAATACAACGAGCCACCAATGGACTTCGACGACGATATCCCGTTCTAAGTCGATTCAGTATTGAGTTTAAAAGGCCGCGAATTTCGCGGCTTTTTTATTATCTTCGCGCCTATATCGTGGGCTCAATCATTTCAATTTGTAATTAAAAGACAGTAACGCTCAAATATCGAATGATGTTTTGTTTCTTTCCGCCTCAGCTTCTCACATTCACACGAATGCGATTGTTTACTGAACGCTTATCAAGTATAAATATTTCAACAAGGTATATGATGAATAGAAAAGGAATTTGGTATTCATGAGGTATACCCCAACTCTTAAGCTAAGCACGCGGCTGGTGGCCTTTGTCACCATGATCGTTATTTGCGCAATGTTTATCTTGTTTGTCGGTGGCACCCTCTCTTTCAAACGACTAGGACAAGAGTATCTCAACCATTATTTGGAAGGGATCGTAGAAGTTGTTGATAAGGAGATGGAGGATCCTGACGCAGCGTATTCGATGCAACGTTGGATGCCAAAGATGCTGCAAGCAAGCAACATTGTTGAAATGACGCTCTCAACCAACAATGCAGTGGTTTATCGCTTCAAAGATACTTCCCATAAGATGGATAATTCCGTTTTGTTTGAGCACGAGTATCAGCTCAATCATAACCAAGATTACACCATCTATTTCAAAGCCATTCCTCCGTATCTAGGCTACGGCTATTCGATGCAAGCACTTTGGTCGATCACGTTAGCGGTCATTTTGATCATTTTCTGTTTAATGCGCGGTGTTAAATGGCTCAAAGAACAGCTAGCAGGATCGGAAATGCTTGAAGAGCGAGGGCGCATGATCCTCGCTGGTCGAGTCGAACAATACGCCAAAGGTGATGAGCGAGAATGGCCATATACAGCCAGTGAAGCGCTAGATGTATTGATCGAAGAGCTTCAAGATGCGCGCCAAGAGCGTAGCCGCTTTGATACCTTTATTCGTACTCAAACCTTTCTTGATAAGCTCACCGGTACTGCAAATCGTGTGCTGTTTGATAGCAAGCTTGAGTCTGCTTTGTTGGAAAGTGGTGCTCGTGGTTCAGTGATGCTGATTCGTATCCAAGATTGGAAGTCTGTCGAAGAAGAGCAAGATAAACAAACTTGTGATGAGTTTATTGTTGAAGTGGGCAGTTTGCTTTCAAACTTAGTTCAGCGTTATCCCGATGTTGTGTTCTCACGCTACTACAATGCTGATTTTGCCCTGTTCTTACCTCATCAAGCGGCAAAAGATGTCGCAAACTTGGCGTCTCAATGTATTCGTCAATTAGAAAAGCTTCATCCTCCTTATCCTCTCGATTCTGACAACTGGTGTCATATCGGTATCACCATGTACAAAGAGGGCGAACGTCATAGCCAAATCATTGATGAAGCTGAAACCGCATTGCGTAGTGCTCAGTTACAGAATAATAACAACTGGAGTCGTTTTAAGAAGTGGAACCACGACGAAGAAGCTCGCGGTAGTGTGAGATGGCGTACGCTATTTGATTCAGCACTCACATCTGAAAATGTGATACTCTACGCACAATCGGCCTATTCAATAAGTGATGTGGCGCATAAAAAACCATTACATGAAGAGTTAACATGTCGGGTTCGCGATCCGGAAAATGGCATTGTTAAAGCGTCTCGCTTTATTTCTGCTGTTCGACAAGTTGGCTATGAAGCACAAATGGATCGTGCTGTTGTTCATAAATTCTTAAAAGATTTTAAACATAGCTTTGATAGTTCCAAGTGTTATGTCGTTAATCTGCATGTTGTGCCTTTTGGCCATCGAGAATACTTCAAATGGTTCCGTGATGAACTCTTACAGTTGTCACGTGAGCAAAGAAAGTGTCTCATTTTTGAGTTTGTGGAAGCACAATTTGTAAGACACTTAGACTTTATGCGACCAGTCGCTAAAATGCTGGCCGGTTTAGAATGTCACGTCATGATTGGGCAAGCGGGACGCACGATCGTTAGTACCCATTATTTAAAAGAAGTAGACATTCGTTACCTTAAGCTTCATCGCAGCTTGGTAACAAAAATCGATCAGAGACATGAGAACCAGCTGTTTGTTCGCAGTATGTTGGGTGCGGCCGCAAACAGTAAAACAAAAATAATAGCAGTGGGAATTGAGAATAAGCACGAATTGAACACCCTGAATGAATTAGGGGTTCATGGCGGGCAGGGACGTTATTTCTCTCCAGAAGAGCAGTATCTACCTAGATCCAAACCAACGGTCATTTCTCAATCTGAATCTCAAGTAAAATTGGGACGCAGAAATCGCTGGCGAAAAAAATAAAGATAATAATCATGGATTTTAAAGCAGTACTCGATAAGCTCAAGCGGTCATCGGTTGGTGGCCGTACGTGCTTTTTGGTCATTCAGCCAGACGCAGTTTATTTATCATCACCAACGAAAAGCAGTCGACCATCTAAATTTGAGATCACAGAATCAAATTGGGAACGAGCTTGTGAGCAAGCACTCAGTGTTGCTGCCAGTTCTTACGACTCGTTGGCAGTTGTGCTTTCTCACAACTATTACCAGATGTATCAGATCGACAAGCCAGCGATGCCGCGCAATGAGTGGCCGTCGGCGTTGCCGTTTCTGTTAAAAGAACTTATTTCTGAACGTGCTATCGACATTATTGCCGATGCCGCAGAGTTACCTAACTCAAATAAAGTTCAAGCTTATGTGCTTTCGCGCAAAATCCTCGACAAGATAGTACTGCTTGCAAACCGAGTTCAATTAACGCTTGAAGCAATCATTCCCGAGGATGATATCTGGGGGGATACCTCTGGTGAGTTAGGCAACTTCCTACTTCTACAACGCAGTGCGCGCGGTCACTTCCGTATCAGTGCGTTTGTCGAACATACCATTGCTTTCCACCGTTCTATTCGTAGCGTCACGCCACCATTAACAGGTGTACCTTCAAGTGACTTACAAATGGACAGTTTGTCACTGGAACTGCAACGATCGATAGATTATCTCTCTTCTCAATTACGTCATGTTCAATTGCACCAGCTTAAGGTTTGTTGTGATGATGAAGATGAAAAAGAATTGGTAGAGTCGCTTAACTATCGTTTAAGCACCAAAGTTTCGCCATTGCTAGCAGAAGAGCATGAGCTATCAGGTCATGTATTGGCGGATACTGCATTAGCAACATCAAGTGCTCGACGTGTCAATCTCTACCCTGATTTTCTAAAGCCGAAGAAGAACCTGCTGACGTTAAAAAACGTCGCTATCTCTTGGGGTATCGCTGCCGCGCTGATTTTCTTGTCTTACGGTTATGTCACTTGGCAGAGCCAAGGCGTTGAGGATGAAATCGCGATTGTTAAAAGTCGTGGCGATATCATGAAATCAGAGCTGACACGCCAGCAAGCTAAGTTGCGTAAACACCAGCCGGATACCAACAAGTTGGCGGCGAAAGCACGTTTAGAGCGTGAGGTGAAAGCAAAACGTGACTCACTGAAAGCGGTCGGCAAATATGACGATTCCCAACGCACTGGTTACTCGGGCGTGATGCAATCACTTGCCAAACTTGGCAGCAATAACATTTCTTTGTCTGAAATTCGTATCGACAATACGACTTTAGATCTCAAAGGCTTGGCTCGTTCGCCAAGTGCAGTTCCAAATTGGGTGAGTCAGTTTAAGAATGAAATAAGCCTTGTGGGACGTACTTTTGATGATGTGAAGATCGGTCGTAACGAAGACAACATTGTGACCTTTGAATTGAAGACGCGTGGAGACAAAGAGAAATGAACGAATTCTGGTCCTCGTTAGAAGAGCGCTTCGATGAGATGAGCGCACGAGAAAAGGTATTGATTGCCTTGTGTGGTCTTGTCACTGTCGTAATGCTGCTGTTTACCTTGGTGTTAGAGCCGAAACTGAATGAAGTTACCAGCAATGACAAACAGCTACGTAACTTAAAACAGACCAATCAACAGACTGAAATCGAGATCTTACGCATCCAAGCGCAATTAAAGAAAGATCCGAACGCTGAGATTGATCAGGCTATTTCTCAATTGCTGACCGAAAGTCAGCACCTATCGATGCAGCTTTCTGAAATTATTGAACACTTGATTACGCCTTCTCAAATGGCGAGCTTATTAGAAAGTGTATTGGAGCAGCAAAGCGGTATTCATTTATTGTCACTTCAGACATTGCCTGCGGAGCCGATAACGGAAGATAAAGAAGCGTCGCAATACTCAGGTTACTACGTGCACCCAGTTCGTATGGAACTTACCGGTGACTACTTTGCAATTGCTAATTACCTAACAAAACTTGAAAGCTTGCCTGCAAGTTATTACTGGCGAAGCTTCAGCTACAAAGTTGAAGATTATCCAAAAGCAAAACTTGTATTGGAAGTCTACACCCTAGGTTCACGAGAGGAGTTTATTGGTGGTTAAGAAACTCATTATCTCATTGGCGCTTGTTTCTATTGCAGGCAGCTGTTGGGCGAACCAAGATCCAACTGCGCCGCTGGGCTGGACGAAACCAGCTACCGAGCAAGCAAAGCCAAAAGCGAAACAATATCGTCTGCCAACCCTTAATAGCATTGTTTGCAAGCCAAACACGCCCTGTGTAGCGATTTTGAACGACCGTATTGTTGAGCCTGGGGCAAAACTTAATGGCTACCGAGTAGCTAGCATCAACAGTGAATTTGTAACTTTAAAGCGTGGTAACCGTCAGTGGAAACTAGAGCTTTTTGGTTTAAACGTAAAAAAATAATAATCAGAGCCTGATCAGATATGCGCAAATTAGTTGTAGGAATTGTGATTGCTTCCTTAATGGGTTGTTCTATGGGTCACCGCGATCCAGTAGAAGTGAAGCAAGCACTGAATGAATCTATCAATGAAGCAAACAGTCGTGCCCTAGAAGACATTCCTTCTTCAGTGGAAGCCGATCTAATGCCAAACCTAGACGCCAACATGTCGTCTCAACAAGGAACATTGAAGCGTTTTAGAATCCAAGCCAACGCGGTTGAGGCGCGTAGCTTTTTCGCTTCTTTGGTTAAAGGCACCGAATACAGCGTGGCGATCCACCCTGCGGTACAAGGCAATATCACCGTAAACCTTTCTGATGTGACGCTGGATGAAGTGCTGAATGTTGTGCAAAACATGTACGGCTATGACGTCGTGAAGTCGGGTAAGGTAATTCAAATCTACCCAGCTGGTATGCGTACTGTAACAATCCCTGTGGATTACCTTCAGTTCAAACGTTCTGGTCGCTCGCTAACAAGCATCGTAACCGGCTCTGTAACCTCAGCAGGTACATCAAACTCAGGTAGCAGCTCTGACGATTCTGATTCTTCAGATTCAAGTAACAACAATGGTGATAGCTCAACAACCTCAACGGGCGGCACTCGCATTGAAACCCTCACTGAAAGCGACTTTTGGCCAATGCTACAGCAAGCAGTAGCTAACCTAATTGGCTCTGGTAAAGGCCAAAGCGTTGTTGTGACTCCACAAGCTGGCGTGATCACAGTACGTGCTTTCCCTGATGAAATTCGCGAAGTTCGTGAGTTCCTTGGTGTATCGCAAAAGCGTATGCAGCGCCAAGTGATTTTAGAAGCGAAAATCTTGGAAGTGACGTTGAGCGATGGCTATCAACAGGGTATCAATTGGTCAAACATGTCAGCCTCAATTGGTAACTCTGGTAGCGTTGTCGTGGATAGAAACCCAGTAACTCTGCCTTTGGATGCGATTGGTTCATTGTTAGGCGGGCAGACTAACGTGACGTTTTCTGATGGTAACTTTGAAGCCGTGATGAACTTCATGGCTACGCAAGGTGATTTGAACGTACTATCAAGCCCGCGTATTACCGCAGCAAACAACCAGAAGTCCGTGATTAAAGTGGGTACTGATGAGTACTTTGTCACTGAGTTGTCGAGCAATGCAGGTAATGGTGAGAACTCAAATGCCGTTCCTGAAGTTGAGTTGACGCCTTTCTTCTCTGGTATTTCTTTAGACGTTACTCCGCAAATCGACGACAAAGGTAATGTGTTCTTGCACGTTCACCCTGCAGTAATTGAAGTCGAAGAAGAGATTAAGAAGCTAAATCTTGGTGGTGACTTCGATAACGTTCAACTTCCACTAGCTAAAAGCTCAATTCGTGAATCAGACTCTGTGATTCGTGCAAAAGACGGTGATGTCGTTGTGATTGGCGGCTTGATGAAGCAACAAAACCTAGAGCAGGTATCGAAGGTTCCTTTCTTAGGTGATGTACCTGCGCTTGGTAACTTATTCCGTAACATCAATAACGTAACGCAAAAAACTGAACTGGTTATTCTGCTTAAGCCAACCGTTGTTGGCGTGAACACATGGCAGAAAGAGCTAGAGCGTTCACGTGACTTGTTGCAAGAGTGGTTCCCTGACGCTGAGTAATCGGTGTTAGAACTGTCGTTAAACGTGGTTTTGTGATTCGACTATGTACTTGTCGCATTTTGGATTTCGAGTTCAACCTTTCTCACTGACCCCTAATACAGAAATGTTTCTGGGGTTAGTGCCTCACTACGAGGCCATTCAAACCATTATGGCTGCAGTCAAAATGGGGGAAGGAGTGATTAAAGTGACCGGAGAGGTTGGCACGGGCAAAACTATGGTTTGTCGTAAGTTGATCGAGCAAATCGAATCTGAAGTTGAACTTGTTTACTTACCTAACCCTGTTCTAAATGGTGAGCAGTTACAGTTTGCGGTCGCTCGTGAGTTGGGTATTGAAGATAGCGATCCGCTCAAGGTGGTTTCGCTGATCCAAGAGCGTTTAATTCAAATTCATGCGGTAGGTAAAAAGACCGTACTGATTGTCGATGAAGCACAGGCATTGTTATCAGAAGCTCTGGAAACGCTGCGCTTATTCGGCAATTTGGAAACGGAACAAGACAAGCTGATTCAACTGGTCTTGTTTGGTCAGCCTGAATTGGATGAGCGACTTGGCACTCATGAATTAAGACAGTTCCGTCAGCGAATTACGTTTAGTTGCCAGCTTCGTCCTCTCTCGATTGAAGAGGGTGTCGCCTATATCAACAACCGTTTAGACAAAGCAGGAAATGGGGCGCATATCTTCTCTATAGAGCAGAAAAAAGCCATTTGGCGTTCGGCGATGGGTATCCCGAGATTGATCAACCAAATCAGCCATAAAGCCTTGCTGACGGCGTTTAATGACCGTTGCACCTTATTAAAGAATCAACACGTTTACGTTGCAATGCATGACACCTTCGATGCGCGTAAACCTAAGTTTAAAACTCCCAAATTTTGGGGATGGAGTCAGCCTTGAGTGCCATCAATAAAGCATTATCAGAACTTGCTGAAAAAGAATCGCCTTCTGCACTAACGAAAGCAGAGATTCCAAGTATCACACGAAGCAAACCGTGGCTGTGGCTAGTGGGTGGCTTCTCATTGAGCCTTGCTGTCGGAGGCTGGGCAGTCTCTCAAGGTCCGGCACCGATGGAAGACATCACATCTTCATCGAACATTTCAATGAATACCGTCAGCGTTGAGACCTCGCCAATCATGGCAGTGAATCACTCACCGACCAGTAAAGTGACTCCTCAGTTAGATAATGTGGTTTACACGCAAAGAATTGAGAAACCAAAGGTAACGGTTGAGCTGCCTGTGGCGAAGTCCACTCTGCAAGCAGACCAACTCACTGTTAACGCAGCAGTGAACCAATCAGCAGAACAACCTATGTTGTTGGCGAGTGTGAATCAAAATGTGAATACCTCGTCGAATGTGTCACAAGATAGCTCAATGCGTATTGAGCAAGTTGAACTTACGCACCAGCAGTTAGCAGAAAAAGCATTAGCGCGTGCAGATAAAGCCATGGATGCGAATGATATGAAGACGGCTTTGTCTGCATTCGATGAAGCACTTCGCTACCAACCAACGAATTTAGAAGCTCGTCAGAAGTTAGCGGCGCTGTACTTTGGAAAAGGGGATACGCGCAAAGCTTATGAGATCTTACAGTCGGGCATCGCTCTAGACACCAATAACCAAAGCTTGCGCCTTGCGCTATCAAAACTGTTGATGAAAGCGGATCAAGCTGAAGCAGCGTTAAGCCCACTCGTACATTTACCGCCAGCCCCGAGTCGTGAATATTTAGCTATGCGTGCCGCGTTGGCTCAAAAGCAAAAGCAAAATGAAATTGCACTGGAAAGCTACCAGTTATTGACTCAGCGTGAACCTGAGAATGCGCGCTGGTGGCTTGGCTTGGCCATTCAACAAGAGCGAGCATTAGCTTTCACTCCGGCGATCGCTTCTTATAAGCAAGCGCTGGGCAAAGTCGGTATTTCAAATCAATCTCAGGCATTTATTCGTGATCGCTTGAATATCTTAAAACAACTGGAGAGTGCGCAATGAAAATTCAGTTGAGAAAACGCTTAGGCGATCTGTTAATTGAAGAAGGTATTGTTTCTGAAGATCAAGTTCAGCAGGCGCTGAATGCTCAGCACAGTACTGGTCAAAAGTTGGGTGATGCGCTGATTGATCTTGGTTTTATCAGTGAAAAGCAGATGCTTGAGTTCTTGTCCCAACAGTTGAGCTTGCCCTTAATTGATTTGAGCCGTGCTCCTGTTGATGCCGATGCGGTGCAAATTCTTCCAGAAGTACACGCGCGTCGTTTACGTGCAATGGTTGTGGCTCGTAATGGTGACACATTACGCGTTGCGATGAGTGATCCGGCGGACTTGTTTATTCAAGAGTCGTTGATGAACCTTCTTGGTCAATACGACTTAGAGTTCATCATTGCACCAGAACGCCAGTTAGTAGAGAGTTTTGACCGTTATTACCGTAGAACCAAAGAGATCGCTTCGTTTGCAGAGCAGCTTCAAGCAGAGCATCAAGACGTTGAAGGCTTCGATTACGGCATTGATGAAGGTGACAGCGAAGAAGTTACCGTTGTTAAACTGGTTAACTCCATGTTTGAAGATGCGGTGCAAGTCGGCGCGTCGGATATTCATATCGAGCCAGATGATAAAGTGCTGCGTTTGCGTCAACGTGTCGATGGCGTCCTTCATGAGACACTTCTAAACGAGGTGAACATTGCCTCAGCGTTAGTATTGCGTCTGAAGCTGATGGCGCATCTCGATATCTCTGAAAAGCGCTTACCTCAAGATGGTCGATTCAATATCAAAGTTCGTGGTCAATCTATCGATATTCGTATGTCGACGTTGCCAACGCAATACGGTGAATCGGTAGTAATGCGTTTGCTAAACCAATCTTCTGGTTTGCGTAAGCTTGAAGATTCTGGTTTGCCGCCTGAGCTACTTGCTCGTCTTCGTCGTCAGCTTTCTCGCCCACACGGAATGATCTTAGTTACTGGTCCAACAGGCTCAGGTAAAACCACCACACTTTATGGTGCGTTGAGTGAATTAAACGAACCGGGCAAGAAGATCATCACCGCAGAAGATCCGGTGGAATACCGCTTACCGCGTATTACTCAGGTGCAGATCAACAGCAAGATTGATCTAACGTTTTCTCGCGTGCTACGTACCTTCCTACGCCAAGACCCAGACATCATCCTTATTGGTGAGATGCGTGACCAAGAAACGGTTGAAATTGGCCTTCGTGCCGCACTGACTGGTCACTTGGTATTGAGTACTTTGCACACCAACGATGCGGTAGACAGTGCGCTGCGAATGATTGATATGGGCGCTCCTGGTTATTTGGTAGCAAGTGCTGTTCGTGCGGTTGTGGCTCAGCGTCTTGTTCGCCGTGTCTGTCCAGATTGTAAAACCACCGATGTGCTCGATGAGGCTCGTCAGCAGTGGCTTGCTGGGCGCTTCCCTAATCAAGTAGGGCAAACTTTCCATAAAGGTGCTGGTTGCCAAAACTGTAACCTAACAGGTTATCGCGGCCGAGTTGGTGTGTTTGAAATGCTTGAGCTTGAACATGAGATGATGGACAAGCTACGCGCGAATGATGCTGTGGGCTTTGCTCAAGCGGCGCGCCGCTCAGAAAATTACAAGCCGCTATTGGCTTCTGCGATGGAACTTGCGTTGCAAGGTACTGTGAGTTTGGACGAAGTCATGACCCTTGGTGAGGGTGATGCTTCTGGTAAAACCGACCCAATTTTCATGTAGGTAAGTGAATGCCAACTTTTCGTTATCAAGGCCGCACCTTAGACGGCTCATCAACTAGTGGTAAAGTCGATGCGGTGAATTCCGAAGCGGCAGCGGAAGCATTGATGAATAAGGGGATCATTCCTCTAAACCTGCGATTAGAAAAAGAAGCGGTTAAAAGCAAAGTCAGTTTATCCAAGTTACTTGTGCCTGCGATTCCGCTTGAAGTGATTATCTTGTTCTCACGTCAGCTATTTAGTTTGACCAAAGCGGGCGTGCCATTATTGCGCTCCATGCGTGGTCTGCTGCAAAACTGTGAGAACAAACAGCTCAAAGAAGCTTTAGAGGATGTGGTAGCTGAGTTGAGTAACGGTCGCGGCCTTTCCTCCGCGATGCAACCGCATACCAAAGTGTTTAGCCCGTTGTTCGTTTCGATGATCAACGTGGGTGAAAACACGGGTCGCCTAGACCAAGCCTTGCTGCAGCTAGCAAACTACTACGAACAAGAACTGGAAACGCGTAAGCGCATCAAAGCAGCCATGCGCTATCCAACTTTTGTAATCGTGTTTATCACCATCGCGATGTTTATTTTGAATATTCTGGTTATCCCAGAGTTTGCATCCATGTTCACACGCTTTGGTGTCGAGTTACCGCTGCCTACCAGAATTCTGATCGCGACGTCGAACTTCTTTGTGAATTACTGGGGCTTACTGATCGCCGCAATCATTGGTGCGTTTGTTATTTTCAGATCTTGGGTGGCTACCGCAGATGGTCGAGAGAAGTTCGACAAACTGCGTTTAAGACTGCCTATCGTCGGCGATATCGTGAACCGTGCTCAGCTTTCTCGTTTCTCAAGAACGTTTTCGTTGATGTTGAAGTCCGGTGTGCCGCTCAACCAATCATTAGCTTTAGCTGGTGAAGCGTTAGGTAATAAGTTCTTAGAGAACCGAATCCTAGAAATGAAAGCGGCGATTGAAGCGGGCAGTACCATTTCAGTTACGGCAATCAACAGTAAGATATTTACGCCTCTGGTTATTCAGATGATTGCGGTGGGTGAAGAAACTGGTCGTATCGATGAACTGCTATTGGAAGTTTCGGACTTCTATGACCGTGAAGTCGATTACGATTTGAAAACCCTAACCGCACGAATAGAACCGTTACTTTTGGTCATTGTTGCAGGCATGGTTATGGTGTTGGCTCTCGGTATCTTCCTGCCAATGTGGGGGATGCTGGACATCATCAAA
This sequence comes from Vibrio sp. HENC-03, assembly GCF_000305755.2. Lineage (NCBI taxonomy): Bacteria > Pseudomonadati > Pseudomonadota > Gammaproteobacteria > Vibrionales > Vibrionaceae > Vibrio > Vibrio sp. HENC-03. The sequence continues at coordinate 70,432 of NZ_JH976130.1, read as the reverse complement.
GGCGGCTAACGGCGTGGTCGAAAATCAAAGTCGAGCGACACTGATTCTAGCGGGTGTCGTCGGTATTATTGTGCTGGCAGCATTTATGCAAAAGTTGAAACCGATAGAGCAAGAAGCGCAAGAAACAGGAGCGAAACTTGCTAAGGTTTGGATGCAAGACAGCGTGCAAAGGTACCACCAAGCGTGGCTCGTTCATGGAGAGCCTAAGTTGCTGTTAATGGATGGTTTTGAGCTTAATATGACGGAAGGGGGCTTAGTGTCGCCTTTCAGAACGAGCGGTGTGCTTGATTGTGACTATTGGCTGACGGTCCACTACCCGCAACGTAAAATTATGGCGAGCGAGTTGTTAGAAATTCGTGGAGCAATTAAAAGTAATAGTTATACATGTGACTATACTTATGAAAATGGACAGAGAGTTGTTGTTATATCAGACGCTAATTACCTGAAAATAGACGTCGAAATGTCGACGGAGTGAATTTTTTGACACTTAAGTACTATAAATAGGAATGAAAGTCGGTATAATGCAAACATTACCATAAGCAAAAGGTTGTAATAAAAAGTAAACCAAACATGGGATATCTTTTTTGCACGGCTTTAACTTAATAATGGCGAATCGTCATTCTGCTCAAGCGGTAGAAAAAGGGCTCAATGGATAAACCTTGGTTTATTGTTGAGATGCCACACCGTTTTGACATTATCCAAAATGGTCGCATGACCGATAAACTTTGCAGTCACTCTGCATGCTTACATAGAGAGAGTAAACAATGAAAAGACAAGGTGGTTTCACCCTTATCGAATTGGTAGTGGTAATTGTAATCCTAGGTATTCTAGCGGTAACTGCAGCACCACGTTTCCTTAACCTGCAATCAGACGCTCGTGAATCTGCACTCCAAGGTCTAAAAGGTGCGATTGATGGGGCATCTGGTATTGTTTTTGGTAAAGCTGCAATTGAAGGTAAAGAATCTAAGGGCATTGATGCACTAGATAACGGCATCACAACTTCATTTGGTTACCCTCAATCGGAAAAGGCTGGCCTTGTTGATGCTGTTTCAGGTCTAAATGAAGATTGGGCATGGGCGGCAACTGCTGCTACATCAAGTGCTCAAGGTACATTGGTTGCTACGTTCCCTGTAGGAGAACTAGTTGCTGGCGAAAACTCGGGTAAAGCGGCTGACATTGAAGCTACAAAGTGTTTTGTAAAATATACTACAGCGGCTGATAATGATGTTGGTAATGAAGCTTCTACAGTAATTACATCTGACGACTGTTAATACTCAACAAAGGCCAGCTAGTCTGGCCTTTATCTCTTTATTTTGATTAATCTCGGAATAGTACATATGCGTAAATCATCGGGTCTTAGTGCAATAGAGTTTGTGGTTGTGCTGATTATCTTAGGTATTATCGGTTATGTGGTATTACCAAGATTTATCAGCTTCGAGCCAGAAACTTATGAAGCAAAGTGGGAGCAAACCAAGCAAACCGCTGAGCATGTTTCTGAGACGCTAAGCAACAAAGAAACTTACGATCGAATTGAAGAAGAATTGGAGCGCTCAAAAGGGGAGAAATAACCTTTCGTTAGTTATTTGTACACCAGCTCACAGTTCGAATTTAAAACTTATAAACCTATCATTATTCTCATAATTTCATCGTATACTTACTTCGCTTGTCCTAAGCCTAAGGTTGGGTTATGAAAATTCGCAGCTCTACATTAGGGTTTACATTAATGGAGCTGATCCTAGTGATCGTCCTCTTTTCCATTCTTTCTATCTACGCTGCTAGTCGATTTATGGGCAAGGGCAGTGTTTCAGCATTTGCACTTCAAGAGCAGGCTATTTCAGTGATTCGCCAAGTTCAGGTGAATCGCATGCAATCAAACACCTCAACCACGGATAACAATTTCCAATTGCAAGTTTCCTCTAGTTGTATCGGCTCGGTTGCGGCTTGTTCGCTGAGTGGCAATGCGAAAGAGGCTCGTAGTGATTTAGTTGAAGATGACTCTGCAACTTTCAGTTTAACTGGAACAACAAGCCCGATTAGCTTCGATTTGCTGGGGAATCCATTGAATGTCGCTTCCGGTGGCGTGTCTATTCTTATCCGTGATGTAAACGGTCAAAGCCAATGTCGAGTACAGATTAATTCTCAAGGCTATGTCTCTGAGGGTTCATGCTCATGAGAAAGCAACTCGGTATGACCTTAGCTGAAATGATCATTGCTATTGTCCTGATGGGCATTGCGATGGTGGCATTTACCTCCTTCCTTGTGCCTCAAATTCGTGACTCTGCGATGCCACACTATCAAACCCGAGCAACTGCGCTTGGGCAAAGCTTTATGTCGCAAATTTTAGCGCGTGGTTTTGATGAGAATAGCGACTTTGATGGCGGCCTATTGCGCTGTGATGAGAACTCGACTTCCTGCACCCTACCGGCCAATCTTGGTCCTGACTCTGGTGAGTCTATCCCTGAAAACTTCAACGATGTAGATGATTACATCGGTTGTTGGAGTACACCAACTACGGCTGGTCAATGCCAAGGGACGAACCGTGGCAATATCTCAGATATTTTGGGCACAAGTAGTGAAGACAAGTACAGGAACTTCCGAGTTGAAGTTGGCGTGGCATATGACAATCTGACTGCAACACCACCGACAGGAATCACTAACTATAAAAAAGTCACGATTACGATTTTTGCTAGTAACACTCAACCTCTGACACTAACAGCAATAAGAGGTAACTACTGATGAAAATTCGTGGTTTCACCTTAATGGAAATGATCGTCACCATCGTAATTGGTAGCCTCATCATGCTTGGTATTGCGGGTTACGTGCAATTAGGCATGAAGGGGTACGCAGACACGATTGACCGCCAACGAATGCAAACGCAAGCGCAGTTTGTGCTAGAGAAAATGTCGCGAGAAATTCGTCACGCAGTCCCAAACAGCTTTCATGTACCTGCCGGATCAAATAATTGTTTGGAATTTATGCCGATCGAATATTCTGGTTTTTACACGCTGACGAATAACAACTTAGAGTTTCTGTTGGGCAATGACTCTACATTGGATCCTATTCCAGCAAATCGTTGGATGGTGATCAATCCAAGTCGCTATGAAGATTTGCAATCTGCCTCTCCTCAGAGTTTGGCGGTTGGTAATCTAGCGAAAACTGGTGATGTCTTTGTTGTCAGTGATGCAGCCAGTACGATTGGTGGTACTTCCATTTCTAGCCGTCATTACATCTATCAAGATAACTCTGAAGTACGTTACTGCTTCGACAATGGTCAAATCACGCGTAATGACATTACGGTCGCGGACAGTGTAGATACTTCCGTTAGCGATATGCATTACCTTGAGCCAACACTTCAACGTGGCGGTATCGTGCATATCAACTTAGAGTTCACTCAAAACGGGGAGCGTAGTGTTTACCAACAAGACGTGCAGGTGCTCAATGTTCCGTAAAAAAGCTCAGCAAGGTAATGTCCTGATCGTCGTATTGTTCGTCATCATTGTGATGGGCTATCTAGCTGCATCTTTAATGAAGGTGAGTTGGTCAAACCAAAGCACGTTAACCAGAGAATTCTTAGGAACTAAAGCTTGGTTTATTGCGCAATCTGCCAATGAGTGGGCACTAACTCAGCTTTATCCTTTAAACGACACTACTCCAGATGTGGCCGATTTTTGTGCCAATACGGTAAGTGGTGCTACACCAAATGTTACACAAGGCACTGGTTGCCAATTAAGTGCTATGACATGTTCAAACATTGGTACCTTTAATGCGGGTACCTCTGAAGCTGAATCTCTATTTAGGGTGCAAGCCACAGCAATTTGTGGTTCCGGGGTTGCACAAGTACAGCGACAACAAGAGATTTGGGTTAGGGAGTAAATAATAATGAGAAAAATAATAACGTTAATACTTGCTAAAGTACTTTTGCTTTCTTCTTTTGCGAGTTTTGCTGCTGTCAATAACAACCCTCAGTTTGAATTCGGCACAATCCCTGCTGAAGACTGTCAGGTATTAAACAATGAGCGAGGTGTCACTTGTGATATCAAGTTCCAAAATACTTACGACGAAGAACCGTTAGTCTTTGTGATGTCGACGATTGACGCCTCAATGTCGAACTTTTCTCAAAAGAAAACAGAATACCCGTCAGATTTACGAGTGTGGTCAAAGTCAAAAACTCAGGCCACAGTGAAGCAGTTGTTTCCACCTCATAGCGCCGCCTGTAAACGTTTGAGATATAACTCAAGCAAGAAAAAGTGGCAATGTACAAACAATAACAACCAAGGTGAAAGAGTTACTTTTGTTGACGCGCCAATGGAAGACATTGATTACCTAGTTATTGAACCTGGCGTGATTAAGTTTGACGGCGATGCAATGATCGTAGCAGGTAAGGTAAGCTCTAACCTTACTTATTCGAATATCGGTGGTTCAACGTATCGAAGCAAAGACGTTAAATTTCGCAATTATGGTCTTAACACGCAGTTTGCTTCCGCTCCTGGAGTTTTGGTTCAACTCCAAACCAAAAATAACTACAAAGATAATCAACCTCTTTGGTTAAGTTCTATTGCTTTGAATCCGACCACACAAGGCTTTTCACTAATCCTTGACCGTTCAGAAGTAACAAAGAACGCTGAGTTAAAACACTCGGAAGAAGTTGGTTTTGTTGCGGGTTTAGGGCAGGGTTTCGTAAATGGCCGTAAATTTTGGTTAGGTGATGGTTCAACAAGAAACACTCTAGGGGACTTGGATGATAACGTCATCAAACCAATCACAGAAGGGTGTTTGCAGGTTAGTGACTTTCCTGTTTCTGGATTTAAGTCGGCACCTGTGTTGCTTGCGTCTAAAAGAACTCGTAATGGTAACAATGGTGGTTGGTTACGTCGTTGTTCTGTAACGAAAACAGGCGTCGCACTGATCAATGAAGAAGATATGCAAAAAGACTCGGAACGTGGTCACGTTGTCGAGCCATTCTCCTATTTCCTTTTTGATAAACCTCCAGTTGATGGGGTTTGTGAACTTTTCCCTTCGCCAGCTCAAACATGGGATTCAAATAATAATGCCAAGCTTGAGATGAGTAATACTGCTAAAATTTCTGGCGCGCAATTAAGTAACGGTAAGCGTTACGTTGGTTTCCGCCCAGCAGATATTACGATGCATAACCAAGCTAACTGTGATGGTCAAAGCTGTCTGGGTGACTCAGGTTTGAGAGTGAAAAAACAGGAGCTTGAAAGTTTTCGGTCTCCTGATGACCCGAACTTGACTAATGTGAATATATGGCAAGATGAGCGTGAGTTTAGCAATAATGAGGTGATTGGCACCCTAACTGTAGGTAAAGGCAAGGTAACTTTTAAAACAGGTACTTATTGGGTGGGGAGTATCAACTTAAACAATTCAGGAGTCATTGAAATACCTGATGGAGAGAAAGTTACTATCCATACAAAAAGCCTATCGATAAGTAATAACGATAGCCACTTTGGTGAAGTGGGAGACGCTGAGTTAGTTGTGCTTGTACATGGTTCAAGTGATGGGCAGGTTGTACTTAGTCAAAACGCAGTTTTTACAGGTCTACTGTATAGTGAAAAAGATGTTTACCTGAGCAACTCAACGATTGTAAATGGTGCGATCACTGCAAGACGAATTCAGATGAACAACAGCTCACAAATTATAGCGACCGATAACCACTGTTTTACGCCTTCTGACAACTATGAAGTAACGCTATCACCAGCAACACAATATGCGCTGATGTGCGGGACAGAGCAACCTAGCTTTGAAATAGAAACCAAGAATGATGGCTATGCGGAAAGTACAGGGGTTACTGTGCAGGTTTATCCTGATGCCGATAAGTTCTCTGTAGAGGTTGCTGATAGCACAGGTACTGGTACTTACCCAAGCTTTACTACAAGCAATGTGTCTTCGAAGCTTGGTAAGTTGAAGCTACAAGTTACCGTTACAGATCAAAATGGTATTGAGCTTAATGACGAATATACGTTAAAGGTTACGGTGGACAATGATCCATCAAAAACGCAGACGTCTACCTTCAAATTTGTACCATTCAAGTTTGACGTAGATGACCAAACAATCGTAGCTGGTAAAAATTATCAAATAGAAACAAGAGTATTAGCTTGTAGCGATGGCCAGCAAACGGTAGTGAAAAGTTACACGGGCTCACCAAGTGTTCAGTTGGAAATCGAAACACCAGCTGACGGGCGCAGTGACGAGAGCTTATTAACCTATGAGCCTAAATTTATTGACTCAGAGCAAGGCAAGACATCAGATACCTTTAAGCTAATGGAGTCGGGCTTGTACACAATCAAACTCGAAGATGCGAATTTCACGTGTGATCCTCAGTACTCAGATGGGTGTCCAATCGCTCCGGATGAAGAGAAAGGTGAGCAAGAATCAGTGGTTCTCAATGGCTCATTCAGCGTTAAGTCTCGACCATGGAAAATTGCCGCATGTAATATTGTGGCGAAAAATGGTGGAAAAGCTAACCCTGCGACACAAGCTACTGGTGATGGCTTTATTGCCTCTGCTGAAAGCTTTAATGTGACCTATAAACCAGTCGTTCATAGCGACTCACGTGGTAATGCTACCAATGTTTGTGAATACCCACTGACACAAAACTATTTCTCTGATTCAAATACGGCTGCACCACTTGATGCTGAGTTTTCTGTCTTGTATCCATCGGGTGGTGATATCGCCAACTTAGACCCAAGTAAAGGTTCAAGCTTAGACTTTAGTTCGGAAGAAGCTAAAACGGGTAAAACAGTTGAATACGTTTGGGATGAAGTTGGCGCTTTAAACCTTAAAACTAAAGCAACGTATTTGGGAGAGAAACTAGATGAATATGACGTCACCGTTGGTCGTTTCTATCCTAAATATTTTAAGGTTGTGGACAGTTCTTGGACTTACCCTGATGAGCTAAGTTTTGTTTACATGAACCAGCCTTTTGATGGGGTCGAGTTCAGCGTAGAAGCTTTGAATGCTAACAAAGCTGCGATTAAGAACTATGCAGACTTTGTTACAAAAGCGGAATTCAACCTCGATGATATTGACGATTATTCCGCTCGCTTTGATGCGCCCGATTTTGGCGCTGGTGACTGGAGCAACGAATCTGATAAAAGTATCGGAGACTTTTCAATTGGTAATAGTGGTCAGTGTATCGGAAGTGCATGCTGGAACAAAGATATTGGCGGCAATTACCCTGATGGGCCATTTAACTCAAAAATTGGTACTGCAATCTCAGAGATTGGCTTGGTGTACACCAATAATGCAGACCCCGTTGAGTACATTATTGATACTGAAAAAGGCACTAACTCACGCTTAGTCGAACAACCAGATATCCGTTTTGGTCGTGTCGACCTAGATGATGTTGGCGGTAACCAAGGTACGACATTGCGAGTACCACTTCGAGTTGAATACTGGAATGGCAGCCGTTTTATCGCCAACTCTGATGATAGTCAAACTAGTGTACTTGGGGAAACTGAAGATGGCTCTCAGGTACATATTTGGCCTACAGATAATACTGCTAAGGTTGTTTCTCTAGGGGCTGGTGGTCGAGTTAGTTCAGGTTATTCTCGTTCAGTTACTGCAATGGAGGCGGAGTCTTACCGTCAACAAACTCGTGTGTGGCTTCAGCTTGATGGTGTTCTAAATGCAATCCCATGGCTCAAATACGATTGGGACAACGATAATGCCGAAGAAAACCCATCATCGGTCGTCACGTTTGGTATTCACCGTGGTAATGACCGCGTGATTTATCGGGGTGAACCGGGGTTGACCGGACAATAACAAACTTCGGTTTCTTGCGTTAAGTAAGGAAACTGCAAGAAATTGAGGCTTTCTGCTCATGTTTGTGTACCAATGCCTTGCTGTGACAGCGAGGCATTGGTACATTTAGGACAATTTTTGTCTTCTAAATTTTTGCAGGATGAGCGAAGAATATGTTTAAAAAACTTCGTGGCATGTTTTCTAACGACCTATCTATCGATTTAGGTACTGCCAACACTCTAATTTACGTAAAAGGACAGGGCATCGTCCTTGATGAACCTTCTGTAGTTGCTATTCGCCAAGATCGTGTAGGTTCTGCAAAAAGCGTTGCTGCTGTAGGCCATGCGGCAAAACAGATGCTTGGTCGTACTCCAGGCAACATCTCAGCTATCCGTCCAATGAAAGACGGCGTTATCGCTGACTTCTACGTAACAGAAAAAATGCTTCAGCACTTCATTAAGCAAGTGCATGACAACAGCATCCTTAAACCAAGCCCACGTGTATTGGTTTGTGTTCCTTGTGGTTCTACTCAAGTTGAGCGTCGTGCGATTCGAGAATCTGCACTAGGTGCTGGTGCGCGTGAAGTTTACCTAATTGATGAGCCAATGGCGGCGGCAATCGGTGCAGGCCTTCGTGTATCTGAGCCAACAGGTTCAATGGTGGTCGATATCGGTGGTGGTACAACGGAAGTTGCGGTTATCTCACTAAACGGTGTAGTTTACTCTTCTTCTGTACGTATCGGTGGTGACCGCTTTGATGAAGCTGTGATCAACTACGTACGTCGTAACTACGGTAGCTTGATCGGTGAAGCAACGGCTGAAAAGATCAAACACGAAATCGGTTCTGCATACCCTGGTGATGAAGTTCAAGAGATCGAAGTTCGCGGGCGTAACCTTGCAGAAGGTGTACCACGCAGCTTTAGCCTGAACTCAAACGAAATCCTAGAAGCACTGCAAGAGCCACTTTCAGGCATCGTATCTGCAGTGATGGTTGCTCTTGAGCAATGTCCACCAGAGCTAGCGTCTGATATCTCTGAAAACGGTATGGTACTAACAGGTGGTGGTGCACTACTTAAAGACCTAGACCGTCTACTAATGGAAGAAACTGGTATTCCAGTCGTTATCGCTGAAGACCCACTAACGTGTGTGGCTCGTGGCGGCGGTAAAGCTCTAGAAATGATCGACATGCACGGTGGCGATCTATTCTCTGAAGAATAAAATGCAGGGTGGAGTCCACATGGGCTTCACCTTCATTTCCGCTCTATGTAATTTCAATCTGCTCCATACCTAGAATCTCTTCATGTCAGATTCTCTGGTTGCCAAGTAAGGCTCAATAATCATGGTAGCAATCAGGTTAAAAACAAGATGAAACCGATTTTTGGCAGAGGCCCATCTCTGCAATTACGTCTGTTTTTTGCTGTCATCGTGTCGGCGAGCTTGATGCTGGCTGATAACCGTCTAGATACGTTTTCCAACGTCCGATACCTATTGAACAGTATGGTTGCGCCAATTCAATACGCAGCTAATTTGCCTCGTAGCATGTTCGATGGAATGTTCGAGAGTTTAAACACTCGTCAGGCACTGATTGAAGGCAATCGCAGTTTGAAGCGAGAAGTGCTTCGCCTGAAGAGCGAGCTGATCTTGCTCGACCAATATAAAGAAGAAAATCAACGCCTGCGTAAACTGCTCGGCTCTTCATTCGTCCGTGACGAAAAGAAAGTGGTCACAGAAGTGATGGCTGTAGATACCTCGCCGTATCGCCACCAAGTGGTGATTGATAAAGGTCGTATTGATGGTGTTTACGTTGGTCAGCCTGTTATTAACGAGAAAGGTATCGTTGGTCAGGTAACGTTTGTTGCAGCGCACAACGCACGCGTATTGTTGCTAACAGACGCGAAAAACGCGATTCCAGTTCAAGTGATTCGTAACGATATTCGTGTGATCGCTTCCGGTAACGGTGAAGTGGATGAAATCCAACTGGAACACATCCCAACCAGTACAGATATTCAAGTGGGCGACTTGCTAGTGACGTCGGGGCTCGGTGGTATTTACCCTGAAGGCTACCCAGTCGCAACCGTCACGAATGTCGATCATGACACTCGCCAAGAGTTTGCATCGATCAAAGCTGAACCTGTGGTTGAGTTTGATCGCCTGCGCTACTTGCTGTTGATTTGGCCGAATGAAGATCGTCAACACAAAGTACTGCAATCCAATGTCGAAGAAGGTTCAGAGCAAGAGGTAACCGATGGCCAATAGTGTATTTAGAAGCCGAATGGTCATCGGCGTTAGCTTCTTTGTTGCGCTAGTCTTACAAACTATTCCATGGCCGGGCGTGCTCGATTTGCTGCGTCCGTCGTGGCTGTTTCTAGTGGCCTGTTACTGGGTGTTGGCATTGCCTCACCGTGTTAACGTCGGTACCGCTTTGATCTTAGGTTTGTTGTGGGACATATTGATTGGCTCGACGCTCGGGATCCGAGGGATGATGATGTCGATCATTATCTATTTGGTGGCCTTGAATTTCTTGGTGATCCGTAACATGGCGCTTTGGCAACAATCTATCTTGATTGCCTTTTTTACTGTGCTACTGGAACTTCTCATATTCTGTGGGGAATATTTGAACCAAGACGTAGTATTTAATCCATTATCTCTGTGGACAGCGGCAATAAACTGTATACTTTGGCCATGGATGTTTTTACTTATGCGACGCGTCCGTCGCGCATGGCACGTAAGGTAGCGTTGTGAAAAAGGGCTTATCCCTCGTTCTCGCATCGGGTTCTCCGAGAAGAAAAGAGTTGCTTGCTCAATTAGGTTATGACTTTGATATTGTGCTTCCTGATATAGAGGAAGCCAAACAAGATCATGAGCAAGCAAAAGACTATGTTTTGCGTCTCTCTCTGGAAAAAGCTCAAGCAGGCTTAGCGATGGCTAAGCCTGATTCCGTTGTATTGGGCTCAGATACCGTGGTGGTATGCGATAACCACGTGTTAGAAAAACCTAAAAATTTCGAAGATTCAAAACGCATGCTCAGCAATTTGTCCGGTCGTCAGCATCAGGTGATGACTGCGGTGAGCGTCGTATCAAAAGAACAACAACATTCAGTGGTCGTGATCACTGACGTGTGGTTCAAAACACTGACTGAAGAAGAAATAGAACGATACTGGCAGTCAGGCGAACCATGCGATAAAGCTGGAAGTTATGGTATTCAAGGACTCGGTGGGCGTTTCGTCACCCGAATCGAAGGCAGTTATCACGCCGTAGTAGGCTTACCTTTGTTCGAAACCGATCAGCTAATTCAAGAATTTTTATAATTGTTTTGAGGTGTGCACATGAGTGCAGAATTGCTGCTAAACGTGACCCCGAGTGAAACTCGTGTGGCCATGATTGAAGGTGGAGTACTACAAGAAGTTCATATAGAACGTGAATCACGCCGTGGCATTGTTGGCAATATCTACAAAGGCAAAGTGAGCCGAGTATTGCCAGGCATGCAAGCGGCGTTTGTTGATATTGGTCTTGATAAAGCGGCGTTCTTACACGCGTCAGATATCGTTCCGCACACCGAATGTGTGGCAGAAAACGAAAAGCAACAATTCCAAGTCCGTGATATTTCTGAATTGGTTCGCCAAGGTCAGGACATCGTTGTGCAAGTGGTGAAAGATCCTCTGGGCACTAAAGGCGCACGTCTGACAACCGATATCACCTTGCCATCACGTTATCTTGTCTTTATGCCGGGTGCTAGTCACGTCGGTGTCTCTCAGCGTATTGAAAGTGAAACTGAGCGCGAGCGTTTAAAGAAAGTTGTCAATCACTACTGTGATGAGCATGGCGGCTTCATCATTCGCACTGCCGCAGAAGGTGCAGACGAAAAAGAGCTTTCTCAAGATGCGGCATTTTTGAAGCGCTTATGGCTGAAAGTCATGGAGCGTCGCTCGAAATACAAAACCCGTTCTACCTTGTACGGTGAGCTAGGTTTAGCGCAGCGCATTCTACGTGATTTTGTTGGCACTGAGCTTGACAAAATCATGGTCGACTCTCGCCTTGAATACGAGAATCTGAAAGAGTTTACCTCTGAATATGTGCCTGAGCTGACAGAGAAGCTTGAGTTGTACGAAGGCGATAAGCCTATCTTCGATATGTACGACACAGAGAACGAAATCCAACGCTCTCTTGAACGTAAAGTCGAGCTTAAGTCCGGCGGCTACCTGATCATCGATCAAACGGAAGCCATGACTACGGTCGACATCAATACCGGCGCGTTTGTTGGTCGTCGCAATCTAGAAGAAACCATCTTCAATACCAACGTTGAAGCGACGCAAGCAATCGCACGTCAACTTCGTCTGCGTAATCTTGGTGGCATCATCATTATCGACTTTATCGATATGGCATCGGATGAACACCGTAAGCGCGTTCTAAGTTCTCTTGAAGCTGCACTATCAAAAGACCGAGTGAAAACCAACATTAATGGCTTTACTCAACTAGGCTTAGTGGAGATGACTCGTAAGCGCACGCGCGAAAGTATTGAACATATCCTGTGTTCAAGCTGTCCTACTTGTGAAGGTCGCGGCAGCGTGAAGACTGTCGAAACTGTGTGTTACGAGATCTTGCGTGAAATTACCCGTGTTAACCGTGCTTACGATGCAGACAACTTTGTTGTGTACGCGTCACCGTACGTTGCGGAGACACTACTGGGTGATGAATCACACGCACTGGCTGAACTCGAAGTATTTATTGGTAAGCAAGTTCGTATTCAAGCTGAACCCCTGTACATTCAGGAGCAGTTTGACGTCGTCATGATGTAATTGGAAAATTTGTGAATTCTGGTTTTAACCGTTTCGGGCGTTTCTGCGCGTGGACTTTAGTTACTCTGTTGGTGCTTCTGGCCATCTTAGTAACCACACTGCGCGTAGCATTGCCACAACTTAACCACTTCCAAGATGAGATCAAAACCTGGGTCAAGCAAGGCACAGGTTTTGACTTTTCTATTACCAGCGTTGCTGGTTCTTGGCGTAACAGCCATCCCTCTATCGCCCTGCAAGGTTTAGAAGCGAATCTGCCTAATAACCAAGACGCTCGTTTTGCAGTGGATGAAATCCATATTGAATTCGATTTGATTCAATCTCTTCTGAGTTTTAAACCGGTTGTCGCTGATTTAACGATCGATGATTTAGCGTTAGATATCCGCACAGTCGATCTTTTGTCGAAATCAGAAGACAAAGAGCCGCAAGCGAATGTCAGCAAAAATGAAACCAAGCTGATAGACCAATTAGACTCCCTGTTGCTACGTCAGTTTGAAGACTTCACCATCACAGATTCTCGCATTTGGTATAAATCTGTTTCAGGTGAAACTCGCCGTTTGGATATCGAGCAATTACGTTGGAGTAACCAAGGTAAGCACCATTTAGCAGAGGGCACGGTAAGCATTGCGGACGCAAGTCTCAACTCATTGTTAGTACGCGCTAACTTCAAAGATTACGGTTCTCTGCGTGATGTGTCGGGTGAGTTTTATGTCAGCGCGAAAGACGTCTCGGTAACGCCTTGGCTAACCACTTACATGCAAGATGAGTCTGGCGTTGAGTCAGGCAAAGTCAGCTTGAACACTTGGCTGACTCTCGATCGCAGTCAACCAAGTTATGCCTATGTCGACTTACAACCTTCCGAGTTAGTGTGGGACGAAAATGGTCGTCATGACCTGCTATTAGAATCTGGCATTTTCAAGCTATCTCCTGATAAAGAAGGCTGGAAAGTAAATGGTCACTCACTGCAAATTCGCACGGATGACAGACCATGGCCAGAGTTGGATGTTGCCTTTGATTGGCAACCGGATGGTTGGTTACTCAACCTTTCCCAATTAGATATTGAAGCGTTAACACCACTGGTTAAGTTGGCGCCAAAGTCTGAGTCCACCACCGATGTACTCAACAAGCTGGCACCAAAAGGACGAGTGGAAGACATTCGTTTATCAATGAATGGCGGCTTAGATACCTTGCGTTACTCTGCTGAGTTAGATGAACTGGGCTTAACGCAATGGGAACTGCTTCCTGGCTTTAGTCATGTGCAAGGTAAAGTATCGGGTAACCTAGAACAGGCAAAAGCGAAAGTTACCGTTATTGATGATGTCTTCCCTTACGGAGATGTATTCCAAGCGCCACTGAACATTAAACAAGGTGAAGTCGACATCATTTGGCAGCAAGATGAAGATGGCTGGCGTTTGTGGTCCGATAAAGTGACGGCGGCGACACCTGACTTACAAGTGCTGGGCGCATTCCGCCTCGATTTCCCGAAAGAGCAAAGCCCATTCCTTTCGTTTTATGCTGAAGCTGACCTCTACAACGCAGGTGAAACATGGCGCTACCTTCCGACTTTAGCGCTTGGGCAAGATCTCACGGACTACCTATCTACCGCGATTCAAGGTGGTAAGGTCAATACCGCAAAACTGCTTTGGTATGGCGAGTTGGCTAACTTCCCATATAAAGAGCATAACGGCATGTTCCAAGCATGGGTTGGATTGAAGAACGCGAAGTTCAGCTTCGATACTGCTTGGCCGACCATCACAGATTTACAGCTCGATTTGTTGTTTGAAAATGACGCCATGTACCTAGATTCGAAGTCTGCCACGTTAAATGGTGTGAAAGCGAAGCGAATCACAGGGCGTATCCCGGAGCTTGCAGAAGGTGGTCATATTGAAATCGAAGCCAAGGCTAGTGCTCCGGGTAATGAAGTTCGTGACTACATGATGGCAACGCCATTAGTTGACTCTGTTGGCGCAGCCTTGACCGCGCTGCAAGTCAGTGGTCCGGTATATTCTGAGTTCCAACTCAATATCCCATTTGATTCAGACCGAGATGCGAGAGCTTGGGGGTATGCCGATCTTAAGAACAACCGCGTAGATATCGATGCGCCGCCGATGACGTTAGAAAATGCAACTGGGCGTATTAAATTCGATAACGATGTAGTGACCACATCTGGCTTGTCAGCGGAGCTGTTGAAGCAACCAATCTCACTAGACTTCCGAGGTGAGAACGCTGAGCAAGGCTATAACGTAACCATCAATACCCTTGGTGATTGGGAGGTGGACCCACTTAAACCTTACCTTGGCGAGCGTTGGTTAAGTTTGGTTTCTGGTCATGCGCCGTGGCAAATGGACATCGATTTACAACTTAATGATGTCGGCTTTACATACCAAGTCGATGTGCTTGCTCAACTTAGTCAGCTCGCGAGCGAATACCCATATCCATTGGCGAAAAAACGTGGTGAGAAAGGACAAGCGAAACTGCAAGCTTCTGGCAACCAAGAAAGCATCTCGGCTCGATTACAAATCCCTAATGCGAAGTACCAGACGGAAATCGATATCTCTGGCGATGTACCTCAGCTAACCGCGACTAATCTGGTTATTGGTAATGGTGGCTTCAAGATCAGCCCAGTTGTGGGGCACGACGCTTCGATTCGTTTAGATGATTTGAGCCTCGATAAGTGGGCGGACTTAATGCACGTTCCACAAAGTACGACGCAATCAGTATTGTCGAGTATGAAAACGCCGACGATTCCGTTGCCAACGCGCGTCAGTATGGATGTGCAAAACCTAGAGCTCGGTGGTATTGAGTTCCACGACGTCGACTTAAATGCGCGTAAGAAGAACCTAAGTTGGCAGCTTGAAGTCGATAGCCAAGAGGTCAAAGGTAAAGCCAATTACCTCAAACCGTATGATCTGTCTGTTTCATTGGATCACCTGCACTTGTACATTCCGGGCTTCGATGAGATGACCAAGGAGCGCAGTTCTCTGTTTGCTAGCGAAGATCAAACGGCGCCACTTATCTCAAACTTTGACCGCAAGTTCCATGCAGAGATGCCAAACTTAACCTTGAGCATCGATGATTTTTGGCTGCAAGGTTACAAGGTCGGTAAGGTGAACGTGGATGTTGAACGTGGCAACAACCGACTTGAATGGAAGAATGTGAACTTTAGCAGTGGCCAAAACCGCGTTGATATGAGTGGTTGGTGGGAGCTGACGAAAGAACGCAGTCATTCAAACCTGACCATGAAAGTGAAGGGTGAAAACAACAGTGATTTAATGGAGCGGTTTGGTATCACTTCAGGTATCCAGCAAGCGCCGTTTGAAATCAATGCCAACCTTGATTGGGATGGCGCACCTTGGTCGATGAAAACGCAAAGCTTGCAAGGGGATGTCTCTACCGAGTTTGGTAAAGGCGTGATCACCGAAGTGAGTGGCGCGGCGCGATTACTGGGGCTGTTTAGTCTTGATTCGATTATTCGTAAGATGCAGCTCGACTTTACTGACGTGTTCGACAAAGGGATGGCATTCAACTCAATTACGGGTACAGGCAAAATCCAAGATGGCGTGTTTATCACCAACGATATTGTGATGGATGCGTTAGCGGGTGAGATGAAGATCCGCGGCATTGCCAATATGAACACACGTTTGGTGGATGCAGAAGTGAACTTCACTCCGGATATTACTTCGGGTTTGCCTATGTTGACGGCCTTTGCGGTAGCGCCTCAAACGGCGTTGTACGTACTGGCGATTTCGACCGTTATCTCTCCTGTAGTGGAAGTCTTCACGCAAGTAAACTACGAGGTGAAAGGCCCGCTAGATTCACCTACCGTAAAAGAGATTTCACGAAGCAAAGGTGAATACAAGTTGCCAGAAAAACTGCGTGAGCAAGCGAAGTAATTACGTGGTCAGTCTTCTGACGAACAAGGAATTGAATACATGGAACGTGTTGGCATCATTCAAATGACATCGGGTCCAGATATCGAGCAGAATCTGGACTTCATTGCCAAGCAATGTGCATTGGCAGCTGAGCAAGGTGTGAAGCTGGTTGTGACACCAGAAAATACCACACAATTTGCTAACCGAGAGGCGTATCACCAGAACGCAGAAACTTTGGGTGACGGTCCGACTCAACAGCGCTTATCTGAGATCGCACAGCACGACCAACTGACTTTAATCGTGGGCAGCATGCCGATTCGTACTGAACAAGGTGTGACTACCACGACATTGGTTTTCTCACCGCAAGGCGAGTGCATTGCTCACTACGATAAGCTGCATATGTTTGATGTGGATGTCGCTGACGGGCACGGCAGTTATCGCGAGTCGGATACTTTTACCGCTGGCAATCGCATCGTGACGGCAGAGACCAATATTGGTACGGTAGGCTTAAGTATTTGCTACGACGTACGCTTTCCTGAATTGTTTAAAGCGCTACGCTTAGCAGGAGCGCAAGTTATTGTGGTGCCCGCTGCGTTTACCGCTGTCACGGGAGAAGCGCATTGGGAAGTATTACTTCGAGCACGTGCGATTGAAACCCAATGTTGGATTCTAGCCTGCGGGCAAACGGGGACGCATTCGTGTGGTCGCCAAACTTGGGGACAATCCATGGTGATTGACCCTTGGGGGCGCGTTCACCAACAATTGAATGACCAAGTAGGATTGCTGGTGGCGGAGATAGATTTGTCACACAACCAGCAAGTAAGGCAGAATATGCCGCTGACTCAACACAGTCGCTTTCAAAATGAATTGAAACGGAAATAAAAGAGCTAACTATGAGCATAAACCAAATAGAACAGGCACTCCTTGCCCCAAACGGTCTGACAGAGCAAGACATCGCTGACACACTAGCGAGCATTGCGACGCGCCAGATCGATTATGCGGACATTTACTTTCAGTCCAGCTGGCACGAGTCTCTGGTTCTAGAAGACAGCATCATTAAAGATGGCTCTTTCAATATTGACTGTGGTGTCGGTGTACGAGCAGTCACAGGCGAAAAAACCGGTTTCGCCTATTCAGACCAAATTCAACTGGACGGTTTGAAGCAAAGTGCGATTGCCGCGCGTGGTATTGCGCAGCAAGGTCAAAACGGCAAAGTGCACGCATTCAAACGTTCTGATAACCAAGCTTACTACGATGCGGTAAACCCACTAGCAAGCTGGGAAAAGCAACAAAAAACCGAACTGTTGTTGTCTCTGGATGCGTACATTCGTACCAAAGAGCCAATGATCAAAGAAGTATCGATCAGCATCAGTGGTGTGCATGAGCAAATGTTGGTTGCTGCAACTGACGGCACTTACGCTGGTGATATTCGCCCGCTTGTTCGTCTTTCAATCAGTGTTCTTGCTGAAAAAGGCGATCGCCGTGAACGCGGCAGCGCTGGTGGCGGTGGTCGTTTTGGTTACGACTTCTTCCTATCTGAAACAAACGGCGTGAAACAAGCCTTCCAATTCGCTGATGAAGCGATTCGTATGGCGCTAGTGAATCTAGAAGCAGAAGCGGCACCTGCAGGCATGATGCCTGTGGTACTTGGCTCTGGCTGGCCGGGCGTATTACTGCACGAAGCGGTAGGCCACGGTTTAGAGGGAGACTTCAACCGTAAGGAGTCGTCAGTGTTCTCTGGCAAGATGGGTGAGCAAGTGACGTCTCCACTTTGTACTATCGTGGATGATGGCACGCTAAAAGACTTACGTGGCTCATTGAACGTCGATGATGAAGGTGTGAACGGTCAATACAACACGCTTATCGAAAATGGCGTGCTTAAGGGCTACATGCAAGATAAGTTGAACGCACGTCTAATGGGTGTAAATCCTACAGGTAACGGTCGCCGTGAGTCTTACGCGCATCTACCAATGCCACGTATGACTAACACTTACATGCTACCGGGTGAGCACACACCAGAAGAGATCATCTCTACGGTGAAGAAAGGTCTGTACGCACCAAACTTCGGTGGCGGTCAGGTGGACATCACTTCTGGTAAGTTCGTATTCTCAGCATCAGAAGCGTACTTGATTGAAGATGGCAAAATCACTCGTCCAGTGAAAGGCGCAACGCTTATCGGCTCTGGTATTGAAGCGATGCAGCAAGTTTCTATGGTGGGTAACGACCTAAGCATCGACAGAGGCGTTGGCGTGTGTGGTAAGGCGGGGCAAAGTGTACCGGTTGGCGTTGGTCAGCCTACATTGAAGCTCGATTCCATCACCGTGGGTGGTACTGAATAAACTTCATCTGAAGTAGAATTAAAAAGAGCGCTCATTGAGCGCTCTTTTGTTTTAGGGGGAGAGGATTCGCTATAGGTTCTCTTCCGCAAACTCAGCTAAGCGACTTCGCACCACACCATTGAGGTGAATATTGGCGCTGCCCTCAAAGTTCTTGAAGCGTTCTACCATATACGTCAAACCAGACGTCACTGGGGTTAGGTAGTGAGAGTCAATCTGTGCCAAGTTACCCGAACACACAATCTTAGTGCCTTCACCACAACGGGTGATGATGGTTTTGATCTGTGAAGCGGTTAAGTTTTGGCACTCATCGAGCAAGACGAACGCATTCTGGATCGAGCGGCCACGCATAAAGTTAATCGACTTAAACTGAATGTTGGCTTTATCACAGATGTACTTCATCGAACCTTCGGTGCAATGGTCGTTCTTGTGCAGCGCTTCCAAGGTATCGGTTACAGCTGCTAACCAAGGCATCATTTTCTCTTCTTCCGAGCCCGGCAAGAAGCCAATGGACTCACCAATGTCTGGCGTGTTACGCGTTACGATGATCTTATCGAACATGCCTTTTTCAATGGTTTGTTCCAATGCTGCCGCCATGGCAAGGAGCGTTTTACCACTACCTGCAGCGCCGGTCAGAATCACCAAGTCAATATCTGGATCGAGCAGGGCATCCATCGCCATGCCTTGATAGATATTCTTAGGTGTAATGTCCCAAGCGCGGCGATGCATCATGCGCTCACGACTCAGGTCGAGTAAGGTGAGCTTATCCTCATTGATGGTTTCTACTCGGCCTACAAAATCACTCTCTTCATCAATCACGTATTGATTAATAAAGGTCGGGTCGAACGGTTCGCGGCTAAGTTTATGGAACGTTTTTCCACCCAGCGCGTAGCTCTCAACTTCATCCACGCCACTCCAAAAATCGCCTTCACGTTGTTGGAAGCCTTTGGTGAGGTATTGGATATCATCAATCAGTTGGTCCGTACGATAGTCTTCAACGAAACGCACGCCAGCACCTTTGGCTCGCAAACGCATGTTGATGTCTTTGGTTACGAGCACGACTTCGCGTGGTGCGCGTTTGTTTTGCAGATAAAGCACCGCATTGAGTATGCGGTTGTCACCGGCTTTGTCGGCGAAGGCTTTGACGGTTTCCTGCAATTCGAAGTCCGCCAAAATAGAGATGGTGCCTTGGCTTGGGTTGTCTTTAGAAACGGGAATGCCTTCTGAGATTTCATCTGGCGTGGCTTCTCTAAATAAATCCTCCAAAGCGCGAATCGCAACGCGTGCATCCCGTGCAACATCGCGTTTGCTGTCTTTGATTCGGTCGAGTTCTTCCAACACAGTCATTGGGATGACGACATCGTGTTCTTGGAAAGAGAAGATGGCGAAGGGTTCATGAAGAAGAATGTTGGTATCGAGTACAAACAGTTTCCGATCGGTATCGCCCATAGCGTCTCCTTGCCGCAGCGCGGCTTTGCTGGCTAGTAGTTAAGAAGGAACAGACTTCCTAACTCTGATTGCTTGCAATAGAGGTTGTCGGGCAATGTCGGTTAGTGCGCAACCGAGTAGCAAGACAACTTACTGCAAACCCGTGTTGATCCTAATCGTGTACTTAATGCGCTCAAATCATGCACGATGACTCTAAGCGCCCCTCAATAGAAGTATACGTAATATTTACTTCTTACAACTTAATAATTGTCATGAGTTTTTTACAATTTGATTGCATTCCTAATTCAGGAAAAAAAGTTTGCCCTCTGGGCGGTTTCGGCGTGACCTAAATCACAGCTTCAAGTAAGATTAGCGACCTTTTTCTGCGTATAGGCTACGCCCGATTTATCATGTTCAGCTGGCTTAAAAATGCACAGCACAAAGTGGCATGACAAGCACGATTGGCATAGCAGAAGCCAGAATCAGATCTAAACTAATATCCATGCCCATCGGGATGGGTAGAGACCAACAAGAAACAACAACGAGGTAGTCAATTCATGACATTTGCTTTGGGGCAGCGCTGGATTAGCGATACGGAAAGCGATTTAGGTTTAGGTACCGTAGTAGCAATGGATGCTCGTACTGTGACATTGATGTTTGCAGCATCAGAGGAAAACCGAGTTTACGCACGTAACGATGCACCAGTTACCCGAGTAACGTTCAACGTCGGTGATGTCATCGATTGCCAAGAAGGTTGGTCATTAAAAGTTGAAGAAGTACTGGAAGATGAAGGTCTATACACCTATTTCGGTACTCGTGAAGACACGCAAGAAACGGCGATCGTGCTGCGTGAAATCTTCCTAAGCAACCACATTCGTTTTAACAAACCGCAAGACAAGTTGTACGCAGGTCAAATCGACCGCATGGACAACTTCGTACTTCGCTACCGTGCGCTACAAAACCAATTTGAACAGCACAAGAGCCCAATGCGTGGCCTGTGTGGTATGCGCGCAGGTTTGATCCCGCACCAGCTTTACATCGCGCACGAAGTCGGTCGTCGTCACGCGCCTCGAGTATTGCTAGCGGATGAAGTAGGTCTTGGTAAAACCATCGAAGCGGGCATGATCATCCACCAGCAAGTGCTGGCGGGTCGTGCCGAGCGTATTCTTATCGTGGTTCCTGAGACACTGCAACACCAGTGGCTCGTTGAGATGATGCGTCGTTTCAACCTGCACTTCTCTATCTTCGATGAAGAGCGCTGTATTGAAGCGTTCGCAGAAGCGGAGAATCCATTCGATACGCAGCAATACGTGTTGTGTTCACTGGATTTCCTACGTAAGAGCCGCAAGCGTTTTGAACAAGCGCTAGAAGGTGAGTGGGATCTATTGGTTGTCGATGAAGCGCACCACCTAGAGTGGAGCCAAGACAAACCAAGTCGCGAATACCAAGTGGTAGAAGGCTTAGCAGAACGCACTGCGGGTGTACTACTTCTGACAGCGACACCAGAACAACTTGGTCGTGAGAGCCACTTCGCTCGTCTACGTCTTCTAGATCCAGATCGTTTCTACGATTACGACGCATTTGTTGAAGAAGAAGAGCAATACGCACCAGTGGCGGATGCTATTACGTCGCTATTCTCTGGTGAGAAACTGCCTGACGAAGCGAAAAACCAAATTACAGAACTGCTTTCTGAGCAAGACGTTGAGCCGTTATTCCGCATTATCGAAAGCGACAGTGATGAAGAAGCGAAAGCGTCAGCGCGCCAAGAGCTGATTGATAACCTGATGGACCGTCACGGTACTGGTCGCGTTCTGTTCCGTAACACGCGTGCTGCAATCAAAGGCTTCCCGAAGCGTAATGTGCATCTAATGCCAATGGACATTCCGCAGCAGTACACCACATCAATGCGTGTATCAGGCATGATCGGTGGCAAGATGACACCAGAAGCACGTGCGGTGAAGAACCTTTACCCAGAAGAAATCTTCCAAGAGTTTGAAGGCGAAGATTCAAGCTGGTGGCAGTTCGACTCACGTGTGAACTGGCTACTTGAGAAAGTAAAAGAGAAGCGCAGCGACAAAGTGCTGGTTATTGCTTCTCGTGCAAGCACAGCGCTGCAACTTGAGCAAGCATTGCGTGAGCGTGAAGGTATTCGTGCAACTGTATTCCACGAAGGTATGTCGATCCTTGAGCGTGATAAAGCAGCGGCTTACTTCGCGCAAGAAGAGGGTGGCGCACAGGTTCTTATCTGTAGCGAAATCGGCTCAGAAGGTCGTAACTTCCAGTTTGCTAACCAACTTGTGATGTTCGATTTGCCGTTCAACCCAGACTTGCTAGAGCAACGTATTGGTCGTTTGGACCGTATCGGTCAGAAACGTGATATCGACATTCATGTACCTTACCTAAAAGGCACATCGCAAGCTATTCTGGCGCGTTGGTTCGATGAAGGTCTGAACGCGTTTGCTGAAACCTGTCCAACAGGTCGCGCGGTTTACGATAAGTACTCTGATGCGCTGATTGAAATGCTGGCGTCTGGCGATGTTTCAAACCTTGATGAAGTGATTGAAGAATCTGCGAAGATGAACAAAGAGCTGAAATCACAACTTGAGCAAGGTCGTGACCGCCTACTAGAGATGCACTCAAATGGCGGTGACAAAGCGCAGCAAATCGTTGAGAAAATCGCATCGACAGATGGCGACACAAACCTAGTGACATTCGCGTTGTCTCTGTTCGACACCATTGGCTTGAACCAAGACGACAAAGGCGAGAACGCACTTGTGGTAACGCCATCTGAACACATGATGGTGCCAAGCTACCCAGGCTTGCCATACGAAGGCGCGACAATCACGTTTGACCGTGATACTGCGCTGTCTCGTGAAGACATGCACTTCATCAGTTGGGAACACCCAATGATTCAAGGCGGTATCGATTTGCTGATGAGCGAAGGCGTGGGTACCTCTGCGGTTTCTCTACTGAAGAACAAAGCGCTACCAGTCGGCACTATCCTACTTGAACTGGTATACGCGGTGGATGCACAAGCACCAAAACGCAGCGGCATTGCTCGTTTCCTACCAAAGACACCAATTCGTATGATGATGGACGGTCGTGGTAATGATCTGTCTTCTCAGGTTGAGTTTGAAGGTTTCAACCGACAGCTTAGCCCTGTAAACCGTCACCTAGGCAGCAAGCTAGTGACATCAGTACAGAAAGACATTCACAGCCTAATCGAAGCGGGTGACGCATTGGTTGAGCAGAAAGTGGAAGAAGTTCGTAAGCAAGCGCATCAAGACATGCAACAAAGCTTGAATGCAGAGCTTGAGCGTCTACAAGCACTGAAAGCGGTTAACCCGAACATCCGTGATGAAGAAATTGAAGCGATTGAAGAGCAAATCAAAGAGCTAACAGGTTACATCAACCAAGCTCAGGTTCAGCTAGATTCGCTACGTCTGATTGTGGTCAGCCACAACTAATCAGCGTTCATACAAACGAAAAAAGGTCTTCAATTGAAGACCTTTTTCTTTATCTGAGCTTTGTTTACCCATGAGCTAAGTTAGTCGCTCGTAGATAATTACATCAACCACTTCCACCAAATAAACAGTGCTAAGAAGCCGAATAAGTAAATCAAACCCGCAATCGACAACCACTTCAATTTACGACCCAATGCCAATGGCTTAGGTAAGTCCGTTTTACTCACGAGAATGTAGTTCAATAGCGCGAAAAATGGTGTCGTCATAAATGCCAGTACCATGGCAAAGTCCAACATTGGCAGCAGTGCCGAAGCCCAGAACACCACAATACCTAAAGCTAGTAGCGATACGATCAGCATGATCGCAGACGTCGCTTTTGGATCGGTTTCTGGCTGTGAACGCAGCAGGCGTTGAGAGTCTGAAATGACGCGTGAGTAGCCATCAATCACCGTAATCGTACTGCCGAAGATACAGAAGAACGCAATCACTGCAATTAGGTAACGTGACCACTCACCAATGGTCGAAGCGTACAAGCCAACAAGCTGGTGGGAGAAGCCAACACCGGAACTCTTAAGTTCAATGCCTGAGCCGTGTAGCATTAGCGCACCTAGCGATACAAACACCAAAGCCAGTACCGCTGTGCCAATGTAGCCGACATTGAAATCAAACAGGGCAGATTTTGCCGTAACTTCTTGTTGGCTAGTTTGGCGTTTTAACCACGCAGACGTCAAACAAGAGATTTCGATTGGAGCAGGCATCCAGCCCATGGTCACAACGATAAAGCCGATTGCTGCAATTGACCACGGAGAAGGGGATTCAAAGTTCGCAACAGGCTCTACAGGGTTACCAAATGCAATCGCCACCGCCAGCAAAGTCGCAATGGTCAGTACTGTCATGATGGCTTTAGAGAGCGTATCTAGTGCTTTGTAATGACCAGCAAATAGGATCACCAAGCACGTGACCAATACGATGATGCTGAGTGATGCCATCGACAGTGAAAATGGAATGAAGTAGCCCAATAAGCTAGCACTGAACATCAACAGGGCTGCTGTATTGATTACCGCTGAAACAGCACTAAGAAACAAGAACAACCACAAGTATGGGCGACCAAGCTTTGCATAGCCTTCAACCAGAGTTTTACCTGTGCCCATGGTGTATTGCACGCCTGCTCGGAAGAATGGGTATTTAAAAAGGTTTACCAGCAGGATGAGCGCCGCGAGTTGCCAGCCGTAGATCGCCCCAGCTTTGGTGGATGCAACAAGGTGAGAGCCACCGACGGCGGCAGAGGCCATAAGAATGCCAGGACCAAGGGAGCGGAAGAATTGCGAGACTTTGGATTGGGGTTGATCGGATACTGCGGATTCCATTTATTATTGTCCTTTTTGTGTCAACTAGTGCTTATAAATAACATTACCGTTCAGCTTGTCAATTTATATTTACGAAGTGATTTTTTTAATTTTTCTCTTCGTTATTGACTTGGCTGTTTTTGTTATTTCTAAAAGTTATATCGATGGTAAAAAGAGGCAGGATTTAAGCGATTTTTCTGCATGCATCTTTGCATCTCTTGGGTATAATCAGCGCGTTTTTATTCTGTAGAGATCCAGCCCATGGCAATGCTTGAGTACAATCCACCAACCGACCCTTGGATTGATGTCGTTTTTGAAGATGAGCAAATTTTGGCGGTAAACAAGCCATCTGGTTTGCTTTCTGTGCCGGGGCGTCTTGCTGAGCATCATGACAGCATGTGGAGCCGCTTAGCCGAGCAATACCCTGACATTCAAGTTGTGCATCGCTTAGATATGTGCACTTCTGGCTTGATGGTGCTCGCTAAAAACAAACGTGCAGAAAGTGCGTTAAAAAAGCAGTTTCAATACCGATTAACGCATAAGATTTATTACGCGCGCGTTTGGGGACATTTAGAGCAAGAAGAAGGTGAAATCGATCTGCCGTTGATTTGTGATTGGCCGAATCGTCCATTGCAGAAAGTGTGCTTTGAAGATGGCAAACCTTCTAAGACGCTGTTCCAAGTAGCAAAGCGAGAAGAACATCCCGATGGTTCAAAGACGACGATTGTACGTTTGTTGCCGATCACTGGTCGCTCACACCAATTGCGTGTTCACATGCAAGCATTAGGTCACCCGATTGTGGGCGATGAGTTTTACGCAACTGAAGAAGCGAAAGCCTTCTCTGAGCGCCTTGAACTGCATGCCGCTGAGTTGAGCTTTTACCATCCGAAATGCCATTGGCTGCGCAGCATCTTTGTTCCTTGTGATTTTTACCCGGAAGCGGAAGCGATGATCTTTGACTATTTCGACCCAGCGCGTAAATTACCAGATTACAAAACACTGCCTCGCCCATAAATTCATCTTTAGGCAGTGAACAAGGAGTTGTTATGTCACTGCCTAAAGTGGTCTTCCTCGACCGCGCGACCATCCCCACTCAAATTCAAATACCTCGTCCAAGCTTTGCCCATGATTGGGTGGAATACGATCTGACTTCTTCTGAGAAAGTTGTTGAGCGTCTTGCTGATGCGGATATCGTGATCAGCAACAAGGTGGTGCTCGACCAATCTGTTCTCATTCAACTTCCTAACCTCAAGATGATTGCCGTCGCGGCAACGGGCTTTAATAACGTCGATATCAACTATTGCGCCGAGCACAATATCGCGGTTGCTAACGTGCGTGGCTATGCGACTCGGTCTGTACCAGAGCACGTTATCGCGATGCTGTTTGCCTTGCGTCGTAACTTGTTTGGTTATCATCAAGATATTGCTGCAGGTGAGTGGCAACGCAACAAGCAGTTCTGTTTCTTTACGCATCCGATTGGAGACGTCGCAGGCAGCACCTTAGGTGTGGTTGGCAGCGGCGCATTAGGTCAGGCAACGGCACAATTGGCAAAAGCATTGGGGATGAATGTGTTGTTTGCTGAGCGTAAAGGCGCAACGGAGTGCCGAGAAGGCTATGTTTCTTTTACCGAGATGTTGGAGCAAGCGGACGCTATCACTTTGCATTGTCCACTGAATGATGAAACACGTAATTTGATTGGCGAAGCCGAACTCAAGCTGATGAAGCCTACATCGATTTTGATTAATACCGGACGTGGCGGCTTGGTGGATGAACAAGCTTTAGTGGATAGCTTAAAACAAGGTGAGATTGCAGGGGCAGGGTTTGATGTCTTTACCCAAGAGCCAGCTGATGAGAGTAATCCGTTGATTGCCAATATGCACTTGCCGAATCTATTGCTGACACCACACGTCGCCTGGGGCAGTGACTCATCGATACAGCGTTTAGCTGAGATCTTGATTGAGAATATTAACGCCTTTGAACGTGGCGAAAACCTTAATCGTTTGGTGTAATGCCAGAAAATAGGAATGAAAAAAGCAGACACAAAGGTCTGCTTTTTGCTTTCTTAAACGTCGAATTAAATTTCTTCTTCTTCGTGCGCTTTTAGAATTTGGAAGATTTCGCGGTAAGATTTTGCTGGTTTACCGGCTTTCTTCTCTTTCGCTGCTTGGCGAGCAAGTTGGCGTAGACGCTGGCGATCCGCTTCTGGGTACAGTTCCATCACGTCATCAATCGCTTTATCGCCTTCTTCTACAACACGATCACGCAACGCCTCTAGCTTGTGCAGAGCGGCTGTCGCTTGTGAGTGCTTGTTGCGGACTTTGTCCAGTGCCGCTTGAATTGGCTCTGGATCTTCGTAACGCATTAACTTACCGATGCGTTGCAGTTGACGACGGCGTGCTTCGTTTTTAAAGCGCTGCGCATCAGCAATTGCTTCGCGTAGGTCTTCGCTCAATGGAAACTTTTCGAGAACTGCTGGCTTAAGGCCGACAAGCTCTTCGCCAAGCTTTTGCAGCTCTTCCATGTCTCGCTTCATCTCGGATTTACTTACCCAGATGATCTCTTCTTCTGGTTCCCATGGCGCTTTTTGATTCTTACGTGCCATTTCAGTTGCCTGTGTTTTGATTAATATTATGACTATTTTAACAAGAATCGTGGGGAGAAAGCGAAATTCTTGTTATTCTATTGTACATCGAATACATGATGTGAAAGACAATGGATATTAAACAGCAGGTTGCTGAGCAACGTACCGAGCTAGAACAAGCCGTTTCACGTGCACTAGAAATCGCTGCGGCGAAGTCTGATGCCGCTGAAGTCGCAATCACCAAGAGCACGGGTTTGAGTGTTTCCACTCGCATGGGTGACGTGGAAAACGTTGAATTCAACAGCGATGGCGCACTGGGCATTACTGTCTACCGTGGTCAACGCAAAGGCAGCGCTTCCACATCTGACTTGAGCGAAGCCGCTATTGAGCAAACGGTATTAGCGGCGCTAGACATTGCTCAATACACATCAGAAGACCCATTCGCAGGTCCCGCTCCAAAAGAATACATGGTGAAAGAGGTGCCTGACTTAGACCTTTTCCACCCAGACGCACCCGATCCAGATTACGCTGCACAAGTGGCGATTGCCGCTGAAAAAGAAGCGTTGAACTACAGCGATGCGATTAAGCAAAGCGATGGTGCGAGCTACGACAGTCACTACGGCGTAAAGGTTTACGGTAACAGCCACGGCTTGCTAGCAAGCTACGCATCGAGCCGTCATAGCACCAGCTGTTGTGTGATTGGTGTAGGTCAAAACGGTGAGATGGAACGCGATTACAGCTACACCGTTGCTCGCCATCGTGACGATCTTTGGTCACCAGAAATGGTCGGCCGCAAAGCGGCAGAGAAAACCATCAGCCGCCTTGATGCGCAAAAGCTTAAGACAGGCAAATACCCAGTAATGTTTGCTGCGGACGTAGCGACAGGCTTGATTGGTCACCTAGTGATGGCTATCAGCGGTGGCAACCTGTACCGCAAGTCTTCTTTCCTATTGGATCATCTTGGTAAGCAAGTATTGCCAGAGTGGTTCAACATTTCTGAGCGTCCACACGTACTACGTGGTCTGGCTTCAAGCCCATTTGATAGCGAAGGTGTATACACACAAGATCGTGAAATCATCACTGATGGTGTATTGGCTACTTACTTGTTAACCAGCTATGCGGCTCGCAAGATGAAGATGGATCCAACAGGTCACGCTGGTGGTATCCACAACTGGTACGTAAATTCTACCGGTCAGAACTTCGAGCAAATGCTGAAAGAGCTGGGCACGGGGTTACTGGTAACCGAAACCATGGGTCAAGGCGTGAACGTTGTGACTGGCGATTACTCTCGCGGTGCAGCTGGTTTCTGGGTTGAGAACGGTGAAATCCAATACCCAGTGTCTGAAATTACCATCGCGGGTAACCTGAAAGATATGTTCAACCAGATTGTTGCTGTGGGCAGCGACGTAGAAACACGTTCGCAAATCCAAACCGGTTCAATCTTACTGGATACTATGAAGGTTGCTGGTGAATAAGCTTGCTAACCGCTAGATACAAAAAAGCCTGATGTGTTCATCAGGCTTTTTTATTGCTCGTTATCTATAGGTCATTACTGATATTAAATCATTAAGGTTGCGAGACCGAGGAAGACCGACAGACCGATTACATCAGTCACGGTCGTTAGTGCCATACCACCAGCGAGGGCTGGGTCAATGTTCATTTTCTTCAGTAGGATTGGAATGGTAACGCCCGCAATACCTGCCACAAGCAGGTTGGTTAGCATGGCTGCAGAGATAATCCCGCCAAGCATCCAGTTACCTTTCCAAGCAACCACAATACCACCGATGATCAGCGCCCACATGATGCCGTTTAGCAAGCCGATGGCGGCTTCTTTCATCAAGAGTTCGCGTTTGTTCGAGTCACCGATATGACCGAGCGCTAAGCCACGGATAACAAGCGCTACGGTTTGGTTACCGGCCACACCACCCATGGAAGGCACGATGGTCATCAAAACGGCAATCGCGGCCATTTGATCAAGCGTGGCTTCGAACATGTTGGAGACAGAAGCAGCGGCTAGTGCAGCAAGTACGTTGGCACCTAACCAGATACTACGTTTACGCGCTGATTTAACTACCGGAGCGAAGGTATCTTCGTCGTCATCCATACCTGCCATACTCATCATTGAGTGTTCGGCATCTTCACGGATAACGTCGACCACGTCATCGATGGTGATACGACCGACGAGGTGCTGATTTTCATCGACAACAGGAGCTGAAACCCAGTTACGACGTTCAAACAGGCTTGCTACGTCGGAGTCACTGGTGTCTACTGTAATTGCATCATCGGCGTCTTCCATGACTTCACTGACTTTGACATCAGGCTGCGTCGTGATCAAAGTTGTGATAGGCAGTTCACCAATCAGTTTGCTGTCATCATCTATCACGTACAGTGCATCGGTCGCTTCGGGTAGTTCGCCTTTCATGCGTAGGTAACGCAGGACTACGTCGACATCAACGTCACCACGAATGGTGATTACGTCGGTGTTCATCAGTCCACCTGCGGTATCCTCAGGGTAGGATAGGGCGGTTTCCACGCGCAGACGATCGGCAGAGTCCATCTGGGAAAGAACTTCGCGTGAGACGTCGTCAGGCAAGCTACGCAGTACGTAAGCCACGTCATCGGTGTCCATGCCTTCTGTCGCTTCTGCAAGCGCTTCAGGAGCCATTTTGGACACAAGGCTGTCTTTAACGTCTT
This sequence comes from Vibrio sp. HENC-03, assembly GCF_000305755.2. Classification (NCBI taxonomy): domain Bacteria; kingdom Pseudomonadati; phylum Pseudomonadota; class Gammaproteobacteria; order Vibrionales; family Vibrionaceae; genus Vibrio; species Vibrio sp. HENC-03. The sequence continues at coordinate 40,158 of NZ_JH976130.1, read as the reverse complement.
CGTTTAGCTCGTCAAGAATCTCACCGTAATCTTCTGGGTCGGTAAGTTGCCAAAGAACCTCACGACTTTTACGCGGAGAGGCTTCTAAAAGGTGGGCAATATCCTCAGGCTCCATGTCCTGAAGTTGGCGACGAACATGGACGAAGCGGCCGTTTTCCAGCGCTTCAGTGACTTCTTGGAGGGCTTGGTGAGCTTGGTCGAATTCTATTTGCTCTGCCATTCATTCCTCCCAATTCCTGATATTTACAATGCTTTGAATAATAACTTAATTCTAGGCACCTTTTAATAACAACTTATGAAAGTCGACAAAATTATTTATCGGAATTTAAGTAGGAGGTGAAACTTATGTGGGATATCTGGCTAGAGATAATAAAAAAGCGAGTGAATCACTCGCCTTCATCAAACTTATCTTCAATCAAATGACAAACCGCATCAAGGGCTTGCTCAGATTGATCGCCAGTGGCGTGGATAGTCACGTATTGTCCTTGGGCGGATTCCAGCATCAACAGCCCCATGACGCTGTCTGCGGTCGCGGTTTTGTCTTCTTCGTTGTCGATGGTGATTACTGCATCGAAGCTTTGCGCCAGTTCTACCAGTTTAACCGCAGCACGGGCGTGCAAGCCTAAGCGGTTTTGGATCAATACTTTACGACTTATTTCCACCGTTATTCCTTAACGTTCTTTTCCAATGAAGTGTGGCGAATTTGTACTTGATGGCCTTTGTCAGCGAAGAACTCACCGATTTTTTGAGTGAGATAAACCGAGCGATGTTTACCACCAGTACAACCAATCGCAACTGTGAGGTAGCTACGGTTGTTTTTCTCTAGCAGTGGTAACCAAGTCTCAATGAAACTCTCAATTTGGTATTTAAGATCAAGTACAGACTGGTGTTGTTCTAGGAAAGCACCGATGGGCGCATCTAAGCCAGTCAGCGGGCGCAATGCCGGTTCCCAATGTGGGTTTGGCAAGAAGCGTACATCGAACACGTAATCGGCATCAGAAGGAAGGCCGTATTTGAAACCGAATGATTCAAACACCATGACTAAGTCTTTACGATCACGACCTTGAACGCGCATACGGATCGTTTCGCTGAGATCATGCAAAGATTGACCGCTGCTGTTCAGCACTAAATCAGCGTGCGCTTTAAGTGGCATTAAGATCTCTTGTTCAAGCTCAATGGCCTGATCAAGCGATAATGACTGACTACCAAGCGATAACGGGTGAATCCGTCGCGTTTCACTGTAGCGAGTAAGGAGCGTTTCTTTATTCGCGTCTAAGAACAGTACTGTCACATCCAGTTCAGCTTTCAGCTTCTCTAGGGTGGTGTTCAGTTCTTTGAGTTTCTTAGGAATGTTTCGAATATCAATGCTTACTGCAACGTTCTGTTTGCTCTCTGATACGGATTGAACAAACGCGTCAAGCAAGTTTACTGGTAGGTTGTCTACACAGTAATACCCCAAGTCTTCTAGTACGCGCAGGGCAACACTCTTCCCGGCACCGGAATGCCCGCTAACAACGATTAATCGCATGGTGATCGTCCTGATTACTGATGAATCATAATGTCGTAGAGTTCTTCATCACTCTGAGCGTTACGCAGGCTCTTCAGCACTTGCTTGTTGCTCAGGCGTTCTGCCATAGAGGATAGTGTTTTGAGGTGCTCTTTGCACTGTTCTTCTGGAACAAGAAGAGCAAAAAGAAGGTCGACAGGTCGGTTGTCGATAGCATCAAACTCAATCGCCTCGTCACATTGCAGTAATACGGCGATGGCTTTGTCGCTAGATTGCATTCTTGCGTGAGGGATAGCAATACCGTTGCCGATACCTGTACTACCCATTTTTTCTCTGCTGAGCATACACTCAAACAGTTCTGTAGAATCTTGACCCGTGTTCTCAGCAACAATTTGGCTGATCATCTCTAGGGCACGTTTCTTACTTGTACAATGGACTGCACTTTTGGTGCAGTCCAGTGACAGTATCTCGCTCAATTGCATGATTAATGACTGTTTAGTTTTTCTTTGTGCTTGTTAAGTTGACGAACTAATTTATCCACCAGCGAATCAATTGCTGCATACATACTTTCGTCGTTCGATGACGCGTGGATTTCGCCCTGATTGATGTGGAGCGTAGCTTCCGCTATTTGGTTGAGTTTTTCAACTTTTAGTACGACTTGGACTTGGTTAATGTGGTCGAAGAACCTTTCGAGCTTCTGAAACTTAGATTGAACATAGTCTTGCATTGAATCGGTAAGATCAACGTGATGGCCTTGAATATTGATTTGCATAGACTTTCCTTTTCAGTTGGTGCCTTAAAGTAGGCGTTTACGCTGACTTGAAGGGGCGATACCCAAGGATTCGCGATATTTCGCTATCGTTCGTCTCGCGACTTGAATCCCTTGGTCAGCCAGAAGAGCAGCAATCTTGCTATCACTTAGTGGTTTAGCGGTATTCTCCGCTGCGACCAGTTTCTTGATAAGAGCACGAATTGCTGTGGACGAACATTCTCCACCATTGTCTGTACTAACATGGCTAGAGAAGAAGTACTTCAATTCAAAAATGCCACGTGGGGTATGCATAAACTTCTGTGTTGTCACACGAGAGATTGTCGATTCATGCATGTCCACATCCAATGCTACATCGTTTAGTACCATTGGTTTCATGGCTTCTTCACCATACTCGAAGAAATCTTGTTGATGTTCAACAATACATCTTGCAACTTTGAGAAGCGTCTCGTTTCTGCTTTCTAGGCTCTTAATCAGCCATTTTGCCTCTTGCAAATTGCTGCGAATGTACTGGCTATCCGCACTGTTGCCTTTGCCTAGTTGCGCATATTGTTGATTTACTTTTAGTTTCGGAATGCTGTCAGGGTTAATGGATACGGTCCACTTACCATGATCTTTAAATACAGACACATCCGGAATGACGTATTCAGTGTCATCAGGTGTGATACGGCTGCCTGGGCGAGGGTCAAGTTGTTGAATCAACTTCAATACTTCACGCAGATCAGCTTCTTTAAGCTTAGTCTCTTTGATAACAAGCTTGTAGTCGCGATTACCAAGGTGATCGATATGATCGCTAAGAATCATCTTCGCTTCAGCAAGCCATGGCGTGTCTTCAGGGAATGTCGCCAGTTGCAGTAGCAAGCACTCTTGTAGATTGCGAGAAGCAACGCCAAGTGGGTCAAACTGCTGAATACGCTTACGTACTGCTTCTACTTCATCCAATTCCACTTCTTCGTTGTCGAAGCTCTCGTGAATTTCTTCAGGAGAAAGGGTTAGGTAGCCGTAGTCGTCGATAGCATCGATGATCGCGAGGGCAATGGTGCGGTCGGTTTCACTGAAAGGTGTTAAATCTAACTGCCACATAAGGTAATCATGCAGCGACTCGGTAGTTTCACCTTGGTAGACAGGCATGTCGTCATCAAGCGCTAGGCCTGTGCTGCCGGTGTTTGCGCTGTAAACGTCATCCCAAGTGGTATCGATTTCTAGCTCAGAGCTGATTTCTGATTTCTCAATCACATCTGAACTGTCTGGCAGATCGGGCTCTGAGGCATCGTTGGCTTCGTTCGCACTGTTATCAGCAGATTCAGACGCTGATTTGTCTTCACCGTTTGCTTGAGGTTCTTCGTGGCCTTCTTCAACTTCCAGTAGCGGGTTGGAGTCCAACGCTTCTTGGATTTCTTGTTGAAGATCGAGCGTCGACAATTGCAACAAACGAATCGCTTGCTGCAGCTGCGGCGTCATGGCTAACTGTTGACCTAGCTTGAGTTGTAATGAAGGTTTCATTCAGTGTTACTTACCTTGTAATGCTCAGAATCTTACCGTTCCTAATGTAATCATAGACGGAATTGTTCGCCGAGATAAACTTGTTTCACCTGCTCGTTATTGAGAACTTCATCCGGAGTTCCCGATGCAATTAGGTGTCCTTGGCTTACGATATAGGCTTTTTCACAAACGTCCAAGGTTTCGCGAACGTTATGGTCAGTGATTAACACGCCAAGGCCGCGATCGCGCAAGTGTTCAATGATTTTTTTGATGTCGTTAACCGAAATTGGGTCAACACCCGCGAATGGTTCATCCAACAAAATGAATTGAGGGTTAGCGGCCAGTGCTCGAGCGATCTCTACGCGGCGGCGCTCACCACCCGATAGTGCCATACCCGCACTGGTGCGTATGTGCTGTATGTGGAATTCTTCCAATAAATCTTCAAGCTTATCTTGGCGTTCTTCTCGAGTAAGCTCTTGGCGAGTCTCGAGAACGGCCATGATGTTGTCTTCTACTGACAGCTTACGGAAGATCGACGCTTCTTGTGGTAGGTAGCCAATACCTAAACGAGAGCGGCTGTGCATCGGAAGGATACTGATATCTTGATTGTCGATAGTAATGGTGCCTTCATCACGTGGCACCAAACCCACAATCATGTAAAACGATGTGGTTTTACCCGCACCGTTTGGGCCCAAAAGACCAACAATTTGGCCAGACTCTACTTCGAGACTTACATCGGTAACGACCTTGCGCTTTTTGTAGCTCTTCGCAAGGTTCTTTGCGCTCAGTACTGCCATATTAGTTCTCGATTTGGTTCGGTTGTAGGATGGTGGTTACGCGCTCATCCTTCGAGCTGTCAGCGACGAGCTTCTGTTGACCAATTTGGTAACGGATCGACGAACCTTTGATGGTATTACCGTCTTGTGCTAGTTGCGCTTGGCCTTTCATGGTCAGTTCATCAGTAGAGATTCGGTAGTCTAACTCAGTTGCTTGACCACTGAGTGTTTTGCCATCGTCCATCAACTGAGAAAACTTCGCAGGTTTGCCAAAAGCTTGGATCTGCTTAATGGACTCAGTCTTAGGATCGCGAGTCACAACGATTCTGTCAGCATCGATATTGATGCTACCTTGCTTAAGCGACACATCACCTTTAAAGATCACCTGGTTACTCTTCATATCCACCTGTTGGGTGTCTGAATTGATGTAAACCGGCTGTTGAGTATCCGACTTAAGTGCTAACGCTTGTGGCGCTGCTAAAACCAATGCCAATAGGCTAAGGTGTAACGGTTTCATATCGACCTTGAACTTCATCAGTCAGAGTCGCAGTGTGAGCTTTTAAGTTGCCCTGCATTGCGCCTCCGGTAGTTTCAAATTGCGGTCCAACCAACATCACTTGTTGATCGGCTTTAAAATCACGATTGCTTAGATTGATGACCAGTTTGTCTGTTGCCATGGTGTCGAAACTCGCATCAGGCAATAGATTCTGCATAAGTACTTTGTCGTACAAGGTCAGAATTTGGTCTTCATCTAGTACTGCTCTTGTTGCAGTAACTTTCCACTCCACAACGCTACCTTCGCGGTAAACCATAAGCGTTGGGCTTTTAAAAATCGTGTCTCCACTCTTGGCATAATGATCCAAGTTAGTAGAACGGATGATGTAACTGCGGACACCATTTTCACCATAGGTGATGTTTTCTAGTCCAGTACCACTGAACATAGGCAGTTCTAAATTTGGTGCTACTTGGATATCTTCATTACCTTTTGGCGTGAGTAGGTAATAACCACACCAAGCGACAACAAAAACCAAGAGCAAATAAATAAGGCGAGTAAAACTCATAAAATAAAGGCCTTTATCTTAGCTCAGTACTTCCCTGACCATTGCCTTAATCTGTTAAATCAATTCGTTAAGTCTTTTGGGGGCGTGATCTTACATCACGCCTGCTTTAAGTAAATCATGCATATTCAGTGCGCCAACAATTTTATTGTCATCGCACAAGATCAGAGCATTGATGTTCTTGTGTTGCATTAAGTTTAGCCCTTCCACTGCCAGCATTTCTGGGGGCGCGGTGGTAGGGTTCTTCGTCATTACGTCACCGATCGCTGTGGTATGGATATCAATGCGTTTGTCCAGAGTACGGCGCAAATCACCATCGGTGAATATACCAAGCATAGCATCGTGCTCATCGACAATAGCGGTCATACCCAAGCCTTTTTCCGAAATCTCGAGTAAGGCGTCACGAATCAGAGCATCCGGTGATACTTTTGGTAGTGCATTACCGAAGTGCATTATATCAGACAGCTTAAGCAGCAATTTTCTTCCCAGTGCACCGCCAGGATGCGACAAGGCAAAGTCTTCTGCTGAAAAACCACGAGCTTGTAATAGCGCAACCGCAAGGGCATCGCCCATTACTAACGTCGCTGTTGTGCTGCTTGTCGGAGCAAGGCCCAGCGGACAAGCTTCTTTAGGGACTGTAATTTGCAAATGCAGATCGGACAGTTTCGCCATATTTGATTCTGGCTTGCCTGTCATGCTGATGATTTTGATGTTCAGGCGCTTCAAAACTGGGAATAGAGACAAAATCTCATGAGACTCTCCCGAGTTTGAAATCGCAATAACAATGTCACCAGCGCTGATCATGCCTAGGTCACCATGTGCAGCTTCGCCAGGGTGAACGAAAAATGCCGAAGTTCCAGTGCTTGCAAGGGTCGCAGCAATTTTGTTGCCGATATGACCTGATTTGCCCATGCCCATTACGACAACTTTGCCGTTATTGGAAAGAATCAATTCGCAAGCTTGTTCAAACTGCGCGTCAAAGTATTGGTCAAGTTGTTGTAAGGCCGTTACTTCGATATCGAGAACTTGTTTAGCAGCAGCGCGAAAATCAAATTGAGTGGACATATCAGTGCTCCAATTTGTCTTTACTTATTATGTTATTAAGCGGCCATGTTTGCGAATAGGTACACTTGGTAAGCCAAGAAACACACAAACAGGATGCCACCTTCAAGGCGGTTAATGCTGCGTGATTTGCCAAGACACATCGCTACTAAGAGTAGAGATACACCCAGCATCACCCAGAAGTCACGACCCATTGCGTACTCGCTCAAGGTTGAAGGGTTAATGATGCCTGGTAGGCCCATTACCGCAAGAATATTGAATACGTTTGAGCCGATGATGTTACCCACAGCCATGTCGTCTTCGCCTTTTAGAACGCCAGCAAGAGATGCGGCAAGCTCAGGAAGACTAGTACCAATGGCAATGATGGTTAGGCCGATAACGAGATCACTCATACCGAAGTATTTAGCAATAACCACGGCGTTATCAACCAGCATGCTTGCTGCCAAAGGAAGCAGTATCAAGCCAATCACTACCCACATAACGGCTTTTGAGTTGCTCACACCGTCTGGAACTTCAGACTCTTGCTCATCAACGAAAGCATCGCCCGCTTTTTGTTCTTTGCGGCTGATTTGCAGCATGGCAAATAAGAAGCCACCAAACAAAACAAACAGCAGTACACCTTCGTAGAAACCTAGATGACTGTCCCAAAGTAAAATACCCGCTAGAACCGTCACTGCTATCATCAAAGGCAGTTCACGACGAATAACGGCAGAACTGATAGAAAGTGGTTTAATTAGTGCAGTAATACCTAGGATCAGAGCGATGTTGGCAATGTTTGAACCCAGAACGTTACCTACAGCAGTGTCGGTTTTGCCATCCCATGCTGCAGTCGCAGAAACCATCATTTCTGGCGCTGAAGAGCCCATTGCTAGAATGGTCATACCGATCACTAGAGGTGAAATACCGACGTTGCGGGCCAGAGCGGCAGAACCAAAAACAAGTTTATCTGCACTCCAAACAAGTAAAACAAGACCGACGATAAGCAACGCTACGGCTTCGAGCATGATGATTCCTAAGTAATAAAATAAGTGAAATGAGTAACCGCTAATTTTGACCTTTTGCGGCCAAAAATGGAAGATAAACAACAAATAAATTAAAGGTTAGTAACGAAATTGTGTTTAATTGTTGCTCATATACTCGTCGTTTAGAATACGGTTAATCTGGCATGGGATATAAACACCTTCCTTTCATTTCGTCATATTTTATGAAGGTTTGCTTGAATTTCGCAGGCTTTATTTAATTGAACAGTGCTTTTAATTAACGTTCAATGTGCTTATGATTGCAGCCTAATAAGTGTACCGAAGTCACTTTAGGATATTCTCGACGTAATATCTTGAAAACAATCGGGGTTGAGTTGGATTGCAACTCTGTGAGAACCGCTCACAAACAGTAGAAGAGATAGTATGTCGAACAACGATTTAGTTACCGTTAACAATCTCACTTTTTCACGCGGCGAACGCAAGATCTTCGATGGTGTTGATTTGCATGTGCCAAAAGGAAAAGTGACCGCCATTATGGGGCCGTCAGGGATTGGTAAAACGACACTGCTGCGCCTGATAGGCGGGCAGCTTTATCCTGAGCAAGGAGAGATCTGGTTTGATGGCGACAATATCCCATCACTATCTCGCAAAAAGCTTTATCACGCTCGAAAGAAGATGAGCATGTTATTTCAGTCGGGTGCTTTGTTTACTGATTTGAACGTGTTCGACAACGTGGCGTTTCCTTTACGTGAACACACAGAACTTTCTGAAGAATTCATCCGTACCATGGTGCTGCTAAAGCTTGAGGCTGTTGGCTTACGTGGTGCAGCAAAGCTGATGCCTAGCGAATTATCTGGTGGTATGGCGCGACGTGCTGCGTTAGCACGTGCAATTGCGCTTGATCCAGACCTCATCATGTACGATGAACCGTTTGTAGGGCAGGATCCAATCACCATGGGTGTGCTGGTTGAATTGATCAGTAACCTTAACCGAGCATTAGGCGTGACTTCTATTGTCGTTTCCCATGATGTGCCAGAAGTGATGAGTATTGCCGATTGGGTTTACTTGATGGCTGACGGCAAAGTGATTGCCTTTGGTTCCCCTCAAGAACTGAGAGACAACCAAGACCCTCGCGTTCAGCAATTCTTAAAAGGTGAAGCTGATGGGCCAGTGCCATTCCGCTTCCCTGCTCAAAGTATCGAAAAGGACTTATTTGATGGCCGATAGCTTTATTCAATTTGTCGCTTCTCTGGGAAGACGTACGCTCGACATCTGTGAAGCATTTGGTCGCGCGACTTTAATGCTCATTGGCGCCTTGGTGACTCGCCCTCAGCCGATAAAAAACTTTCCGTTACTGATTAAACAGCTTTACTCGGTTGGCGTACAGTCATTGGCGATTATCGTCGTTTCGGGCTTGTTTATTGGTATGGTACTTAGTCTGCAAGGCTATGTTGTGCTGGTGGACTATGGTGCAGAAGGTAGCCTTGGTCAAATGGTGGCTCTATCGTTGCTACGTGAACTTGGCCCTGTTGTTACGGCGCTTTTGTTTGCTGGCCGTGCTGGCTCTGCTCTAACAGCAGAAATCGGACTCATGAAAGCAACGGAGCAGCTTTCTAGTATGGAAATGATGGCTGTTGATCCACTAAAACGTGTTATCGCACCGCGTTTTTGGGCTGGGGCTATCTCAATGCCATTATTAGCTATGATCTTTATGGCAGTTGGTATCTGGGGCGCTCAGCTTGTTGGTGTGGACTGGAAAGGCGTAGACCACGGCAGCTTCTGGGCTGCGATGCAATCTTCGGTTGAATTAGGTCAAGATATCGGTAACAGCATGATCAAATGTATTGTGTTCGCGATTACCGTTACTTGGATCGCTCTATTTAATGGCTATGACGCTATTCCAACTTCGGAAGGGATCAGCCGAGCAACGACGCGCACTGTTGTGCATTCTTCTTTAGCAGTACTGGGACTAGACTTTGTACTGACCGCATTGATGTTTGGGAATTAATCATGCAACAAACACGTAAAACAGAATTATGGGTTGGCAGCTTTGTATTAGCAGGAATTTGCGCGATTCTTGTGATGATTTTTCAGGTTGCTGACGTAAAAGGCATTGGCTCTGGCAATACTTACACCCTGAAAGCCGAGTTCGATAATATTGGTAGTTTGAAAGTTCGCTCTCCAGTGAAAGTTGGTGGCGTTGTTATCGGTCGTGTAAGTAACATTACACTTAACCCTGATAGCCTATTACCGGTCGTGAGCTTGTCGATTAACAGCCAGTATAACCAGTTCCCAGAAACGTCTAGTGTGCAAATTTTGACATCAGGATTGATTGGTGAGCAGTACATTGGCTTGGTTCCGGGCTTTGTTTTTGACGATGAAGAAATGCTTGTTGATGGTGATACCATCGAAGACACCAAATCTGCATTAGTATTAGAAGACCTGATTGGTCAGGTACTGTACAGCATTGGTGGCTCAGGCGATTCTGGTGACACGAGTAAGGAATAACCCATGTTTTCTAGACTATTACTTTCATTCGTAGCAGCGTTTACTGCTTTTGGCGCAGTGGCAGCTGAAGTAGATAAAACTCAGCCATATTCAATGATGAAGCAGGTTGCTGAAGTGACCTTTGAGCGTCTGAAAAACGAGCAACCGCAAATCAAACAAGATCCAAACTTGCTCAAAACTATTGTTGAAGAAGAGCTGATGCCTTACGTCAACGATCGCTATGCGGCATTGAAACTGCTTGGTCCAAACTTGAAAGGGGCGAAGCGTGAAGATGTGGGTGAATTCATCACAGCATTCCGTGCTTATTTGGTGACTTCATACGCGCAAGTGTTAACACAATATACGGATCAGCAAATTGAATTTGGTCCTGAGCCAAAACTGGACCCTTCTAAGCGTATTACGAGTATCAAAGTCGATATTATTGACGCGCCGCGTCCAAATATCAAACTTGAGTTCAAACTGCGTAAAGATAAGAAAACCGGTGAATGGTTAGCATTCGACATGGTTGCAGAAGGTATTAGCTTACTATCGAGCAAGCAATCAGAGTGGAATACTCAGATTCGCCAAGACGGTATTCTTGCGGTCGCAAAAGATTTAGAGAAACTGGCAGCACAGCCAATTCGCTTCGAGGCAGCAAAGTAATGGCGCAGTCTCATTCTCAGTGGCATTTACAAACAGACATTCTTAAGCTTACAGGGGCGCTGGATCGCGATACAGTGCCCGCATTGTGGGCGGTGGCACAGCAATGGCAACCTTCTCAAACCGAGCTAGAATGCTCGCTCCAAGAGATTGAACGCATTGACTCTGCGGGAATGGTGATGTTAATCCACTTATTAGAGCATGCAAAAAAGCAAAACTGTCATATAATGCTCAGTTTCGTGCCGGCGCAATTGCGCACTTTGTTTCAGCTGAGCAACGTTGAATCTTTAGTGGCCAAACATATACAGAATTATCAGGGGTAAATTGTGGATAGCGCAAAAGTACAACAGTTACTAGAAGAAGCACTAAACCTTCAAGAAGTGCATGTAAAAGGTGAAGGTAGCCACTATGAGGTGGTTGCTGTTGATGCTTGTTTCGATGGAATGAGCCGCGTTAAGAAGCAGCAGTTAATTTACGGTCCTCTGATGGATTACATCCAGCGTAACGACATTCACGCGCTATCGATCAAAGCGTTCACTCCAGAAGAGTGGGCTCGTGATAAGAAGCTAATGTCGCTTTAAGGTTTATTGATGGAAAAGTTTCGAGTTATTGGGTCAGATAAACCACTGGTTGGTGAAGTGACCATTTCAGGTGCAAAAAACGCAGCACTGCCGATTTTATTTGCGTCTATCTTGGCGGAAGAGCCTGTAGAAGTGGCGAACGTGCCACACCTTCGTGATATCGACACAACCATGGAACTGCTTAAGCGTCTTGGCGCAAAAGTAAGCCGTAATGGTTCCGTTCATGTCGATCCAAGCAGTATCAACGAATACTGTGCTCCTTACGATTTAGTAAAAACCATGCGTGCATCTATTTGGGCGCTTGGTCCTCTTGTAGCTCGATTTGGCCAAGGTCAGGTGTCTCTACCTGGCGGTTGTGCTATCGGTGCTCGTCCTGTTGATCTACACATTACTGGTCTAGAACAGCTTGGCGCAACTATCACACTAGAAGATGGTTACGTGAAAGCAGAAGTCGATGGTCGCCTTAAAGGCGCGCACATCGTGATGGACAAAGTGAGTGTTGGTGCAACGATCACTATCATGTGTGCAGCAGCGCTTGCTGAAGGCACAACAACGCTAGACAACGCAGCGCGTGAGCCTGAAATCGTTGATACAGCTGATTTCCTAAACACACTTGGCGCAAAAATCTCTGGTGCGGGTACAGATACCATCACTATCGAAGGTGTTGAGCGTCTAGGTGGTGGTAAGCACAGCGTTGTGGCTGACCGTATCGAAACCGGTACCTTCCTAGTTGCAGCAGCGGTTTCTGGCGGCAAAGTTGTATGTCGCAACACTAATGCACATCTGCTAGAAGCTGTACTGGCTAAGCTAGAAGAAGCGGGCGCCTTAGTAGAAACTGGTGAAGACTGGATTTCTGTTGATATGACTGACCGTGAACTGAAAGCAGTAAGCATTCGCACGGCTCCGCACCCAGGTTTCCCTACTGACATGCAGGCGCAATTCACGCTATTGAACATGATGGCGAAAGGCGGCGGCGTCATCACTGAAACTATCTTTGAAAACCGTTTCATGCACGTACCTGAATTGATGCGTATGGGCGCGAAAGCAGATATTGAAGGTAATACGGTTATCTGTGGCGACGTAGATTCTCTAAGTGGCGCACAAGTGATGGCAACGGACCTAAGAGCTTCGGCAAGTTTGGTGATCGCAGGTTGTATCGCAAAAGGTGAAACCATCGTTGATCGCATCTACCACATCGACCGCGGTTACGACAAAATCGAAAATAAACTGTCTGCACTTGGCGCAAATATTGAGCGTGTGAGTGAGGCAGGTTAAACTGCATCGCAGTTGACCTAGATATGAAGAGAGCCGAAACTCAGGTTTCGGCTTTTTTATATCGCGCTTTCTGTCATAGTTCATGACTATGTTCAAAGAGACAATAATAGCTGTAGCTGGCGCAAAGCCGGTTCCTGGAGAACAACAATGATTGCACTGTTACGTGTATTTGCTGTCGCAATTTTCGCAATTGTGATGTTTATTGGCGGTTGCGGTTACTGCCTACTAAGCCCTCGAAACCCTAAGCACGTGTTCACCTTTGGTCGTCTATTCGGCAAGATGTCGCGCGTCTTTGGTATCAAGCTTGAGCTGCGTCTTCCGGAAGATGCGTACTCTCGCGGTCAGCATGTTTACATTGCTAACCACCAAAACAACTGGGACCTTTTCACTGTCTCTTCTGCAGTAACACCAAAAGTTGTAACGGTAGGTAAAAAGAGCCTAGCGTGGATGCCGTTGTTTGGTCAGCTTTACTGGTTAACAGGTAACATCTTGATTGACCGTGCAAACCGCTCTAAAGCAAAAGGCACTATCGACCAAGTCGTGGACAGCATCAAAAACAGTGATGTTTCAGTATGGATGTTCCCAGAAGGTACACGTTCACGCGGCCGTGGTTTACTGCCATTTAAAACCGGTGCATTCCATGCGGCTATCGGTGCAGAAGTGCCAATCATTCCAATCGTGTGTAGCTCTACCGATCACATCAAATTGAACCGTTGGAATAACGGTCATGTGATCATTGAGATGCTACCACCAGTTAGCTCTGAAGGTTACGGCAAAGAAGGCGTACGTGAGTTAGCGAATGTTTGTCGCGAGCAAATGAAAGAGAAGTTGGCAGAGTTGGATGAAGAAGTGAAACAGCGCAACGCCGCTTAAGTTTTACTGTGACTTTATCGCCAAAGACAATAAAAAACGGGTAGCCTGAGCTACCCGTTTTTTTATGCTTGTCAGTAAGTGCAATTATTTGCGAACTGCAATTGCTTCAATCTCGATACCTACATCTTTAGGTAGACGAGCTACTTCTACACAAGAACGCGCAGGGTAGTTTGCTACTTCGTGCTCATCGAAGAACTTACCGTAAACTTCGTTCACTGTACCGAAGTCGTTTAGGTCTTTCACGAATACTGTCATTTTAACGATGTCAGTCACTTTAAGGCCTGATGCTTCAACAACAGCTTTTACGTTCTCTAGAGATTGACGAGCTTGCTCTGCGATGTCTGCAGACACTTCACCTGTCGCTGGGTTTACTGGGATTTGGCCAGAAGTTAGAACCATGTTGCCTAGATCTACGCCTTGAACGTAAGGACCGATTGCTGCTGGTGCAGACTCAGTGTGAAGTACTTTCGTCATTTGAATTGTTCCATCTGTTTAGGGGGAATAAAGAGTTTGCTCAAGTATCTTGAGCGTTCTTAAGAAGAATCAGTTTGCCTTTAAACATGAAGCACGTAAAGAGCAAAATACCCCGCATTAGCGGGGTATCAGTCAATTTATCGTTAGCAAGAATCGAAGCGAGAAATTAACGCTCAGTCACGATCTCACGTGCGAATACTTTCTCACAGTATTTACACTTCAGACGGATTTCTTCCTTCTTCTCGAACACTTGGAAGCTGCTTGCAACCGGCTCGTTGTGGGTAATGCAGTTAGTGTTTGGGCATTCAAACACGTTTTTAACTTGCTCTGGTAGCTCCAGCGCTAGCTTCTTCACAACTTCGTAGTTTTCGATTTGGTTTACTGTCGCGTGTGGTGCGTAAAGTGCCAGCTTGTTTGCCTGCTCTTCGTTGATGAACACGTTCTCAATCTTCAGCAAGTCTTTATGACCGAGTGCTGATGAAGGTAGGTTCAGACCGATAGTTACGCGTTGAGAAGAGTTGTGCATATCGAAAAGCTTCAGCACCTTAATACCAATTTGTGCTGGAATGTGGTCGATTACTGTGCCGTTTTTGATTGCTTCAACCTGCAATTGAGTTTCTTTAGCCATGTCTTTTTCTCCCTCGATTACAGTGTTTCGTTAAGAACCAGTGCCAACAACGCTTGGCGTGCGTAAACACCGTTTTCTGCTTGTTGGAAGTAGTAAGCGTGTGGTGTGACGTCGACGTCTGTGGTGATTTCATCCACACGTGGTAGTGGGTGTAGTACTTTCAAGTTCTCACGCGCACCTTCTAGTAGTGCCGCTGTTAGGATGTAAGCTGACTTGATGTGCGCGTATTCAGATTCATCGAAACGCTCTTTCTGTACGCGAGTCATGTACAGAATATCCAGCTCAGGAATCACGCTTTCCATATCTGTGTGCAGGCTGTACTGGATACCTGCTTCATCTAGTTCTTCGCATAGGTAATCTGGCATCGCAAGTGCTTCTGGTGCAACGAAGAAGAAACGGATGTTATTGAACTTCGCCAATGCTTGCGTCAATGAGTGTACGGTGCGGCCGTATTTTAGGTCACCAACGAACGCAACGTTCAGGTTGTCTAGACGACCTTGTGTTTCCGCGATGGTGTATAGGTCGAGTAGCGTTTGCGTTGGGTGTTGGTTTGCGCCATCACCAGCGTTGATAACTGGTACGCCGTTAGAGAACTCAGACGCCAAGCGCGCTGCGCCTTCTTGAGGGTGACGCATCACGAATGCATCGACGTAAGAAGAGATAACTTGAACTGAGTCAGACAGCGTCTCGCCTTTTTTCGCCAGAGAGGTGTTACCACCGTTATCAAAACCAATAACATCGCCACCGATACGTTGAATCGCTGTTTCGAATGACAGACGAGTACGTGTGGATGGCTCAAAGAAACAGCTCGCTACAACCTTGTTTTTAATCAGTTCTGGACGAGGTTCCTTTTTTAGCTGACCTGCAGTTTCTACAATCAGTTCCAGTTCTTCACGTGAAAGCTCTGGAATAGAGATGATGTGCTTCTGGTAAAGCGAGTTCGCCATGATCTTCTTCCCTATAACAGTGGTGACTATCCCCAAAATTACCCTGATGGAATTTTGGACATAAAAAAACCTCCCCAATTGGGGAGGTTTTAAAATTCAATAGAATTAACGAAAATAACAGCACGTAAGCGTAGTCGCTTAGCTAGAGCAAATCGCGTTTTTACGTCAGCAATCGGCGTGGTCATTTCGTAATCCTCAGACAAATTGCCGAGCATTATACGCTTAACTTTCGTGAGCGCAAGCGATTACATCATGGTTTTTGTTACCATTTTTAATGCTTTGGTTTAGCTGCCTAAGGTTGCCACCATCACGGCTTTAATCGTGTGCATGCGGTTTTCGGCTTCGTCGAAGACGATAGAGTATTCAGACTCAAATACCTCTTCGGTGACTTCAAGCCCTTTCATTCCGTAT
Source organism: Vibrio sp. HENC-03 (assembly GCF_000305755.2). Taxonomy (NCBI): domain Bacteria; kingdom Pseudomonadati; phylum Pseudomonadota; class Gammaproteobacteria; order Vibrionales; family Vibrionaceae; genus Vibrio; species Vibrio sp. HENC-03. The sequence continues at coordinate 24,188 of NZ_JH976130.1, read as the reverse complement.
TTCTCTGCTACCTCTTTACCCACAGTCGTTTCATCGTTGTGGAAGGCTGGCAGACAGTGCATGAACTTCACGTGAGGGTTACCCGTTTGCTTAATCACATCCATATTGATTTGGTAAGGTGTCATCAGAGCAACACGCTCATCCCACGCTTCTGCCGACTCACCCATCGACACCCAAACGTCGGTATATAAGAAGTCACAACCTTTAACGCCTTCTTCAACGTTCTCAGTCAGCGTGATTTTCGCGCCGGTTTGTTGAGCAATTTCTTGGCAAGTTGCCACTAATGTTTCTTCTGGCCAGAACGCTTTTGGCGCTACAAGGCGGATGTCCATGCCCATTTTTGCTGCGCCAACCATGAGTGAATTACCCATGTTATTGCGAGCATCACCAAGGTAAGCAAACGTCATCTCATGCAGTTGTTTCCCACGTCCGTGCTCTTGCATGGTCAGGAAGTCTGCAAGGATTTGAGTAGGGTGGAACTCATCCGTTAAACCGTTCCAGACAGGTACACCAGCATAAGTACCAAGCTCTTCAACAATGGATTGACCAAAGCCACGGTATTCGATGCCATCGTACATACGACCAAGAACACGAGCGGTGTCTTTCATCGATTCTTTATGACCGATCTGTGAGCCAGAAGGACCGATGTAAGAGACTTGAGCGCCTTGGTCAAAGGCCGCGACTTCAAACGCACATCGGGTACGAGTAGAAGATTTCTCAAAGATTAGTGCGATGTTTTTACCTTGAAGTTTCTTCTGCTCTGTTCCTGCATATTTAGCTTTTTTCAGCTCTGCAGACAGTTCGAGCAAAAACTGGATCTCTTTGGTTGAGAAGTCCAATAGTTTCAAAAAGTTGCGATTACGTAGATTGAAAGCCATAGCTCGTCCCTTAGGTCGTTTGGTTGATAAAGAATAAAAGCATTAAAACATATAAATGCTTTTATTGTGAATAATTATTTTAATTAAAAACAAAAAAAGGTTGATGCATTCACATCAACCTTAGTCTCAATTGGTTTTATTTGGTGGGAGAGGTTTCTCAAATATCATCACGTTCGATTGGGCAGCTCATACAGCGTGCACCACCACGACCGCGACCAAGCTCGTTACCCGGGATAGTCAGGACTTCAATGCCAGCTTTGTCGTACTTCTCGTTAGTGTAGACGTTACGCTCGTAGCCAATCACAACACCAGGTTTCACCGTCAGTACGTTGTTGGCATCGTTCCATTGCTCTCGCTCAGCTTCGTAGCTGTCACCACCGGTTGTGATGATCTTCAATTGGTCTAAGTCAAGTGCCGATTCAATGGCATGCAGATAGTTGTGTGATGCTTCGACATGCATTTCACCGTTGCCTTTAGGTGTTAGGCGCCAAGTGTCTAAATCTTTACGCATGATCTCTGGGTATACCGAGAAAGTGTCCACATCCATGTGCGTCATGACCGTATCAAGGTGCATACACGAGCGGTGTTTTGGTAGGTCGATAGCAATCACTTCTTTCGCCTGACCAGATTTAAACAGGCTTGCCGCTAAGTTTTCTACACCTTGTGGGGTTGTGCGCTCAGACATACCAATCAGAACCGCACCTTTACCGATAACCAGTACATCACCACCTTCAACGTTGGCATTGTCGTAGTGCTGGTCTTCATCACCAAAGTAGTTAATGAAGTCTTGACCAGCGAAGGTTGGGTGCCAGCGATAAATCGCACGCAGATGGTTGGTCTCGCGTTGACGCGCAGGCATCATCATTGGGTTAAGAGAAACGCCGCCGTATACCCAACATGACGTGTCACGGGTAAAGAGGTGGTTAGGCAGAGGTTCGATCACGAAGTCCAGTGGGCGCTTCATCTTCGGCAACATTGATGAAGATTTGATTGGCAGTTCCGAGTAAGCCAAGCCGCCAAGGAGAATGCTTGCTAAGTGCTCATCGTCCATCTCTGCGAAGTACTGACGTAAATCACGAGCGAAAGTCGGACCGTAACGGAAGTCAGAGATCTGAGTATTCAACAACCATTGTTTTGCTTCTGGAACCGCAAGGGTTTCAACCAGCAGATCATGAAGCAGTAGTACTTCGACATCTTGTTCACGCAGTGTGCGCGCAAACGCGTCGTGTTCTTCACCTGCCGCTTCTACCGCTAATACGTCATCAAACAGTAGCTCATGGCAGTTCGATGGCGTTAGGTGGGTGAGGGCGCGCTCTGGGCGGTTTAATAGAACTCGTCTTAGTTGACCAACTTCTGATCCAACGTACAGCTTACTCATTTTGCATCCTTACAAATATTCCAGCCGTTAGTTATGACAAGCTTGGTGCAAAGATGCAAGTCTTAGAACTTTGCTTATATATTGCAAAAATATAATTTTTTGGCGTTATATTTTGTAAATGCTTCCTTGGTGTATTTTAATTCTATATTTTGTTGTTTGTTCATGAGTTTTAAAAAGTGCGTTTTTATTCTTTTTCGTTTGAGAAAGAAGTCATACATCAAAAGTGCATAAAACGTGCATAACCATTCTGAAATATGCAGTTTTTGGCTTTCTTTTATTCGTTAGGTCAGAATTACCGAGCCGTTGCTGTATTCACTCCAAGATCATAAACACGCAAACATGTCTAAAATTACTCGTCTTAGGTTCGATTAGGATCTTCTGAATATTAAAGATTAGCCGTTTTTGTTAATTTTTTGTTTCTGTGAGCGGGGTTTAGATTTGCGAGCAAAAATTATCATCAAGAATCACCGCAGTTTGGTGTTTGTTTGTGGCTTTTCATCGCAATCCGTGCCATATTTCACCGCATTAACGTACTCAGTTTAGAGTATAGTGTTTCCATCAAGTAACTAATCTGGAGCCAAAACATGTCTCACGAAGATGAATATCTATCAGTAGAAGAATTAATTGAGATTCAAAAGGAAGAGACTCGCGATATCATTGCAGCATTGCTAGAAGACGGCAGCGATCCAGATTCACTATACGAAATCGAGCACCACCTATTTGCTGAAGACTTCGATACGCTAGAAAAAGCGGTTGTTGAAGCGTTCAAGATGGGCTTTGAAGTTCTTGAAGCTGAAGAAACAGAAGATGAAGACGGCAACAAACTGCTTTGCTGTGATGCAACAATGGAATCTGCACTAAACGCAGAAGCAATTGATGCTCAGGTTGAGAAACTGGTTCATCTGGCAGAAAAATACGACATCATTTACGACGGTTGGGGTACTTACTACGAAGGCGAAGATGCGCTTTACCCTGAAGAAGATGATGAAGACGAAGAGTAATCCTCTTATTCAATCTAAGAAGCCAGCGTTTATCGCTGGCTTTTTTGTGCCTTGAAAATGATAACCGAAGATAACGATAAATAATTCTCATTGAGTTTGTCTGCTTATAGCCTGTAACCCTAAGTTACTTGTGTATATAATGCGTGAAAATTGATCTAGCTCAAGGTGTATATGCAACTCTCACTCGCCGGTTTATGGCAAGTCTCTCCACTGACGGACCTTTCTATCCCACAGGATGACATTACTTTCCCTGCTCCTTTGAGTCAGGTGTTGCCTGCAGAACTGACCGAAGAAGCGATTCGTCAGCAAGAGTGGCACCTGATGCACGACATTGAAGTGGATGAATCCATGATGGCATTTCCAGCGGTAGAAATGGTGTTGGGTGGTGTGGATTACCATGCTGAAGTGCGTTTGAACGGAGTAGCCTTGTTCGACTGTGACGGTTCACAAAGCGTGTACAAGAAAGACATTCGTCCGTTCATGCAGATGGGACGTAACCGTTTTGAGATCCTGTTCCTTGAGGAAGAAGAAGATCTTCTGCTGGATGAGGATAAACCAGAGTTGTGCTCACTTGCGGATCATGAATACCAACAGAGTGATGAGCGCTTAGGGGTATGGCAAGAGCCGTATCTGCAGTTTATTCGCAATGTGCGTTTAGACCGTGTAGCAACCGAGCAGATTTGGCACCACGGTGGTGGTTGTGAGTTTAAGGTAGACTTGTACTATCAAACTTTTGCGCCGGGCTTAGTATCGGCATCGGTTAAGTTTAATGGCATGACTTACCATATTCCTATCGATGTCCGAGCGGATCATGCGAGTGCTTTATTCCAGATCGAAGCGCCAAAGTATGCCGATCTTAATGATCCCGATCCAAAAGATCTCTACGAACTCGTGGTGGAGTTGGATGGGCAACGCCAAGCATTTACAGTGGCACTTAGCCAAGAGCTCTGTGTTACCCATCTTGTACTGTAAGTTTTGGGATAAAGCGCTATAACGTTTTAAGCATCACGACTTCACATGCATCATGCCCTGTTTGTCCTAGCGGGGCATCGAGATGCTCAAAGCCTAGTTTTTCATACAAGCCTACCGCTTCTCTTAGACATTCTGTCGTTTCTAAATAGCACTGCTGATACCCAAACTGTTTCGCCAGTTGTAAGCTCAATGCGACGATGCGTTTGGCTAAACCGTGCCCTCGTGTTTGAGGTAAGAAGTACATCTTTTGCAGTTCACACACATTTGGCTCACCAGCTAAAGGTGCAAAGCCGCCGCCACCCACAATGTCGCCTTGGTACTCGACTACCCAGTAGGCTGCGCCTTGTTGGTCGTAAACCGAGTACATGTCATCAAGCGTTGGATCGGCCACACCATAACCTTTATCTGCGGTTAAACCGTATTCTGCAGAGACTTTACGAATCACGTCCGCAACTTGCGAGTTATCTGCTTTGGTAAGAGGTCGAAGAACGTATTCCTCAGCCTGGCACACTTTCGTTAGCCCTTTTAGGTAAGTCTCTAGACCAAGTTTGAGTTGCTCTTGCTCGCTGTCATCCAGTTGGGTAAGCAGTTGTTCAAAGAAGCTGTTTTGCTGCTGGTCTAGTTGCGATAACGCCTGTTGCCCTTGTTCTGTAAGCGCGACAAGTTGGCTACGTTTGTCTTTTGGGTTTTCGATGCTCTCAACCAAGCCTAATTTAATCAGACCGGTAACGGTTCGGCTCGCATTGGACTTGTCGACATTAAGCTGCTGTGCCAGTTGATTGATAGTTAACGGTTGCAGTTGGATTTCACCTAATGCGTGCGCTTGTACTGGAGTATGAGCGACATCGCCGCATTGTTTATCGAGCATACCAAGCAATCGGACGGCTTGACGGGAGTAGTGTCGGAGTTGACGAGCATTCATTATCACTTACCTCTAAAAATAAAGTTGCGCACCGCAATTAAATTAATTGCGGTGCGCAACTTTGTCAATGGTAAATGTTATTTTGCTCGTTAGGAGGCGTATTGAGCCTCCATGTTTAAGCGTGTTGGTGTAAGCAGAATTGTGGTGCTTGGCTATCTGATTTACGCATCCATACTTTCTCGTGAAAGTAGTAAGCCACTGTGTTCAAGCTTGGCTCTAGCATCGCCATGATACCGCCGACAAACGCATCACCTGTTAGCAAGTAAACCACGCTAAAGGCAACACTGAAGTGGATGGTGGCAAAGCTTGCGGTTTTTAATTTGGTCATCCACTGACGAGCTTTAAGCGCTGGGACTTTTGCCCATGCCTTTTCATGAAAGTAGAAAGCGACGGTGTTCACTGAAGGCTCAATCATGGCAATTAAACTACCAATTAGAATGTCGCCAGTAAGCACGTAAGCGACACTAAACGCGATAGTAAAATGGAGTGCTGCAAAGGTTAGTGTCTTTTTCATGATAATTACTCAATCGTTGTGTTGTTTCGATAGGTCTATTATTGAGAATAATTATCATTAAATCTAATGGGCAGTTAAGATTAGTTTGATAGGTAAAAACTATTAAATAGGAGGAAGAGTAGGGGAGAAGAGTGGATATCTTTGAAAGCTTTCCGAGCTATAAAATGCAAAAAGGGTTGATGCTTTCACACCAACCCTTTGATTCTTTTATTCTAGCTTTTAGCGATTAAAGTGCAGCGATCGTTGTCTTCTGCTCTTCTAGCTTAGCTAGTGTCTCTTTGTAGCCTTCAAGCTTCTCACGCTCTTTAGCAACAACCGCTTCAGGTGCTTTCGCTACGAAGCCTTCGTTACCTAGTTTGCCTTCGATACGCTTGATTTCGCCGTGAGTTTTCTTGATTTCGCCATCTAGACGAGCAAGCTCAGCGTCTTTGTCGATCAGACCCGCCATTGGGATCATCAGCTCAGACTTAGCAACCAATGCTGTCGCACACGCTGGCGTTTCTTCGTCAGCAGCAAGTACGCGTACAGATTCTAGTTTCGCTAGAGACATCAGTACTTGTTTGTTTGCTTCTAGACGCGCTGCGTCTTCTGCGTTTGCAGCTTTCAGCATAACGTCAAGCGGCTTACCAGGGTTGATGTCGTATTCAGCACGTAGGTTACGGATGCTGGTAATGAACGCTTTCACCCATTCAATATCGTCTAGCGCTTCTTGGTTGAAGTTTGCTTCGTCGAATTGAGGCAGCGCTTGCAGCATGATTGTCTCGCCTTCTACACCTTCAACTAGTGGCTTGATGCTTTGCCAGATAGTTTCAGTGATGTAAGGAATCACTGGGTGAGCTAGACGTAGAGTCTTCTCAAGAACCGTGATTAGTGTACGACGAGTGCCACGCTGTTGTGCTTCAGTACCTTTCCATAGAACTGGTTTAGTTAGCTCTAGGTACCAGTCACAGAATTGGTTCCAGATGAATTCGTAAAGCGTGTTAGACGCCATATCTAGACGGAAGTTGTCGATATGGTTGTTGAACGCTTTCGCTGCAAGTTCAAACTGAGACTCGATCCACTTGTCCGCTAGTGAGTATTCAATCTCACCACCGTTGAAGCCACAATCTTGCTCTTCTGCGTTCATCATTACGTAACGGCTTGCGTTCCATAGTTTGTTACAGAAGTTACGGTAACCCTCAAGACGCTTCATATCCCAGTTGATATCGCGACCTGTTGATGCCATTGCTGCAAGAGTGAAACGTAGTGCGTCTGTACCGTATGCTTCGATACCGTTTTCAAACGTTTTACGAGTGTTCTTCTCGATCTTCTTCGCTAGCTGAGGCTGCATCATGTTGCCACAACGCTTCTCTACTAGAGACTCTAGGTCGATACCATCGATCATGTCGATTGGGTCAAGTACGTTACCTTTCGACTTAGACATCTTGTCGCCGTTTTCGTCACGAATTAGACCAGTAACGTAAACCGTCTTAAATGGTACTTGTGGTTTGCCGTTTTCGTCTTTCACGAAGTGCATGGTCATCATGATCATGCGTGCAACCCAGAAGAAGATGATGTCGAAACCAGTTACTAGTACGTCTGAAGGGTGGAATACTTTCAGATCGTCAGTTTGCTCTGGCCAACCTTGAGTACCGAACGTCCATAGTGCAGAAGAGAACCATGTATCCAGTACGTCTTCGTCTTGGTGAAGTTCAATGACTGACTCTAGGTTGTTATTCTTACGAACTTCTTCTTCGTCACGACCTACGTAAACATTACCTTGGTTGTCGTACCAAGCTGGGATGCGGTGACCCCACCATAGCTGACGAGAGATACACCAGTCTTGAACGTCACGCATCCAAGAGAAGTACATGTTTTCGTATTGCTTAGGAACGAATTGGATGTCGCCGTTTTCTACTGCTTCAACCGCTGTTTTCGCTAGAGGTGCAGTACGTACGTACCATTGGTCAGTTAGCATTGGTTCGATAACCACGCCACCACGGTCGCCGTAAGGAACTTGTAGATCGTGATCTTTCACTTCTTCAAGTAGGCCTAGCTCGTCGAATTCAGCAACGATAGCTTTACGAGCGGCAAAACGCTCCATACCGTGGTACTTAGCTGGTAGCTCAGTGCTGTAAGCGTCGCTTGCTTCGCCGTTGGTGTTGAATACTTCAGAAGCGTCACGGATGTTCGCGTCGAAAGTCAAAATGTTGATCATTGGTAGCTGGTGGCGCTTACCAACTTCGTAGTCGTTGAAGTCGTGCGCAGGTGTGATTTTCACACAGCCAGTACCTTTTTCCATATCTGCGTGCTCATCGCCCACGATTGGGATGCGACGATCAACGATAGGAAGGATGATTTCTTTACCGATAAGATCTTTGTAACGTGGATCTTCTGGGTTAACTGCAACACCAGTATCGCCTAGCATGGTCTCTGGACGAGTCGTTGCAACAACGATGTAGTCTTTGCCATCTGCTGTTTTAACGCCATCTGCTAGTGGGTAGCGGAAGTGCCACATGTTGCCTTTAGTGTCTTTGTTCTCTACTTCTAGATCTGAAATCGCTGTGTGTAGCTTTGGATCCCAGTTAACTAGACGCTTACCGCGGTAGATTAGATCGTCTTCGTATAGACGTACGAACACTTCTTGAACGGCGTTAGATAGACCATCGTCCATCGTAAAGCGCTCACGATCCCAGTCTACAGATGCGCCAAGACGACGAAGCTGCTTAGTGATAGTGCCGCCAGATTCGCCTTTCCATTCCCAGATTTTGTCGATGAAAGCTTCACGACCGTAATCGTGTTTTGTTTTGCCTTCTTCTGCAGCGATCTTACGCTCAACAACCATCTGAGTTGCGATACCTGCGTGGTCCGTACCTACTTGCCAAAGAGTGTTTTTACCCTTCATGCGCTCACAACGGATAAGCGTATCCATGATCGTATCTTGGAACGCGTGGCCCATGTGTAGGCTACCAGTGACGTTCGGTGGCGGGATCATGATGCTGTATGATTCTTTAGTAGTGTCACCGTGTGGCTTAAAGTAGCCTTTCTCTTCCCAAGTCTGATACAGAGCTTGTTCGATTGAAGTTGGGTTGTATGTCTTTTCCATAGCGCTCTTTTAATGGATACGTTGATGGTTGAATCTAAGTCAATCTTTATAAGTGAACTCTCTGAGTGGAGAGCTTAACTATAAGGATTGACCGTTAAGGATATTGAATTTCGATCGTTTGCAGTTGATAACCTGCCTGACGGTAAATTTTATACCTTTCTCTTGCGAGCTGTTTAGCTTTTTCTTCGCAAGGCACGAAGTCTACCACTTGAGCAAACTTGTTCGCAAAGGTTGTCTCATTTTCCGCCAAATTAATTACCAACTGACGATTCCAGTTAGGTTTTACACCTTCATGGCCGATTTCAATATTGGTGGCGTATTTCGGTCCTTCGCCTACAAGATTATGTGCCATGAACTGGTCTGCATCAATTTGCCAAAAGGCTTCAGCGAGCTGCTCTGCATGCGGTTTGTCTTGGCAGTTCAGATATACTTTTGCGCCTTGGCGAGCAAAGTGCTGAGCCAAAAACACGATGTATTCTTCAAAGCCAGCCTGCGTTGCTTGCGGGCTCTCTTCGTTAATGATGTAGAAGGTTGCAGTTTGCATCATTCTCTCACTTGCCGTTGGTCTCTTCCTGAAACCATATTAAATCTGATTTTCAATCAAGAAAATCGAGGTAATAAAAAAGGGCCTTGCGGCCCTTTTAGATGTTGTTCAGAAATTACTCTTCTGTCTCTTGGCCGCTGCGGTTCAAAAGGAATTGGACAAGCATTGAGACAGGACGGCCCGTTGAGCCTTTCGCTGCGCCTGATTTCCACGCAGTTCCTGCGATATCGACGTGTGCCCAGTTGTACTTTTTAGCAAACTTAGACAGGAAGCAACCCGCAGTGATAGTACCAGCAGGACGACCACCGATGTTTGCCATATCAGCAAATGGGCTCTTCAACTGCTCGTGGTACTCGTCTGCCATTGGTAGACGCCATGCACGGTCACTCGCTTGCTCAGAAGCGTTTACTAGCTCATGAGAAAGTGGGTTGTGGTTAGAGATTACGCCGCTAATATGGTGACCTAGTGCGATAACACAAGCACCAGTTAGCGTTGCAACATCTACTACACAGTCTGGTTCGAAACGCTCTACGTAAGTCAGTGCGTCACAAAGAACAAGACGACCTTCCGCATCCGTGTTCAGAACTTCTACGGTTTGACCTGACATGGTTGTTAGGATATCACCTGGACGGTAAGCGTTGCTGCCTGGCATGTTTTCACAGCCTGCTAGAACACCAATAACGTTAATTGGTAGGTTTAGCTTCGCTAGCGCTTTCATTGTACCGAATACAGATGCTGCACCACACATGTCGTACTTCATCTCATCCATACCTTCACCAGGTTTTAGAGAGATACCGCCTGAATCGAACGTCAGACCTTTGCCGACTAGTACGATAGGTTTTGCTTCTGATTCTGGGTTACCTTTGTATTCGATAATCGACATCATTGATTCGTTCTTCGAACCACGACCTACTGCTAGGTAAGATGTCATGCCCAGTTTTTCCATCTCTTGCTCACCAATGATCTTGGTGGTTACAGTTTCGTAATCGTCAGCAAGGCGACGTGCTTGAGAAGCAAGGTATGCTGGGTTTGCGATGTTTGGTGGCATGTTGCCAAGATCTTTTGATGCTTTCACACCAGATGCGATAGCTAGACCGTGAGTGATTGCTTTCTCGCCTAGGTTTAATTCACGACGCGTTGGTACGTTGAATACTAGCTTACGCAGTGGACGACGAGTTTCTGGCTTAACGCTCTTGAACTGATCGAATGTGTAAAGACCATCTTTAGTCGCTTCTACTGCCTGGCGAACTTTCCAGTAAGTATCACGACCCTTAACGTGTAGTTCAGTTAGGAAACATACTGCTTCCATAGAACCTGTTTCGTTAAGTGTGCTGATCGTCTTTTGAATGATTTCCTTGTACTGGCGCTCGCCTAGCTCACGTTCTTTACCACAACCTACGAGTAGAACGCGCTCTGACAAAACACCTGGTACTTGATGCAGTAGCAGCATCTGACCAGGTTTACCCTCTAGATCACCACGGCGAAGTAGTGAACTGATGTAACCGTCACTGATTTTATCAAGTTGCTCGGCTACTGGAGAAAGGCGACGTGGTTCAAACACACCAACAACGATACATGCGCTACGTTGTTTCTCTGGACTGCCACTTTTAACACTGAACTCCATGCGTACTCCTACATCCTGAAGACAAATTGCTCTAAATGTTAGATAATGATCGCTTACTTGTTGAATTTAAGCTCAGGTCTTACCAACAGAGCTGATTTAAGCGCTAACATCTAGTTTATAATTTTTAAAAAAATAAATGGTTCAACGGGAAACTATAGTGATTCGACCAAAAAAACAAGTTTTGTATAGGTAATTTCAGCGTGATTATTGTTAGATATTTGATCCGCGAAACACTCAAGAGCCAATTTGCGATTTTCTTCGTGCTTTTTTTGGTGTTTTTGAGTCAGAAGTTTATCAGTGTTCTTGCTGACGCTTCGGACGGGGATATTCCTGCTGGATTAATTTTCTCAATTGTTGGTTTAAACATGCCAGCAATGGGGCTATTAATGCTGCCATTGAGTTTGTACATCGGCATATTGATCACGTTTGGTCGTTTATATGCAGAAAGTGAAATCGTGGTGATGAACGCGACAGGTATTGGGAATAAATTCCTAGTACAAGCTGCGTTGTACTTGGCGATCATTACTTCTGGTGTTGCGGCGTTTAACGCATTATGGCTATCACCTTGGTCGCAAGACCGCGTAGAGCAGCTTTATGAACAAGTCGCTGCCGAAAACAGCGTTGATCTACTAAAGAAAGGTCAGTTCCAAGGCACGCCAGATGGTTCTTCGGTTGTTTTCATCGATGACATTAAAGACAGCACGTTAAGTAACGTGTTTGTAGCACAGATGCGCCCACGTGATTCTATCTTGCCTAGCGTGATGTTCTCTTCTTCTGGTGAAGTAAAAGAATTATCGGATGGCCGTCAGATCATCACCATGCATGAGGGTACGCGTTATGAAGGTGTGCCGACTCGTGTTGAGTACATGGTGACTAAGTTTGATCAGTACGAAGGTGTGATTGGTCAACGTGAGGTGAAGCAAAAAGGACGTGATTGGGAAGCATACCCAACGGCGGACTTGATTGGCCATCCAGATCCTGAAGCGCAAGCTGAGCTGCAATGGCGTATCTCATTGTTCGTATGTATTCCACTATTAACGATGCTGGTTATTCCTTTATCCGCAGTGAACCCACGTCAGGGGCGTTTCGCTAAAATGGGACCTGCCATCTTGATTTACCTAGCGTACTTCCTTGCAATCAGTGCAACGAAATCGGCGTTAGAGGATGGTGCGATTCCTGCTGCTATAGGTATGTGGCCAATCAATGCAATGTTGTTGATAGTGGCTATCTTGGCAAACATGATGGACAGCGTTCCTGTTCGACGAATGAAAGACAAATTCCGCAAGAAGAGGCTCGCGTAAGCTGTGTTTAAACTCTTAGACCTTTACATAGGTAGAACGATCATCTCTACCACTGCCTTGGTTCTGGCGACCTTCGTTGGCTTGTCGGGCATCATCAAATACGTAGAGCAGCTGCGTAAAGTCGGCCGTGGTGCTTATGACTTAATGCATGCGCTTTACTTTGTACTGTTGAGTATTCCTCGCGACATCGAAATGTTCTTCCCAATGGCAGCGCTACTGGGTGCCTTAATTGGCTTGGGCATGCTGGCGTCAAGCTCTGAGCTTGTGGTAATGCAAGCAGCAGGCTTCTCTAAGTTGGACATCGGCTTATCGGTGCTTAAAACGGCTGTACCATTGATGCTTATCGTTATGACGTTGGGTCAGTGGGGCGCACCAGAAGCTCAAAAGATGGCGCGTGATTTACGTGCGTTTGCTTTGTCTGGCGGTAGTATTGTTTCCGTTCGGGCAGGGGTATGGGCTCGTGATGCCAATGACTTCATTTTTATCGGTAAAGTAGAAGACGACAAACTCTACGGCTTGAACATGTGGCGTTTCGATGAAGATAAGAACTTAGACAAAGTTATCTTCGCAGAAGAAGTCGACTACCAACAAGATAACAATTGGTTGATGCGTTATGTGCAAATCACCGATATGGAAAATGAAAACGTCATTACTAAGCGCGATTTAGAGCAGATGGAATGGCACACCTCATTAGCGCCAGATAAGCTTGCGGTGGTAACGGTGAAGCCAGAAGAACTTTCTTTAAGTGGCTTGTATGACTATGTGACCTATTTGAAAGCGTCAGAACAAGATGCTTCACGTTATGAACTGGCATTTTGGCGCAAGCTATCTCAACCGCTCTCTATTGCGGTAATGATGCTGATGGCGTTGTCGTTTGTTTTCGGTCCATTGCGTAGTGTCACCATGGGGGCAAGGGTGCTCTCAGGGGTAGTTGCAGGTTTTACCTTCTACATATCCAGTGAGTTCTTTGGACCTCTTACCTTGGTATACGGCATTCCACCAGTGTTCGGTGCATTGGCCCCTAGCTTAGTGTTCCTAGCAATCGCGGTATCCTTGCTAAGAAGAAAACTGTAGGCTTTCAAAAGCGATAAACATAAAAAAGGAAGACACTGTGCCTTCCTTTTTTCTATTCTGTTTACGCTGTTTCGTTATTTTGCTTTCGGCAAGACAACGACTTCAGTTTTTGCCCAGATATCGTGGAAGCCACGTTTTTGTGGGTCGATTGGCACAGTTAAGTTAGCCAAACCAAAGCCCGACGTACCCAAACGAATTAACGCCTGAGTGACCGTAATTGGTGCACCATCCTTACTGTTACGAATTTGCATTTTCCAAGCTCGCATCCCTAAGGTTTGTCCTGCTCGAGTCCAGAAGAAGACAAAGAAATATACCCAGACTGCCGCCAGGTAGAATGTAAATAGTGGGCTTAATACAGGATGTTTTCCTAGCATGTCAGCTGCATCTGCATATTCCCCGTAGCTCAGCAATCCTGCTGCATTCAGCGCAAAGACGATTGCCATTACAACACCTGCAGCCATCATTTCAATCGCCAAGATAATCAGCGTGTCGTAGAACAACGCCGCTAATCGACGAAAGAAGCCTGCTGGTGGAAGAGTTGTAGAAGTCGTCATAGTTCCATCACTTACCTTTAAAATTGTGCGTCAGGATATAGATTCCGCTTGTTGGTGAAAAGAGAGCTAACGCACAGAGTCTCTAATTACGAAGAAATCACCGTAGCAGAAGACACTTTATATCCATCCTTCCACTTAACAAAGCTATCCAGTTCAAACTTCGCGCTACCCAGCCTGTGAAATCATCAAACATACGGTACCTTGCTGAGTTAACGAAATTACGAATGACGTGATAGAGGTACAGGATGATCGTAATTACTGGCGCGAGTAGTGGCTTAGGTGCGCAGTTAGCTAAATTGTATGATGCTCAAGGCGAAGAAACACTGTTAACTGGACGTAGTGAAGAGAAGTTGGCGACTCTTGCTCAACACCTCTCCAATAAAGCGCAAACGCGCAGCTGTGATTTGGTGGATACAAGCCAAGTCGAGAATTTGTTTGATGAGCTGCCTAAAGCGCCTTCTACGCTGATTCACTGTGCGGGAAGTGGGTATTTTGGTTTATTAGCTGAGCAAGACCCGCAAGAGATTCAAAAGCTGATTGAAAATAACCTCACTTCGGCGATTAATATCCTTCGAGAGTTGGTCAAACGTTATCAAGATCAGCCAGTAAACGTTGTGATGGTGATGTCAACAGCAGCACAGCAGCCTAAGGCACAAGAATCGACCTACTGCGCGGTGAAGTGGGCTGTCAAAGGTTTGATTGAATCCGTTCGTATGGAATTAAAAGGCAAACCAATGAAAATTATCGCTGTGTATCCCGGAGGTATGGCGACGGAATTTTGGGAGACGAGCGGTAAGTCTTTAGACACCAGTAGCTTTATGAGCGCAGGCGATGCCGCAACGATGATTCATGGTGCGCTATCAAATATTGGTAATGGTTACGTTTCGGATATTACCGTTAACCGTTTATAGGGCTAAAGGGGAGGCCTTGTTACCAAGTTAGATGGCAGACTGAACTGTGATGAGATCTCCTTTGTCACACTTTGTGGCGAAATTATCAGCAAACGATAGTTATTTAAGGTTTTTCTGCTTGCGCAGGTCAAAAGCTTACGTATAATGCCAACCATCAAAGGGCAATAGCCCAGAGATGCCGGTGTGGTGAAATTGGTATACACGACGGATTCAAAATCCGTTGCCTTCGGGCGTGGCGGTTCAAGTCCGCCCACCGGTACCATACATAGAAAGGCCGCTTTTATAGCGGCCTTTCGTCGTTTTGGGTGTTTGAAAATGGCGGAAGAAAGTTAGCGTTGCCTTCGCGGTGGCGGCAGGAATGCCTGTCCAATCAACTCCGCCCAACGGTACCATATTCTAAGACAGAGCCTCGACGAAAGTCGGGGCTTTGTTGTATCTGGGGTTTGTGAATTCAAATCCAGCGTGGCGGCAGGAATGCCAGTCCAATCAGCTCCGCCCAACGGCACCATATTCTAAGACAGAGCCTCGACGAAAGTCGGGGGCTTTGTTGTATCTAGGTTTTGTGAATTCAAATCCAGCGTGGCGGCAGGAGTGCCTGTCCAATCAAGTCACCCACTGGTACCATACATAGAAAGGTCGCTTTTATAGTGGCCTTTCGTCGTTTTGGATGTTTGAAAATGGCGGAAGAAAGTTAGCGTTGCCTTCGCGTTAGTAGCAGGAATGTTTGTCCAGTCAGGTCGGTGCGCCGATACGGTAGATCAAGGCGGTGCCTCGAAGTTTCTGAATCCTCGAAACAAAAAAAGCGCGAGGGGTATGCCTCGCGCAAACTACTACATGGTGATAGTAGGAACAGCCTATAGAGCTGTGAACAAGGTGTTCTTTGTATTCGGAGTCCAGTCTGCTTGTGATACGTGCGGTACGTTGACTAGATAGCGTAGGCCTTGGTAAGTCACGACATCACCTGCTTCATAAGAAACGTTAAGTGTCCAGTTGGTAGCAGGATCTGCATTGGTCCAAAGGCTAGAGGTAGAAGACGGTGCCCAGTCTTGTTGCGCGATGTGTGCTGTCACTGCTTTGTAAACAGTGCCAGAATGCGTTACGTAATCACCGGCATCATACGCGTTGCCGACCTGCCAAATAGGCGTGTAGTTATCAATGGTATCGAATACGTAACCTGCTTCTTTAGCGATTCGAAGGAATTTTGCTAATTTAGGAAGGTTTTGAGTCGCCCCCATACCACGCTTGCCATCTTCGTATAGGAATTCGTGTGTTAAGACCACGACTTTGTCAGCATGTAAAGGCGTGCCACAAGGGAAGCCATGGGCTTTTGAGTTGATCGGATTGATCGTGGTTGGTGCGCAACTGTTTAATGCGGCATCAACGTAGCCAAGAAATGCTTCTGCTTCCGTTAAACTGTTAGCTGGCATTGGAATTCCCCAGTTTTCTGGTGCCCAATCTACATCCCAACCATGTGTTTGATATCCTTTATTCGCCAAGATGTTTTGTACTTCAATAGAAGCTTTTACACTGTTTGATGGATTATCAAGATCGCAGACGTAGCCGGGTTCCCAAGGCTTTAAATCATCAGAGGTTGCACATAATCCGTCGGCTTTAAAATCTTTTGTGATACGCCAGCCATTGGTATAAGGCAAGCGAGCCAGTTCTTCGCCAAGGTAGTTCGGGTAACTGTTGATGTTAGGCAGGTATCTCTCAAACACGACTAAGTTATCTGCAAATGTCGAAGCATCGTAAACAGGATCTTGGTAAGCATTGATTTGGTGATCGCCGGTTGCATTACATTCTGCACCACTCGTTGGGCCAAATTCATCAACACAGTTGTGCACCATATGAGCATAGCTGTGGTTCGCGACGACATGCCCTGTATCAAGCGCCAGTTTCAAAGCTTCCAGTGCGCGATCTTCGTTCTCATCACCAATGCCATCTAAGTGCCAAGCATTAAAGTAAAAAGTACCTTTAACGCCTTGTTCATTAAGCACATTAATCACATCAATAGAAGCGTTAATAGGACCGTCATCAAAGGTTAAATATATTGTGCCTTTTGGTGTAGTTTGGGCAAATGAAAATTGAGATAGCGCAGTACCTAAAAGTGTAACCATAGCCAGTTTATTTAATTTCATTCTCTATTCCTTTTTAGAAATTAATTATGACGTTGTCAGTAGTAATATATTGATAGTTATAAATATAAATTAATGCATTTTGTTATTTTGTTGGCTTTTATCCTAGACCTAAATAATTAATAAAAAATAGGCTGTATTTTCTAAAATGAGATTTGGTTCACGAACAATGCAACCGGTTGCGCTTTTTTGCGTTGGTTATTTTTGCTACAGTTTTTGTAGATTGAAATTTACACAACGGGAGTAAGGCTATGAAAAAAATTCTTTTGTGCTGTAGTGCTGGGATGTCGACCAGTATGTTGGTTAAAAAAATGGAGCAAGCAGCTGAAAAACAAGGTATTGAATGCAAGATAGATGCGCTATCAGTGAATGCGTTTGATGAAGCGATTAAAGAATATGACGTCTGCTTGTTGGGGCCACAAGTGCGATTCCAACTAGAAGAGCTTCGCAAAACAGCAAATGAACACGGCAAAAATATTGAAGCGATTTCCCCTCAAGCTTACGGAATGATGAAAGGGGAAGAAGTACTACAACGAGCATTAGAACTTATTAACTAATTCAATAATTTAAATAAAAGTAAGAATTTTAACTGAATATAAATATTCGGTGCGGAATTCTTTTGTCTGAAATAAGGATGGAATCTATGAAGCTTTATGATGCGATTATCGGAATCGTCGAAAAGCATATAGCCCCAATTGCGGCTAAAGTGGGTAATCAACCTCATGTTAGAGCAATGAGAGACGGATTTATTGTGGCAATGCCGTTTATTATTGTCGGCAGTTTTATCTTAATTTTTGCGTTTCCCCCATTTGCTGAAGGTACCACGTTTACTTTAGGGCAAATATGGTTGGATTTCGCGACAACGCATTTCGATACCATAATGATGCCCTTTAATATGTCTATGGGGATCATGACCATATTTGTCTCGCTTGGGGTCGCCTACAGTTTGGCGAAGGCGTACAAGATGGACGGCATTACCAGTGCAGTTTTGTCACTCATGAGCTTTTTATTGGTTGCTGCTCCTGCCAAAGATGGTGCTTTAGCGATGAATCACATGGGAGGAACAGGGATCTTTACAGCGGTTATGTGTGCTTTCTTCTCAGTTGAACTGTACCGATTTATGAAGAAGCATAACATTACTATTCGTATGCCAGAGCAGGTACCGCCAGCTATCGCTCGTTCTTTTGAAGTTTTACTGCCAGTCTTGGCAATTTTCATTACGCTCTATCCGTTGAGTATTTTTGTTCAAACTCAATATGACATGTTGATCCCTGATGCCGTGATGGCAATGTTCAAACCATTGATCAGCGCTTCTAATACTTTACCAGCGATTATTGGTGCGCTGCTTGTGTGTCAGTTGTTGTGGTTTGCAGGTATCCACGGGGCTGCAATCGTTGTTGGTCTGTTATCCCCAATCTTCTTAACTAATATCAGTGCGAATATTGATGCCTTTGTTGCTGGTCAGCCTATTCCAAACGTATTCACTCAACCTTTCTGGGATTTCTATATCTTCATTGGTGGTTCGGGTGCAACACTGGCGCTAGTCCTGCTGATGTCTTTCAGTCGTTCAGCGCACCTCAAAAGTATTGGTCGCATGAGTGCTGTTCCGGGGTTCTTCCAAATCAATGAACCAGTCATTTTTGGTAGCCCTGTAGTGATGAACCCAATTCTATTTATTCCATTCGTATTTGCTCCAATCTTGAACGCAACCATCGCATATTTTGCTGTGCATCTTGGTTTTGTTGGTATGGGTGTCGCGACCACGCCTTGGACAACGCCAGCGATTATTGGTGCGTCATGGGGAAGTGGTTGGACATTCTCACCTGTTTTGTTGGTTATTGGCCTGCTTATTCTTGACCTCTTTATTTACCTGCCGTTCTTCAAGATGTTTGAGAAACAGGTACTTGAGCAAGAATTACCGACCAATAAAGAATCCAAAGAAGCAGAGCAGCCTTCGGGTGAAGGCGTGACGGCTTAACTATTAATTGGGCTGTGACTTGGCAGCCCTTCTTTTCGGAGAGAAGACATGGAACAAGAATTAGTTGTGATGGAAATCATCTGCAATGCTGGTGAGGCTAGAAGTCTAAGTTACGAAGCGTTACGTCTATCGAGAGAGAAAGACTTCGTTGCCGCAGAGGAAAAGCTTTCTCAAGCTAGAGAGTGCATTAACAAAGCACACTTGATTCAAACTCAATTGATCGAAGAAGACCAAGGAGAAGGCAAAGTACCAATGACGTTAGTGATGGTACATGCTCAAGACCATTTGATGACCACAATATTGGCGCAAGAAATGGCCGTTGAAATCGTCGCGCTGAATAAGCAACTCGCTGAGAAGTAAGGAAACCATTATGCCAAGAGATGCGATAAAGCTTGCCATTATTGGTGGCGGCAGCAGCTATACACCGGAACTGGTAGAAGGGGTGATCAAACGTTTGGAGTTTTTGCCAGTCAAACAGATGCACTTTGTGGATATTGAAGCAGGCGCTGAGAAGCTAGAGATCATCAAGGGCTTAGCTCAGCGTATGGTGGATAAAGCTGGTGCAGATATTGAAATCAAAGCTGGATTTGACCGACGTGAGGCGATCAAAGGTGCTGATTTTGTTATGACTCAATTCCGAGTTGGTGGTTTAGCTGCACGAGCTAACGATGAGCGTATCCCAATTAAGTACGATGTCATCGGTCAAGAAACAACAGGTCCTGGTGGATTTGCTAAAGCATTACGAACTATTCCCGTGATTCTGGATATTTGTAAAGATATTGAGGAGCTTGCGCCAAATGCTTGGATGCTGAATTTTACCAATCCTGCAGGTTTAGTCTCTGAAGCGGTGAGCAAGTACTCTAAGGTTAAAAGTATTGGTTTGTGCAATGTCCCTGTCTCGATGGAGATGATGATAGCTGAAATGATGGAGTGTGAACCGAAGGAGCTTCAACTCGAGTTTGCAGGCTTGAACCATCTTGTTTGGGTGCTAAAAGCTTGGTTGAAAGGCGAAGACATTACTCAAACGGTACTAGAGAAAGTCGGTGACGGTGCCAATTTCAGTATGAAGAATATTTGGGAAGAACCATGGGATCCTGCATTTCTAAAAGCGTTAGGCGCAATACCATGTCCTTATCATCGTTACTTCTATCAAACCGACGCGATGCTAGCAGAAGAAAAGCAAAGTGCAGGGGAGCAGGGGACACGTGCTGAGCAGGTGATGGAAACAGAAAATGCACTCTTCAAACTTTACCAAGATCCAAATTTAGACCACAAACCTAAGGAATTAGAAGAGAGAGGTGGCGCTTATTACTCTGATGCTTCTTTAAATCTTGTGGATTCGATTTACAACAATCGTAACAGTATTCACGTTGTTAATGTGCTAAATAATGGTGCAATCAATGGCTTAGCTGATGATGCCGTTATTGAATGCAGTGCCGTTATCGGAAGTTGGGGGGCAAAACCTCTGGCTGTTGGTAATTTATCTACCAATATCAGTGGATTGCTTCATCAAGTAAAAGCCTATGAACAACTCGCAATAGAAGCGGCGGTTGAGGGGAGTTATGACAAAGCCTTAATGGCATTAACTAACAACCCGTTGGTTCCAGACATTGGTCGTGCGAAATCCATCTTAGATGAAATATTGGAAGTGAATGCGCCATACCTGCCGCAGTTTAAACTGACGACTTTGTAACTCGAGGAACATCGCGAATGAAAGTGATTTTTAACGCAGATGATTTTGGTTTAACTCAAGGTGTAAACAACGGCATTATCAAAGCGCATCAACAGGGTGTTGTGCTATCGACAACCATGATGATAGGTATGGACGCAGAGCAACACGCTGTTGAGTTAGCGAATCAGAATCCGAACTTAAAAATTGGCGTCCACCTTCGTTTTACTGCAGGGAACCCTCTAACTGGCCATCCAAATCTTACCAGTGGTGGGGAGCAGTTTGTTCGTTTTAATGAGTTATGGAAGAAGCGTGATTTCCAAGAAGAGGCGGTTTACCAAGAAGCCGTTGCTCAAGTTGAGCATTTTCTTTCATTGGGATTACCGCTTAGCCATATAGATAGTCATCATCATGCTCATACTCATCCTCAATTATTACCAGTGATTCGAAGAGTGGCTGAGCAGTATCGAGTACCGTTGCGTGGTAGCGGTTTGTGTCATGTCGACTGTGATACCACGTATCATTTTACCGATGAGTTCTATGATCAGGGAGTGAGTTTAGATGGTGTTATGGCGCATCTAAAAAGTCTTAAGTCTCAATATGATGTGGTTGAAGTGATGTGTCACCCTGCTGATGTCGATCAACACTTATTGTCTATTAGCGGCTACGCTCTGCAGCGAGAGTTAGAACTTCAGGTGCTGACCTCTCCAATATTAAAGCAAGAGCTGGCCGAGCACGGTATGAGCATCACGGATTATTCGACTCTCATTTCTACTCGTAAATTTGCCAGTGTATGATTAAGGCTGCCAGCATTGCCCCCCTACACACCTTACGATTTGCTGGCAGTCACTTTCTGGTATTGTCTCCATTAACAAAAAGCAGTTGGATTGAATAAGCACGATGGCAAGGATTAAAGATGTCGCTGAACTTGCGGGAGTAAACCGCTCTACCGTTTCTCGCATTATTAATGGAGAGGGAAAGTTCAGAGAAGAAACAAAGAAAAAAGTTGAAGCTGCGATGGCTGAACTTAACTACCGCCCTAGTGCTATTGCCCGTTCGCTTGCAACTTCATCTAGCAACATGGTTGGTTTGTTGGTGACGTACTATACCGGTGGATTCTTTGGTGAGATGATGGAGCAAGTGCAGACCGAATTGGACATGCATAAGAAGTTCCTAATTACAGCGCAAGGGCACCATTCGGCGGAAGGGGAAAAGGAAGCCATTCAGCGTTTTAATGATCTGAGGTGTGATGGTTATGTGCTTCATAGCCGCTATCTATCTGATGATGATTTACGAGAACTCGCCAAGTTGCCAACGCCGTTTGTGTTACTCGATCGTTATGTCGAAGGCATAGAAGAGCGTTGTGTCACCTTCAACCATCATCACGCCAGTCGAATTGCCGTTGAACATCTAATTGCTGGTGGTCATAAGCATATCGCTTGTATCAGCGGTCCTTCTCAACGTCATAACAGTTTATTGCGAAAACTCGGCTATGTAGATGCAATGAAAACGGCTGGCATTAATATAGACGAAAGCTGGTGTGAAGAAGGCAATTACGGACGCCAAAGTGGTTATGATGCAATGGCCGCTATTTATCGCCGCCATCCTGAAGTGACGGCTGTGTTTTCATGTAGTGAAGAGATGACGGTCGGAGCGATGCAGTTCTTGCATGAAAAACGTATCCCAGTGCCAGAACAAATCTCATTGGTGAGTTTTGATAGTGTGGATTTGTGTGAAAGCTTATATCCAACGGTGTCTGCCGTACACTTCCCAATCAGCGAGATGGCTAGAGTGGCAGTTCAAACATTAATGGGGTTAATCAAAGATCAGCAACCACACACCAAGCCAGTATTTGAAGCGGAGTTAAAACTACGCAAAGCGGATCGAACTCTTTTCTAACACCTCTTTATTACTCTCTGTGCGAGTTTGTTGATGACATGCACAGAGAAGCTTCATTCATCTCCCTTATTGATGAATTCATTTACAAAATCTACTAGTATTATAGGCTTATCAATAAAGTCTTATCAGCAGTGGAACAGTGGCAGCAATTAAACTTACAGTGGATCGTATTCAGCCCGGGTTACATATCCGTCTTCCGCTAAAGTGGAACGATCACCCATTCCTACTTAACAGCTTCAAGATTAAAGACCAGGAACAAGTGGAGATGATTCGTCACCTTGGTGTGAAGTTTGTGTACTTTAATCCGGAACAAAGCGATGTATCTCCCCTTCCTGCTAATCAGCCTCAAGCCGAAGTAAAGAAAGGTGATGCCTTAGATCTTGAAGCTCAAAAATTATGGCAAGAGAAGCAAAAACGAATTGAAAAGCTGAGTGCTTATCGTCGTCGCGTCATTCAATGTGAAAAAGAATTCGAACGCTCACTCGCTCGAATGCGTTCTGTGATGACGAAAATTCGTAACCGTCCCGCAGATGCGGTAGGGGAAGCGAAGCAACTGATCGACGACATCGTTGAGAAGTTAATGTGCGATGACAATGTGACGTTGCACTTAATGAACGGCAAGAACGAGTTCGAAGATATCTACTTCCACTCTCTTAACGTTGCGGTTATTGCGATGATGATTGGGCGAGCGAAAGGCTATTCTGCCGAGCAACTTAAAGCACTTTCGTTTGCTGCTTTATTTCATGATATGGGCAAGATCAAAATTCCAACCGCTATATTAAGGAAGCAAACGCCACTGAGTGAGCCCGAAAGCAACTATCTAAAGCTGCACACCAAGTACGGCCTAGATATGGCTAACCAGATTGAAGATTTTCCTGAAAGCGCAAAAACCGTGATCGCCCAACATCATGAACTACGCGACGGCTCTGGCTACCCTGAGGGTTTGAAGGGGGATGAGATTGATGAGCTCGCACAGGTGATTATTGTTGCTAATGCTTTTGACAATCTGTGTCATACCCCAATCGCTTCTGAACAGAAAATTCCATATACAGCACTTTCCCACTTATATAAGAACTGCAAGCACCTATATAAAGAAGAGAACCTTAATATCTTAATTAAGTTTATGGGAGTATTCCCTCCAGGGACGGTAGTTCAGCTTTCTAACAATATGGTGGGCTTGGTTATCTCAGTGAACGCATCTCACCTATTGTTCCCGAATGTACTGGTCTATGATCCTGCTGTTCCAAGAACGCAAGCGCCAATCATTGACCTTGCATCTAAGGATATAAAGATAGTTAATGCGATTCACCCGTCTAAATTGCCGGAAAAAATCAAAGAGTATCTTAATCCGCGCTCACGCATTTCCTACTTCTTTGATAGCGATGAATAGTTATCCACAGCTTTTTGTGGGTAAATTGTAGAGATCCTGAGTGTTATTTCTGGGTAATTTTAAGGTTGGATGGAAAGTGTTCGCTTGGCATGTTTTTTTAGAAAAAATGCATTTTTAGTCTTGCCAAAGAAAATCTTCTCCCTATAATGCGCATCCATCGACACGGCAGACGCCACAAGGCTTCAGCAGGGTCGAAGAGGTGAAAAGCTTCTACGAAAATTAGTTGAAAAAAGTGTTTGACACTCTCAATTATCTCGCTAGAATGCACCTCCGCTTTGAGAGAAAAACTTCTTGATAAGCAAGCTCTTTAACAATATAGACCTATCAATCTGTGTGGGCACTCGTTGATGATAATCCAA
>NZ_JH976129.1:0-59505 GCF_000305755.2 Vibrio sp. HENC-03 | reverse complement strand
TGCTGACTTCTGGTACAAGTACGTTGGCTTCGACGGTCGCATCATCGGTATGACAACATTCGGTGAATCTGCGCCAGCTGACCAACTGTTCGAGATGTTTGGTTTCACTGTAGAAAACGTAGTGAACACAGCAAAAGAACTGCTAGCGTAAGCTTACGAAGATAAAAGAAAAACCGAGCGTTAATGCTCGGTTTTTTTGTGCCTACTCAAATTCTTTTCCCCAGTTATCCTTCTCTTTGCGCCCACATTCCTTACAGGTGACATAGCGATCCATATCGTAATAGTGACCGCCGTTCAGCAGGGTATGAGCCCAAAGCTTTAACGTTCCAAGAATTGATTTATCCGTATCATAACGACTTGGTTTACGGACCAGCACTTCAGAGTGTGGTGTTTCTCTATTGCATCGCTTGCAAAAGTGAGCAGCGGGAAAACCTGACATACGCATTTCCTTTGGTGGTCAAACAAGGAGCTAAAGTGCCAAGCGAAACACGTAACGTCAGAGCTCAATATATTGGTGATATGAATATTCCGGGAAGTGAAAAGATAGTTTACCGCGAGTGAGATCACTTACTTAATGCGCTCAGCCTCCGTATCAGGTACTATCTGTGACACGAATTTTTGGTGAGGCGAAGGATAAATGCTAAAAGTTGCGATCAATGGATTTGGACGTATCGGTCGTAATGTACTGCGAGCAGTATATGAGAGCGGTAAGCATCAGCAGATAAAAGTTGTGGCGGTTAATGAACTTGCGCAACCCGAAGCGATGGCACATCTTCTTCAATATGACACCAGTCATGGCCGCTTCGGAAAGAAAATCTCGCACGACCAAGAACACCTCTATGTTCACCACGACAGTGGAGAATACGATCCCATTAGAATCCTTCACCTTGCTGAAATTGAACTCTTGCCATGGCGTGACTTAGAAGTCGACATCGTGCTCGATTGTACTGGTGTTTTCGGCTCACAAGCCGATGGCCAAGCTCATATTGAAGCGGGCGCGCAAAAAGTTCTGTTTTCACACCCTGGCGCAAGCGATCTCGATAACACCATTATCTACGGTGTTAACCACGAAACCCTCAAAGATGAACACCGCGTGGTGTCCAATGGTTCATGTACCACCAACTGTATCGTTCCTATCATCAAAGTATTAGATGAGGCCTTTGGCATTGAGTCTGGCACTATCACCACGATTCACTCTTCAATGAACGATCAGCAAGTTATCGACGCTTACCACAATGATTTACGCCGTACGCGTGCAGCCAGTCAATCCATCATTCCAGTGGATACTAAGTTGCATAAGGGTATTGAAAGAATCTTCCCGAAATTTTCCAACAAATTCGAAGCTATTTCGGTTCGAGTTCCGACAGTTAACGTCACTGCGATGGATTTAAGTGTCACAATTAGTACAAATGTGAAAGTTAATGACGTAAATCAAACCATTGTTAACGCATCTCAGTGTACATTACGTGACATTGTTGACTATACTGAATCGCCGCTCGTTTCCATCGACTTTAACCATGATCCCCATAGTGCAATTGTGGATGGAACTCAGACAAGAGTGAGTAACGGGCAACTCGTTAAAATGCTCGTTTGGTGCGATAACGAATGGGGCTTTGCTAACCGGATGCTGGATACCGCCTTAGCAATGCAAGCTTCTTCACAAGTGGAGCAATAATGGTGAAGAGGCGATGGAGAAATTTTTTATTTTAAGCCTTGAAATAAATCTGACGTATCTCCATATCAGTAACCAGTTTGAAGAATTAACGGGCTTGGCAGGATTGCCGAGTTTTTAAAAACTTTAATTATTTAATATTTGAGAGGACACATCATGTCTGTAATCAAGATGACTGACCTGGATCTTGCAGGTAAACGTGTATTTATCCGTGCTGACCTAAACGTGCCAGTAAAAGACGGTAAAGTAACTTCAGATGCACGTATCATCGCATCTCTTCCAACTATCAAGCACTGTCTAGAAGCAGGCGCTAAAGTTATGGTTACTTCTCACCTAGGTCGCCCAACTGAAGGTGAATACGCTGAAGAGTTCTCTCTACAACCAGTAGTTAACTACCTAAACGACGCACTAGACTGCGAAGTTAAACTAGCGAAAGACTACCTAAACGGTCTAGAACTAAACGCTGGTGAACTAGTTGTTCTAGAAAACGTTCGCTTCAACAAAGGCGAGAAGAAAAACGAAGAAGAACTGTCTAAGCAGTACGCTTCTCTATGTGACATCTTCGTAATGGACGCATTCGGTACAGCTCACCGTGCACAAGCATCTACTCACGGTGTTGGTATGCACGCAGACGTAGCATGTGCTGGTCCTCTACTAGCGAACGAACTAGAAGCTCTAGGTAAAGCAATGGACAAGCCTGCTCGTCCAATGGTTGCTATCGTAGGTGGTTCAAAAGTTTCTACTAAGCTAACTGTTCTTGAGTCTCTATCTAAAATCGCTGACCAACTAGTTGTTGGTGGTGGTATTGCTAACACATTCATCGCAGCTGCTGGTCACAACGTTGGTAAGTCTCTATACGAAGCAGACCTAGTTGAAACAGCTAAGAAGCTAATGGACGAGTGTGCAATTCCAGTAGCAACTGACGTTGCATGTGCGAAAGCATTCGACGAGAACGCAGAAGCTGAAATCAAGCACGTTTCTGAAGTACAAGACGACGACATGATCTTCGACCTTGGTCCAGATTCAACTGCTGAACTAGCAGAAATCCTTAAGAACGCTAAGACTATCCTATGGAACGGTCCAGTAGGCGTATTCGAATTCAAGAACTTCGAAGCAGGTACTAAAGGTATCTCTGAAGCTATCGCAGCTTCTGAAGGTTTCTCTGTTGCAGGTGGTGGTGACACGCTAGCAGCTATCGACAAGTTCGGTATCAAAGCTGACGTATCTTACATCTCTACTGGCGGCGGCGCTTTCCTTGAGTTCGTAGAAGGTAAAGTACTTCCAGCAGTTGAAATGCTAGAAGCACGCGCTAAGTAATAATCGCAAAGCGGGGGAGTCATCTCCCGCTTTCTTGTTTGCTGCAACGAGAGTGGAACTCTGCTAGAATAGCCTCAGTTGTGAGCAAACGTTTGCAAGATTTTTCAATTTAACAAGTTTTGTTTAAAAAACGACAGATAAATAGGATTACATCCATGTCTAAGATCTTCGACTTCGTAAAACCAGGTGTTATCTCTGGCGATGACGTTCAGAAAGTATTTGAAGTAGCAAAAGAAAACAAATTTGCTCTTCCTGCAGTAAACGTTGTTGGTACTGATTCTGTAAACGCAGTACTAGAAGCAGCTGCAAAAGTTAAAGCTCCAGTTGTTGTTCAGTTCTCTAACGGCGGTGCTGGTTTCTTCGCTGGTAAAGGCGTGAAACTTGAAGGTCAAGGTGCTCAAATCCTTGGTGCTGTAGCTGGTGCTAAATACGTTCACACTGTAGCTGAAGCTTACGGTGTGCCAGTAATCCTACACACTGACCACGCTGCTAAGAAACTTCTTCCATGGATCGACGGTCTACTAGACGCTGGTGAAGAGTTCTTCGCTCAAACTGGTAAACCTCTATTCTCTTCTCACATGCTAGACCTTTCTGAAGAGTCTCTAGAAGAAAACATCGAAACATGTGCTAAGTACCTAGAGCGCATGGCTAAGATGAACATGACAATCGAGATCGAACTTGGTTGTACTGGTGGTGAAGAAGACGGCGTTGATAACTCTCACATGGACGCATCTGAGCTATACACTTCTCCAGAAGACGTTGCTTACGCATACGAGAAACTAAGCGCTGTTTCACACCGCTTCACTATCGCAGCTTCTTTCGGTAACGTACACGGCGTTTACAAGCCAGGTAACGTTGTTCTAACTCCAACTATCCTACGTGACTCTCAAGCATACTGTGCAGAGAAGTTCGGTATCGCACCAAACGCTCTAAACTTCGTATTCCACGGTGGTTCTGGTTCTACTGAAGCAGAAATCCAAGAGTCTATCGGCTACGGTGTTATCAAAATGAACATCGATACTGATACACAGTGGGCAACTTGGGATGGTATCCGTCAGTACGAAGCTGACAACCACGATTACCTACAAGGTCAAATCGGTAACCCAACTGGCGAAGACGCTCCAAACAAGAAGTACTACGATCCACGCGTATGGCTACGTGCTGGTCAAGCTTCAATGGTAGCTCGTTTAGAGAAAGCATTTGCTGACCTAAACGCAGTAGACGTACTATAATTCGTCTCAACTGAGTTTCTAAAAACCCGCTCTTAGAGCGGGTTTTTTTATGTCTAAACAATGAGACAGCCTAGATTCTCCTTCCTGTAGCAATTGATAACTAAATCAACTGCTATATGATCACCGCACTTCATATCCCTTCTGTTTTTGGCGCAAATTTCGAAACTCAGCGCATTTCCGCACCAAGTGGCATAAAACCAAGTAAAAAGTGTGGCGAAATGTAAATCCATTGCGTACTCTGTAACATGCCAGTATCAGAAAAATCTGATAAAGCTTTGTTTTGTAGGTCTTTGCTAAACTCTGACTTTGCAAAATTTCAGTTTTGAGATATTGTGCCAAAAATCTGACACTGTTCAGGAAAACAATAGGGATGTTGTTGTGAATAAGAACCTATAAAAAACAAGGTTCATAAATTAACGGCAATTAGATTTAATATCTTTATTTTGAGGATACGAATTATGGCAGGTGAATCGATGGGTATCGATACCTCTTTAACGGATGGTTTGAGCAAAGCTGAAACATGGCTAAATAACAACTCAGATCTTCTTATTCAGTACGGTGTGAACATCATTTCTGCACTGCTGATCCTATTTATCGGTAACATTATCGTTAAAGCGGTAGCAAACAGCGTTTCAAAAGTGCTTGAAAAGAAAAAGATGGACAAAGCTGTTGTTGAATTCGTCAATGGTTTAGTTCGTTACCTTCTATTTGTTATCGTACTTATCGCGGCACTAGGCCGTGTAGGTGTTCAAACTGCATCTGTAGTTGCGGTAATCGGTGCGGCAGGTCTTGCTGTTGGTCTTGCTCTACAAGGCTCACTATCTAACTTTGCAGCGGGCGTACTAATTGTTGCATTCCGTCCATTCAAGTCTGGTGACTACGTAGAAATCGGCGGTGTAGCAGGTAGTGTTGAAGCAATTCAAATCTTCCAAACTGTACTAAAAACACCTGACAACAAAATGGTTGTTGTACCGAACTCATCAGTTATCGGCGGCGCAATCACGAACTACTCTCGCCACGCTACGCGTCGTGTAGACCTAGTTATCGGTGTTTCTTACAGCGCTGACCTTAAACAAACTAAGCAAGTTATCCGTGACGTGCTAGAAAAAGATGAGCGTATCCTTAAAGATCCAGCAATCCAAATTGGTGTACTGGCTCTAGCAGATTCTTCAGTAAACTTCGTGGTTCGTCCATGGTGTAAAACCGCTGATTACTGGGACGTTTACTTCGATTCTACTCAAGCAATCAAAGAAGCGTTGGATGAAGCAGGCATCGAAATTCCATTCCCACAAATGGATGTTCACTTGAACAAAGTAGAAGCTTAATCCCTTCGATTGAGAACATGAAAAAGCGAGGCAATGGCCTCGCTTTTTTTATATCCCAATTTTCTAAAGTTCTAACAGAGTGTTACTGCCAGCAAGGAGCAGACGCTTAAGCTCGCTACCTGCAAAGCCAAAGGTTAACTCGGGTAAACCTGGTGTATAGAGCAACTCTTCATGTTGGTAGAGTGCTGTATCAACGATAATGGTGACATGTTCAGGTAAGCCAATAGGGCAAACTGCGCCGGGCACACAACCTAGTTGCTCAATCATTTCATCGTCGTTGCAAATTGAAGGTCGTTTACCAGTAATGGCTTTGATTTGCTTGGAGTTTAAACGCGAGTCCTTGTCGGTTAGGTACACGGCATAACCTTGTCCTTTTAGCTTGAGAAAAAGACTCTTAGTATGCGTGCCTGTCCAACCGAGTTGTGCGGCGACTTTGACGTCGGTTTCGAAGTCGAGAATGGCTTCGTGTTGCCATTCTCTAAAGGGGATGGAGAGCGCATTGAATCGCTCTCGGTTGATTTGATGGATTTTTTCCAGTGACTCCATGTCGTGTTTCTTTCCTATTTGTCTTTACCAGTATTTGGTGACTAACTCATTCGCAAGTACAAAAGCGATAGTAAACATCATAGCGGCAACCGCAATATCAATGCCTTTCTTCACTTTCGGTTTTGAGAGCGTCGGACCTAATTTCGCAGCACCTAATGAGAGTGTGTAGAACCACACAAATGAAGCCATGATGGTGCCCATAGCAAATGCGATGCGATCGTTGCCTTCGAATTGACCACCAATTGAACCCAAGATCACTACGGTATCTAAGTAAAGATGTGGGTTCAACACTGTGACGGCAAGTGCGCCAAGAATCACGGTACGACGACCTCGAGCGACGACTTCACCTTTCGATTCAGAGGCGTCTGCCGGTTTGAATGCGCTTTTTAGTGACAGTAAACCGTAAACACTTAAGAAGGCAATGCCACCTAAAGTGACTGAGGTCAGCAGGATTTCATTTTGCGATAGGATCGCACCACCACCAAAAATACCAAGCGATATGAAGATCATATCTAGGATGCTACAGATGGTCGCGGTCGTCAGGTGATGTTGACGCTTAATACCTTGGTTAAGGACGTACGCATTCTGCGCTCCGATCGGAATGATCATCGTCGCACCTAAACCGAATCCTTGTAATAACACCCAAAAGCTCACAACACACCTCAAAAAATTAGCAATAGAACAACAGAGGAATGGAAGATAAAGCTTTTATTGAAATAAGTATAATTAATGATTTTAATATATTATTAGTAACACTTATCTGGTGTTTTTGGCGTTTATTAGGGAGGAAAAACACGTGCGAGGATTGGACTATAAATGGATTGAAGCGTTAGATGCGGTAGTGCATCAAGGCAGCTTTGACCGAGCGGCTGAGCACCTTTTTGTCTCACAATCCGCTATTTCCCAGCGTATCAAGCAGCTAGAGAAGTACCTTGCCCAACCGGTTCTTATTCGGGAGCAACCACCAAAACCAACCCCGATTGGTAAGAAGTTACTCGGGTTGTATCGCCGAGTAAGATTGCTTGAGCATGAAATCCTCCCTGAACTAAAAAACGACACGACAACACGTCCTGTACAGCTTTCATTGGCAACCAATGCAGACAGTCTCGCAACCTGGCTTTTACCTGCGTTGCAAGACGTAATGAAGCATCGCCAAGTGGAACTAAAACTAACCATTTATGGCGAGTCGCGCTCGATTGAGAAGCTAAGAAGTGGTGAGGTTGCAGGGGCGATCAGTTTAGAATCTCAAGCCATTCCTGGCTGTCGAGCAGACTATCTTGGTCGCATCGATTATGTCTGTGTCGCCAACCCAGAGTTTTATCAACGTTACTTCTCGGAAGGGGTCAACAATCAAACGCTCGCGAAAGCTCCTGCAGTGTCTTATGACCAATATGATGATCTGCATAAGAAGTTCTTAACGGAACACTTCAACGTGAGGCCAGATAGCGTGATTCATCACAACATCAGTAGCTCAGAAGCTTTCCTTAAGATGGCGTTAGCAGGCGTGGCTTATTGTTTGATTCCTCGATTGCAGATCACTGACGAACTGGAGAAAGGTGAGTTGATTGATATTACGCCGGGCTTTTTGATGTCCTATCGAATTTACTGGCATCACTGGCAGTTAGAAACGGGTGTGCTTCAAGAAATCTCACAAGCGATTGTTGGCTACGCGCAACAGCATTTGCCACAATAAGTTCCCGCTTGCCTCGCGTTTTAAGCTGAAATTACGGCGAAGTAACACAGTCAAAGTTGTGTTAGAAGTCGCTTAGGGCGCTTGGATAATTGGCAGAAGTTTCTATGATGAAGCTATATACACTCCAGTTCATTGGTGCCTCTTATCTTTCTGGTTTTGATGAGGCGTCAACTTAATCCGCCATGGCATTCATCGAGTATCTCGTCTTGAACTCCGGCATTTGGAGTGACTTTTCTATTTCAATACGGATGGATTTATCGAATGAAACTGTCTTCAATTTTTCTGGCTTCGGCATTAAGCCTTACTAGCGTTTCTGTACTTGCGAATGATGCACCTGATTTTGCTCATGTGAGTACGACTGGATACGGTGAAGTTGTTGCAACTCCAGATATGGCCACTTTCTCTGTGAAGGTAGTTGATACGACAATGACTGCGGAGCAAGCGAAGCAATCGGTCGATAATACCGTGGATGCGTTTCTAAAAAGCTTAGCGGATGCAGGGTTGTCAAAAGATAACATCACCAGTTCAAACTTATACTTAGCACCGCAGTACCACTATCCGAAATCGGGCAAAGCAGAGCTAGTTGGCTATCGCGCATCACGTAGTATTGATGTGACGGTAAACGATCTTGCTAACTTGAATGAATACTTGGACATGGCGTTAAAAGCTGGCATTAATCAAGTCGATAATATTCAGCTTAAAGTGAGTAACCAGTCTGAGTATCAGCAAAAAGCGCGTATGGAAGCAATCAAAGATGCGCAAAGCAAGGCGGCATCTTTAGCGACTGGTTTTGACAAAAAGTTGGGTGATGTTTGGCAGATTAACTACAACCAAATGCACGCTCGTCCAGTGCTTTTACGTTCAATGGCAATGGATGCAAGAGAGAGTTCGAATAGCTACCAAGACTCTACGCTTGTGATTCGTGACCAAGTAGATGTGGTTTATAAGCTGAAATAGTACAGAGAAAATCACGACGAATAGAAACAGAAAAGGCAGGGGAGTCCCTGCCTTTTTTATGTCTAGTAATCAGTGATTAATGAAGGATACGAGCACGGATTGTGCCTTCGATGCCTTTTAGTTTCACTAGTGCTTCTTCTGCGCGAGAAGTCTCGACGTCGATAACCACGTAACCGATCTCAGCTGCCGTTTGTAGGTACTGACCTGCGATGTTAATGCCGTCTTCCGCGAAGATGGTGTTGATTTGCGTCAGGATACCAGGGCGGTTTTTGTGGATGTGCAACAGACGTGAACATTCACGATGCTCAGGCAGTGATACCTCTGGGAAGTTCACACTTGATAGGGTTGAACCGTTGTCAGAGTATTTCGCCAGTTTACCAGCAACTTCAACACCAATGTTTTCTTGCGCTTCTTGCGTTGAACCACCGACGTGTGGAGTTAGGATGACGTTGTCGAACTTCTGCAGTGGAGACTCAAATGCATCAGCATTGGTTTTTGGTTCTACTGGGAATACGTCAACCGCAGCGCCTGAGATATGACCAGACTCTAGACTGTGGCATAGAGCAGGGATGTCTACGACAGTACCGCGCGCAGCGTTGATAAAGATTGCGCCTGGCTTCATGCGTGCGAACTCTTCTGCACCCATCATGTTCTTGGTCTCTGGCGTTTCAGGAACGTGCAAAGAAATGACGTCACACTTGTTCAGCAGCTCGCTCATGGTGAACACTTGCGTTGCGTTACCTAGCGACAGTTTGTTTTCAATGTCGTAGTAGTAAACGCGCATGCCTAAGTTTTCTGCGATGATACCTAGCTGAGTACCGATGTGACCGTAACCGATGATACCCAGACGCTTACCACGTGCTTCGTAAGAGCTGTCTGCACTCTTCTTCCAAATACCACGGTGTGCGAGTGCGTTTTTCTCTGGGATACCACGAAGAAGCAGTAGTACTTGGCCTAACACCAACTCGGCAACACTGCGCGTGTTTGAGAATGGTGCATTAAATACAGGGACACCGCGTCGAGCGGCAGCACTTAGGTCAACTTGGTTGGTACCGATACAAAAACAGCCAATCGCAACCAGCTTATTTGCCGCATTGATCACTTCTTCAGATAGGTTCGTTCGGGAACGGATACCGATGAAGTGCACGTCTTTTACTGCTTCAATCAGCTCTTCTTCTGAAAGGGAACCTTTGTGATATTCAATGTTGCTGTAGCCAGCTGCTTGAAGAACTTCAACTGAAGAAGGGTGGAGTCCCTCTAGCAAGAGGATCTTAATCTTTTCTTTTTCCAGTGAAACTTTGGCCATTTTTCTCGTCCTTAAAATGGAAAGGTGGGCTAATGTGGCGCACATAAAGCAAAACCATTAAAAAGGGGATAATTAACAGTTTTGTCGGAAGACAAACGTTTCCCTGTGCGTCTTCTGTTCAATAAAGTAACAAAAAATTTTTGCTTTGGGTAAGAAAATTACGGAATAAGGCATGCTTTTCTTAGAAAAAGGAAGAAAAAACGGCGCCCTAGGGCGCCGTCTGTAATGAAATAACAGAAAATTTAAATCATCTAATGATTTATTCTTCTATTTTCGCACCTTCTGGTGTGCCAGTGATAACCACGTCTGCACCACGGTGAGCGAACAGACCTACCGTTACCACACCTGCGATGCCGTTGATCTTGTCTTCAAGCTCTTTCGGGTTAGTGATTTGCATGTTGTGCACGTCTAGGATTACGTTGCCGTTGTCCGTCGTTACGCCTTCACGGTATGCAGGGTCACCACCTAGTTTTACCAATTCACGAGCAACGTATGAGCGCGCCATTGGGATAACTTCAACAGGAAGTGGGAACTGACCAAGTACGTCAACTGCTTTTGTGCCGTCAACGATACATACGAATTTTTCTGAAATAGCCGCAACGATCTTTTCACGAGTCAGAGCAGCACCGCCGCCTTTGATCATTTCACGCGCTGCGTTGATTTCATCTGCACCATCAACGTAGATATCTAGCATTGCTACGTCGTTACACTCGTAAACTTCAATACCAAGCTCTTTTAGACGCTCAGTAGAAGCAACAGAGCTAGACACTGCGCCTTTGATATCATCTTTGATACTGCCTAGGGCATCGATGAAGTGATTCACGGTAGAGCCAGTACCAACACCGACAATGCTGCCTTTCTCAACATACTTAAGTGCTGCCCAACCAGCCGCTTTCTTCATTTCATCTTGAGTCATGCCAATCTCCTGAATAGATGTTCGTTAACGTTTGCGGCGTGATTATAGCGGGTAAGTGTTACTTTTCCCATTGCCAGATTTGGCTTGGAGTCACGATCTTAGGTAATGGAATATCCCAACTTTCAACGGGTAGGCGCTCTACATGCTGGCAATCGTGGGCGATACCGATCGGTTTAGCACCTTCGCCAGTGCTAAACCAGCGCGAGAGTGTCCGGTCGTAGTAGCCTCCGCCCATACCTAAGCGATGGCCTACACTGTCAAACCCGACTAACGGCGTACAAATGACATCCAGTTCACGGACCGGTTTGAGGAAGCGGATATCAAGCGCAGGTTCTAAGATTCCGTATTTGTTGTACACCAACTGTTCATCATTGACGTATTGCAAGAAGAGTAATTGACCTTTAGAGAAAGGATGAATGACGGGCAGGTAAATCGACTTACCTTGCTGCCATAGTGATTCAATCAAAGGTTTGGTGTCTAACTCACCATCGGCAGACAAATAGATGGCAATGTGCTGCGCGGTTTTGATTTCTGCTAACTGCGAAAACTGCTGAACGAGATCGAGCCCAGCTTGGAACTGAGTATCGCTACAAAGGGCGTTGCGTTTTTCACGGATGAGTTTGCGGAATTCTTGTCGAGATAGGTCTGACATAGAGAGGATACCCCAGGGTGCCGTTGAGGATTGTGGCCCTTGAACCAGCTGGTTCAAGGCGGATCAGCAATGATAACCGTAGGCTTCTCGGTGCATGCCAAGCTTGCTCAATAGCTATCAAGTACTAACCCTTTGGTATTGCTTATCGGCTCAGGGACTTAAATCCAACTGACGCACACCCCAGGGTAAATTTTGTATCTACTGCTGTCCTTGCTTTACCTTACTAAGCGCACTTTCTAAAGACGCGGTGAGCTTTTCCATTCGCTCAGTAATTTCTTGTTGCTGACCGTTAGATTCGTATGATTTTGTATGCAATTCATAACAAATGTTCAACGCAGCAAAGGTCAGTAGCTGAATTTCATTGGTTACCTTAGTACGCTCGCTCATCTCTTTCAATCGACGATCAAGATCTTTAGCCGCTGTAATTAGTGACTCTTCTTGCCCCGCAGGACAATTGACTCGTGTCATTTTGCCAAGGATTTCAACGTCGATCGCTTGATTGCTCATGATGAATAAACTCTATATTCGCGCTATCTAAGGCGTTGCGTTATACAACTACCGAGGAGGAAACTATAGGAAAACCGCTATTAAGATTCAAGCATTTCCCATCACAGAAAGAAAAATGGTGAAGTGATCACACAGGAATTGGGCAAATTGATTAAATGCTGTCCAAAATTGAATTTGATAGCCGTTTCAGCCGACTAGGCTTGATGGTAGGATATGTCGATACATTATTACGCAAGAATGAGCCAAGATTATGAGTGAAATCACCCTTCCTGAATACCAATCTATTGCTGCTGAACTGAAATCTGCAAGCCTTGCTGTGACCCCAGCAGAATTGCACGGTCTACTTGTTGGCATGCTAAGTGGTGGATTGGCGATTAACGACCAAACCTGGCAACCGATTCTGTTTGATTACACCAACGAAGGCATGGGCTGGCCATCAAACGCATTAGCATTGGCACAAAGCGTGTTCCAAGTAACTGTTAACGAGCTAACGGGCACTTCGATGGAGGTGTCTCTGCTGCTTCCAGATGAAGCGGGCGAAGAAGGTTTGTTTGCGCTAGCAGATGGTGTGTCTGACTTTGTGAACCACTTTATCTCAGGTATGGGCTTAGCGGGCATAGCGATTGATAAGGCATCAGACGATGCAAAAGAGGCCTTGGCTGATCTAGAAGAAATCGCCAAGCTTGGTATTGATGAAGACGATGACCTAGGCGAGCAAGCGCTATTACTAGAGCAAGTAATCGAACACGTTAAAGCCTGCGTATTAACTATTCATGCAGAGTTTGGTGCTCGTCCTGAAAGCAACGAAAACAAACCAACGATTCATTAATCACTCGTTCCCCATTATCGAATAGTTTCTAGAGGTTAGCATGAGGCAATATGACGTTGTAATTGCTGGTGGTGCCATGGCTGGTGCCACACTTGCGTTAGCAATCGACCGTTTATCTAAAGGCGCGCTGCAAATTGCGGTTGTTGAGCCTTTTAAAGCCCAATCGGATCAACATCCGGGCTTTGATTCGCGCTCGATTGCTCTGTCCTACGGTACGGTCAACATTCTGCGTCACTTGCAGTTGTGGTCTGCTATCGAGCCTTGTGCAACTCCAATTGAACATATTCATGTTTCTGACCGCTCTCATGCGGGCATGACTGAGATTACCAAGCACGAAGTTGGCGTTGAAGCCCTTGGCTACGTAGTCGAACTTGCCGATGTAGGTCGTGTCTACCAAGAGCTCTTGGATAAGAGCAAAGCAATCACTCTGTTTTGCCCTGATTCGGTTGCGAACATCGAGCGTGAGCAAGACAAAGCACACATAGAGTTGAGCAGCGGTGAGAAGCTGGAAGCTAAGTTGCTAGTGGCTGCTGATGGCGCTGTGTCGCAATGTTGCCAGCAAATCGGTTTAGAGCTGTCTGAGCATGATTTCGACCAAGTGGCTGTGATCGCGAATATTGTGACGCAAGAGCCTCATCAAGGTCGCGCTTTTGAACGCTTTACAGAGAATGGTCCAGTCGCACTGTTGCCGATGAGTGATAACCGTATGTCGTTAGTATGGTGTCTGCGTCCTGAAGAGGCGCAAAGCGTCGTGAACTTGTCTGACGCAGAGTTTCTTGAGCGCTTGCAGAACGATTTTGGTTGGAGACTAGGTGCGATGCAGAAAGTCGGACAACGCGCGAGCTATCCGCTTCTTCTGCGTCATCGTAAGCAGAACATTTCGCACCGCTTTGCTATTGTCGGCAATGCTGCACAAACGCTTCACCCGATTGCTGGGCAAGGCTTCAACCTTGGTATTCGTGATGTGGCATCATTAGCGGAAGAGGTGGTTAAGCAAGCTGAAGATGCCGGTCGCTACCAAGGTTTGATGCGATTTAGCCAGCGCCGTGAAGATGATCGCAGCGAAACGATTTGGTTAACTAGCTCTCTCGTGCATATTTTCTCAAATGATTTACCGGCGATGCGAATTGGGCGTAACCTTGCTCTCGCAACGATGGATAACCTTTCTACTTTTAAGCAGCCGCTGCTACGCCATACACTTGGTCTAGTGAAACGATAAACGGCAACGAATTAGGTAACAAAAGCAATGATGCAAAGTGTAGATATCGCCATCATCGGTGGTGGAATGGTGGGTTTAGCATTAGCTGCCGCTTTTAAGGACAGTGACCTGCGAGTAGCCGTTATCGAAGGTGCAGTGCCAAACGACACCCTAAATGAACAGCCAGATGTTCGCGTGTCGGCGTTGAGCCGTTCAAGTGAAACTATCCTTCGTAACCTTGGTGCTTGGCAGGGTATCGAGCAGCGTCGCGCTGCACCATACCATGCAATGGAAGTCTGGGAGCAAGACAGTTTCGCTAACATCGCATTTGATGCACAAAGCATGGCTCAACCGGATCTTGGCCATATCGTTGAAAACCGCGTAATTCAATTGGCGCTGCTAGAGCAAGTTCAAAAGCTCGATAACGTGACGCTGTTTATGCCTGCTCGTTGTGCAACGCTTGCGGTGGGTGAGCAAGAAAGCTGGCTAACGCTCGATAATGGTCAGGCTATGACAGCTAAGTTGGTTGTTGGCGCCGATGGTGCAAACTCTTGGCTGCGTAACCAAATGGATATCCCACTAACGCATTGGGATTACGGTCATAGTGCCCTTGTTGCGAACGTGAAAACCGCTGACCCACACAACAGTGTTGCGCGTCAGATCTTTACACCGCAAGGTCCATTGGCTTTCCTGCCAATGTCTGATCCGCACATGTGTTCGATTGTTTGGTCTACCGAGCCAAATCGCGCAGAGCAACTGCTGGCGATGAACGAGCAAGAGTTTAATAAAGCACTGACTAGCGAATTTGATGCGCGTTTAGGTTTGTGTGAAGTAGTTGGCGAACGTGCAGCATTCCCACTTAAGATGCGTTATGCGCGTGACTTTGTGGTTGAACGCGTGGCGCTAGTTGGCGATGCAGCACACACAATTCATCCACTAGCAGGGCAGGGTGTGAACCTTGGTTTATTGGATGCTGCGAGCTTAGCGCAAGAAGTGTTGGCGCTGTGGAAACAGGGGCAGGACATTGGCACCAAACGTAACCTACGTGGTTACGAACGTTGGCGCAAAGCTGAGGCGGCGAAGATGATAGCGGCGATGCAAGGCTTCCGTGATCTGTTCTCCGGTGAGAACCCTGCCAAGAAGCTGGTTCGTGGTATTGGTTTGAGCCTAGCAGGACAACTGCCGGGTGCGAAAGATGAAATCATGAAGCGTGCACTAGGTTTGAAAGGCAATTTGCCGGAACTAGCGCGTCAATAAATGCGTTTCTCGATTCACGAATAGAAGATACAAAAAAGGCTGGTTAATCCAGCCTTTCTTATTACATCGATGTTTAAGCTAAGCGTATGCGCATCTGAGCTTCATAATCTCTTGGTTAATCTCTTTTACTGCCTGAAAGTGACGTTTCTCAGCTTTCTCTGGCAACATCAATTTTCCGTTATCAAACTCGAACTTACCGACTCCGTAAATATAAATTCTTCCTTTAAAAAGACGACTTATGTGTTTAGCAATCATACCTGGTGTATAGCGCTTAAACAGTCTCATATTTACTCTTCCTTATCTCTTACCTAGCCCAGTTATTCTACGTTTTTCGCGTAAAAATTATTGTGACAGCAATAGTATTAAGTGCAGTTGAGGCACTTGGCTTTAGAGATTTGTGCTGCCTTAGACAAATTGACAGAGTCATATCTCAAATAGCGTGAGGATTACCTCAAAAAATCATTGTCGAAGGAACCAGTCCTTGAGCTCTCCTGTTCTTACGTGGTGCATTAAGCAACAGTTTTGTTACAGAAATAAGAATAGAAGGAAAATGATTGTTTGCTAAATGTTTTTCTCAATGGGTTGCATTTTGTTCGTTTTGACGAGGTTGAAACCTCAAATGCATTGCTTTCATTGAGTTAGAGGAAGGAAAAGGAAAAAAGTTCCACGCAAAAAAAAGCCCGCTTCGGCGGGCGAATAGTCACAGATGCATTACACAAAAGTGGACGACTGACTTAATGAACGCTGTCATACAAGTCAGCAGATTCACTTTACGTTGGCTGAGTCGTTGTTGAAAACTTAACCAACGAATTCAGCATATACGAGTTTTTCATTTGTGACTATTTATGTTTTAAAAATGATTAAAAATTCTTGAGTGTAATCGGAGAGATATGAGTGAGATCACGCAGGAGTGAGAATCCTGCGCTTGATTACATGTTAGCGGCAGATATCAGCCATGGTTGGTTGGCATAATTGGATGAGATCATCGATGGATAGCGCTAAGCCAGCCATACGATCTCCGCTGCTAATGGTGATTTCTTTTTCTTCAAGCAAACTTGGATCAAATACGATCGGCATGTAGCGTTTTAGGAGGAGTGGTGTGACAGTACCAATCTTGTATCCGGTAATCGCTTCTACGTCCGCTTGATCAACACACGTCATGCGACGGCACTGCAGTAATGCGCGCACCTTCTTTGGATCAACGCTACGATCACCTGGTGCACAAGCAAGCGCATATTGATTTCCCATATCACGCAAAAGAATCGCTTTGACCATTTGAGAAGGGCGAATGCCGCGTTGTTGCGCGGCATCCTCAATGGTTGTTGCTGGCCTTTGATGAGGAAGAAGGCGGTACTCGATGTTTTGGTCCGCCAAAAACTGCATCAAAGGGGTATGAATGGTATTACTCATCGTCAAGGCTGTACGGCAATGCTGCGATTTCCCATTCAGACTCAGGTTGAGCAACCAAGCGCAGACGAGTGTCATCGTCTAGATTGTTTGGCAATACAATGAGCCCCATCGCTTGGTTGTCGCTGAATTGGTAATGTGTGAGCAATGCGCCTACTGAACGCCAGTTTTCACCGACACTACGTTCCAGTTCGATTGTACTTTCATCTAAGGCTTCAGCGGTTGCACCTTTAACAATGTACATTGCACGTTTGTTGGTACCGCGGTATTTCGCG
The DNA here is from genome assembly GCF_000305755.2 of Vibrio sp. HENC-03. Lineage (NCBI taxonomy): Bacteria > Pseudomonadati > Pseudomonadota > Gammaproteobacteria > Vibrionales > Vibrionaceae > Vibrio > Vibrio sp. HENC-03. Next base: position 42,416 of record NZ_JH976129.1, on the reverse strand, counting down.
CGCGCTACGGTTTCTTGACCTGTGTAGCAGCCTTTCGTAAAGCTGATGCCCCCAAGCGCTTGTACGTTTAGTGCTTGTGGAATGTGCTCGTTTTGCGCGTCTGCTGCCACGTATGGTAGTGCTGCTTCAATATCGAAACGGGTCCAAAGCTCATGGGTTGTTAGTGTTGCTTGGCTATCTTCCACTAACGATTGTGCTGCTTCTGCTGTAAGCGCAAGCAACCAGCGGTTTGAAGCCACTTTGACTGCAGTGCCTCCTTCAACTGTACGCACGTCGCCAGAATCAGCATTTAGTGTTGAGATGAAGGCATCTGCATTCTCACCAGCGACACCCAGCACAACATCGCTAGACTCTTCGATGGTCACTTTCGAGAACACCGCGTACTTTTTGATTTCTTTCAGTTCCACTTCAATCGCTGATTTTGGCTGAACCATTGCATAGCCATCGTTATGGTGGAATAGGCGGAAGACACTCCACACTTTACCTTTCGCATCACAATGTGCACCCAACATTGATTGGTCTTTCTCAAGAGAAACCACATCGCAGGTAACTTGACCGTGTAGGTACGACTTTTTGTCGTCTCCAATCATGGTGATCATACCCAGGTTATCCAATAGCGAGATAGACAGCTCAGGTAGTGCGTCTTGTGTCGATAGGTTCAGCGGTGAAAAGCGAGTTTGCCATTCCATGATTACAATGCCTTTTGAAGATATTTTTCAGCTATGTTAAATGCAGAATCGGCATTTGTCAGCACTCAATATATCCACTCAATTTTAAGGTGTTTGGCTTTGCTGAACGTTTGTTTATTAAATGCGTTCAGGATTTGCAGCGACTTGGCTACATATTGTGACCCGCACACTAGTGACGTTGCACATCCCTTGTTACACTCCGCACTAAGAACAAGACATCTATGAAGGAATACTGAATGTACACTGCGGAAGAAAAGGCGCGTATTAAATGGGCTTGTCGTCGTGGCATGCTTGAGCTTGACGTGGTGATTATGCCGTTTTTTGAAGAGTGCTTTGATGCACTAAATGAGCAAGAGCAGCGTGATTTCGTCTCACTACTAGAATGCGATGATCCCGATCTGTTTACTTGGGTGATGGGCCACGGTCGTAGCGAAAATCTAGGCCATGCATCGATGGTCGATAAAATTGTCGCACACAACCTCAGCAAGGTTCGTTAATCTCAAGGTTAACACTTCTCTATACGCCCAAATTGCCAACCAACTTCTTCTCCTAGGTTGCGTTTGGGCGGTTATCTGTTCTGATATCCCACTCGTCTTATCAACTTATCTGTTACTACTGATTATTCGTTGCCAAATGCAAGGTGGCTTTGTCGTACCTTCAGCCTGTGGTGGTTGGTATTTGCATCGTGATGGCACAGTACGCAATGACAAACAAACTTCGACAATATCGAGTGTTGATGTGTCGGCGGCAGCGTTCAAAGTCACGTTTGAATTAGCGTCGGGTGAGAAAGTCACGATTTGGCGAGACAGTTGTGAAGACGTGGCATATCGTCAACTGTGTTTGATATTACGACAATGGAAAATGGGAGCCGAAGCTCCCATTTGATCTTGTATCTGACGATTACTTTTTAGTGTCAGAGCTATTTGTTTGGCGTAAGAATCGTTGGGCCGCTGTTTTCTAGCTGGTTTGGATAATCCAAGGTGTAGTGCAGACCACGGCTCTCTTTACGCTGCATCGCACAACGTACCATCAGCTCTGCGACTTGCAGCAGGTTACGTAGCTCTAGCAAGTTGTTTGATACGCGGAAGTGACTGTAGTACTCGTGCGTTTCTTGTTGCAGCATCTGGATACGGCGCAGTGCGCGTTCAAGACGTTTATCGGTACGAACGATGCCCATGTAATCCCACATAAATAGGCGCAGCTCATGCCAGTTGTGTTGGATGATCACTTCTTCATCACTGTTGGTCACTTGGCTTTCATCCCAACATGGAACCTGTGGTGCGAGTTCTACTTCGTTGTGGTGTTTAAGAATGTCTTTGGCTGCCGACCATGCGTAAACCACACACTCAAGTAGTGAATTTGATGCCATACGGTTCGCACCGTGCAAGCCTGTGTAGCTCACTTCACCAATCGCGTAAAGGTTCTTCAGATCGGTATGGCCGTTTTGATCGACCATGACGCCGCCGCATGTATAGTGCGCCGCAGGTACGATTGGGATTGGCTCTTTAGTCATGTCGATACCCAAATCCATCAAACGAGAGTAGATGGTTGGGAAATGCTTAGTAATGAAATCCGCGGGCTTATGGCTGATGTCGAGATACATGCAGTCAGCACCTAAGCGCTTCATTTCGAAGTCGATCGCGCGAGCCACGACATCACGCGGAGCAAGCTCTTTACGCTCGTCGAAATCTGGCATAAATCGTGAGCCATCAGGACGACGTAAATACGCACCCTCACCACGCAACGCTTCTGTTAGTAAGAAATTGCGCGCTTCTGGATGGAACAGACAGGTCGGGTGGAATTGGTTGAATTCCATGTTCGCAACGCGACAGCCTGCGCGCCACGCGATTGCGATACCATCACCAGAAGAGACGTCTGGGTTAGATGTGTATTGGTAAACTTTGGAAGCGCCGCCCGTTGCGAGAACAACAAATTTTGCACGAACAGTTTCAACTTGCTCTTCGTTGCGGTTCCAAATATAAGCACCAATGATCTTGTTTTTGTCGCCGCCAATTTTATCTTCGGTGATCAAATCCAGAGCATTGTGACGTTCAAGAACATGAATGTTTGGGTGGCTGTGTGCGTTGTCTTGCAGAGAAGTTTGCATTGCCATACCAGTGGCATCGGCAGCGTGCAAAATACGACGACGGCTGTGTCCGCCTTCGCGAGTTAAGTGATAACGTGGCTCATCGTCAGAATCATCATCTTCACGGTCAAATGGTACGCCGCCATCAATCAACCATTGCACGCACTCTTTTGAGTTTTCCGCGATGAATTTAACCGTCTCTTCGTCACAGATACCATCTCCGGCAATTTGTGTATCTTCAACGTGAGACTCAATGGTGTCCGACTCATCAAATACCGCAGCGATACCACCTTGCGCGTAAAACGTCGCGCCTTCGCTACGTGGTCCTTTACTTAGAACCATCACCTTACAGTGGTTTGCGACACGCAAAGCCAACGACAAGCCCGCGGCGCCACTCCCTACCACTAACACATCACATTCATGTTCACGATTTGTGTTCATATTACTTTTACAATCCCAAGCTAAGGTAACAAGGCTACCTTGTGTATATTTTGCACACCATGTGCATCCATTAACGCGACATCCGTCGCTAAGGGCTAAGTTGGGAGGTATCTAAATCACCGCAACTCTGGTGACTTGTGCCACTCTTATTTTTGCATGTCGATGACATGCGAATGCTTCCTGAGTTTTATTTTAAACGCGTTGTTCAGATAGCCATTAGCCGTGCCAACAAAAAGTAATAGTTTGTCAATGCCATTGCTTTTCTAGGCTCTACCCAGCACAATCTGGGACAGAGATCATCCATTATACCCATTTCCCCAACACTATGCTCGCTTGTCAAAACGAGACGTAATTCAGACGTGGCGAGGGATTTGGCTAGTGACATCACACTGTGAAAAAACAATGACAAAAAATTTGAGAAACTATGGAACTTTCTCATTCACGTCGGAGTCACAATAGTGCTCAAGTAAGCAGTGGTGTCAATACTACGTTTTGCATAATTAGTACCCATATCTGAGAAGAGTAGGGGCATAACAAATAGGAGTATCCGCTCGAATGAACGAGCAGCTGACCGATCAAGTATTGATTGAGCGAGTTCAGAATGGAGATAAGCAAGCATTCAACCTGCTGGTAACAAAGTATCAGAACAAGGTATGTAATCTTATTTCCAGATACGTAAGTAATCCTGGCGATGTTCCAGATGTAGCACAAGAAGCGTTTATCAAGGCTTACCGAGCTATCCCTAGCTTTCGCGGGGAGAGTGCGTTTTACACTTGGCTGTATCGCATTGCGGTGAATACTGCGAAGAATCATATCGTTGCTCAGGGTCGTAGACCGCCTGCGACGGATGTTGATGCTGAAGATGCTGAATTTTACGAAACAGGTAATGCACTGAAAGAAATTTCGAACCCTGAGAACTTAACGTTGTCCAAAGAATTGCAACGGGTAGTGTTCAGCGCAATCGAAGCCTTACCTGAAGATTTGAAAACGGCAATGACTCTGCGTGAGCTTGACGGCTTAAGCTATGAGGAAATTGCTGAAGTAATGGATTGCCCGGTGGGAACGGTACGATCACGTATCTTCCGTGCTCGTGAGGCGGTGGAAAAGAAAATCAAACCTCTTTTGCAGCGCTAGTACAAGTGATAACTATGGTGAAAACAATGGCTGACAAAGAAAAACTTTCAGCTCTCATGGATGGAGAATTGGTCGATAAGGCTTTAATTCAAGAATTAGAGCAAGACCAAGAGAGCCGTGATGCTTGGCAGAACTATCACCTGATTGGTGATGTGATGCGAGGCGAAGCGCCAGCAAAGCCTGAGTGGAATATTGCTGAAAGCGTAGCGTTAGCGTTAGAAGACGAGCCTGTGCATCGTGCTATCGATTCGCGCAGTGCAAACGTGATTTCAATTAACGACGCGCCAAAAGAGTCGCAACCAGAGCCACAAAAAGCGAAACGCCAATTGCCAGCTTGGTTGACCCAGTTTGGTCAAGTTGCGGTCGCTGCGTGTGTGTCACTCGTTGTGATTTTAGGTGTGCAACAATACGGTGGTAGTGACCCAATGTCGCCACAAGCCGATCAACTTCCTGTGCTTCAAACCGTGCCATTCGCTGGCAGCGCTGAACCAGTAAGCTTGACGCGTGAATCCGTAGAGCGTTCGGTTGGTGAAGCAAATATGCAAGAGCAACGCAAACGCGTTCATGCTATGCTTCGTGACTACGAACTGCAGCTAAGAATTAACAGTGATGCGTCTCAGCAAGATGCACATCTGACTCCGGATATTGAATGAAAAAATTTCTGATCAGCGCTTGCGCTCTGTTCAGTCTGATGTCTTCGCAAGCCTTTGCTGGTGATAAGCCAGCGGAGGCTTTATTGCATCAAATGAGCGAGGCGAGCAAGAATTTAAGCTACGAACTCTCTTATATCCTTATCAAAAAGAACAGCATTGAACCTTTGCTGTATCGTCATGCGACTCACGACAAAGACCAGTATGCACATCTTGTGTATCTAAGCGGTCCTGTGCGTGAGGTTATTCGTCGCGGCACTGAAGTAAGCTACATCGAAACCGGCGCGGAACCGTTTACCATCGAATCGGGTAAAATGGTTGCTCCAATCATGCCAATGCTGAACGCGAATATCGACGAGCTAAACTTGTACTACGACTATGTAAAAGTAGGTCGTGCCCGTGAAGCAGGTGTACCAACACAAGTGCTACGTATCGTGCCAAAAGATGGCCTGCGTTATTCTTATGTGTTGTGGATTGATGAGAAGAGTAAGTTGCCACTGCGTGCTGATCTTGTCGATCGCGATGGTGAAATGCTTGAACAGTACCGAACTATCTCTTACTCAGTGAACCCTAAAATTGGCGAGCTGATGAGTGGTTTGGAAGAGGTTCAATTACCTGGTGTTTTGACCATGCCGAAAGGCGATATCGGCACCAGCGATTGGACTGTAGGCTGGATACCAGAAGGCTTCCAACCAAATGAACTGAATCGCTACCGTATGGCCGTGACCGATCAAATGGTAGAAAGCCAATTGTATTCAGATGGGCTGTTTAGTTTCTCTGTGTATGTGGCGAACAAAGATGAGCATTCGCTGAAAGGTCAGTTGGTTCGTCAAGGTCGTCGCACTCTACATAGCTTTATTAACGGCAACCACGAAATCTCTGTTGTAGGTGATATCCCACCAACAACGGCTCAGCGCATCGCACAATCGGTCACTTTTAATGTAACAAAGAGTGAAGTGCAATGATGACTGCATTGGCTACTGTGACGGGTGTTCATCGTCACGGTCGGCAATATGATGTCGATCTCAGCTGCGAGCAACAGACCAGTTGCAGCAGCTGTTCATCGCAAAAAAGCTGCGGCACTGGCGTGGTTACCAAAGCCATCGGTAACAAAACGCTGTCGTGGCATTTGCGTACCCCAAAATCCGTCAAAGTTGGCCAAGTCGTGGAAATTGGCTTCCCTGAAGCAAGCCTGATCAAATCCGCCATGGCGGTCTACCTTCTTCCTCTGTTTGGTTTGATTCTCGGTGCCGTGATTGGCAACTTCCTGCTTGCGCCTTTAACCGCTGGTGGTGAGGGCATTACCATCCTCGCTTCGATATTGTTCGCGGCTGGTGGTATGTGGCTCGCAAAACGTGTGTCACGCCCGCTAGAAGACGAGTCCAAACGTCAAGTCACCCTCATTCGAGTTCTCGGTGAACCTATTCAATAAGTTCTAAACTTTAAATAAGGTGCGCCCGTTAACGAAATTGGGTAGAATCTGCCAACTTGATTGAAATGCCGTCAACTGACGGCTTTCTTACTGTCCCTATTTGTAAAGAGTTAGTCACCCTAAATCTATGAAGCACATTCGTAACTTTTCGATTATCGCCCACATCGACCATGGTAAGTCGACCCTATCTGACCGTCTAATCCAAGTTTGTGGTGGATTAAGCGATCGTGAAATGGCCGCACAGGTTCTGGATTCTATGGATCTTGAACGTGAGCGTGGTATCACCATCAAATCTCAGAGTGTGACGCTGAACTACACCGCTAAAGACGGCGAAACGTACCAGTTGAACTTCATCGATACTCCGGGACACGTTGACTTTGCGTACGAAGTATCACGTTCTCTAGCCGCTTGTGAAGGTGCGCTACTGGTGGTTGACGCAGGTCAGGGTGTAGAGGCTCAAACGCTAGCTAACTGTTACACCGCGATCGAAATGGATCTAGAGGTTGTGCCAATCCTGAACAAGATTGACCTACCAGCGGCTGATCCTGAGCGTGTAGCGGAAGAAATTGAAGAAATCGTTGGTATTGATGCAATGGAAGCTACTCGCTGTTCTGCAAAGACAGGTATCGGTGTAGATGACGTTCTAGAAAACATCGTATCAGCAATTCCAGCACCAGAAGGTGATCCAGATGCGCCACTTCAAGCGCTGATCATCGACTCATGGTTCGACAACTACCTTGGCGTTGTTTCTTTGGTTCGTATTAAAAACGGCTCACTGAAGAAAAACGACAAGATCAAAGTAATGAGCACAGGCCAGACTTGGGGTGTAGACCGTCTAGGTATCTTCACGCCTAAGCAAGTGGACACTGATGTTCTGCGTACTGGCGAAGTAGGCTGGGTAGTTTGTGGTATCAAAGACATCCTAGGCGCGCCAGTAGGTGATACGCTGACACTAGCGAAAAACGGTAGCGAGAAGCCACTACCAGGCTTTAAGAAAGTAAAACCTCAGGTATACGCGGGTCTGTTCCCAGTATCTTCTGATGATTACGAAAACTTCCGTGACGCACTAGGTAAACTGAGCCTTAACGACGCATCGCTATTCTACGAGCCAGAAAACTCAGCAGCACTAGGCTTTGGTTTCCGTTGTGGTTTCCTTGGCATGTTGCACATGGAAATCATCCAAGAGCGTCTAGAGCGTGAATACGACCTAGACCTGATTACAACGGCACCAACGGTAGTTTACGAAGTTGAGCAAACAAACGGCGAGACTCTGTATGTTGATAGCCCGGCAAAACTGCCAGCGGTTAACGACATCGAAGAGATCCGTGAGCCTATCGCACGTTGTAACATCCTAGTACCTGCGGATTACCTAGGTAACGTAATCACACTTTGTGTTGAGAAACGTGGTACTCAGGTAGATATGGTTTACCACGGTAACCAAGTAGCCGTTACTTACGATATTCCAATGGCAGAAGTAGTACTGGATTTCTTTGACCGTCTGAAGTCTACATCACGTGGTTATGCGTCTCTGGATTACAACTTCCAACGCTTTGAAGCATCGAACATGGTACGCGTAGACGTACTACTGAACGGCGACAAAGTGGATGCGTTAGCGTTGATTACGCACAAAGACCAGTCTCAGACTCGTGGTCGTCAGCTTGTAGAGAAGATGAAAGAATTCATCCCTCGTCAGATGTTCGACATCGCGATCCAAGCGGCTATCGGTAACCACATCATCGCGCGTTCTACTGTGAAACAGCTACGTAAGAACGTAATCGCGAAATGTTACGGTGGTGACGTGAGCCGTAAGAAGAAACTTCTGAAGAAACAGAAAGAAGGTAAGAAACGTATGAAGCAGATCGGTAACGTAGAACTGCCTCAAGAAGCGTTCCTAGCAATTCTTCACGTTGGTAAAGACTAGAGTTGAACTATCTCGTACTCTTGTCTGTCATAAGACGTTAGATAGTAAAATAAGTGAAAGGGTTTCGGCTCTTTCACTTTCGTATTTTTAGATAAGGGAATTTAATGGCGAATACATTCTCACTGATTCTAGTTATCGTGACTTTGGTAACTGGCGTAGTTTGGCTACTAGAAAAGCTGGTGTTTGCGAAAAAACGTCAAGCAAAGGTAGCGGAGATCCAAGCGCAAACAGCAAATGGTCTGGATGCGGTGACGCTACAAAAAGTAGAAAGCCAACCTTGGTGGGTAGAGAACAGCGTCTCTATCTTTCCAGTGATTGCATTCGTACTGGTATTACGTTCTTTTATCTATGAACCGTTCCAAATCCCTTCAGGCTCAATGATGCCAACTCTACTAGTGGGCGACTTCATTTTGGTTGAGAAATACGCATACGGCTTGAAAGACCCTGTATGGCGCACGCAGCTAGTGGAAACTGGCAAGCCTGAGCGTGGCGACATCGTGGTATTCAAATACCCACCACAGCCAAACATTGACTACATTAAACGTGTGGTTGGTTTGCCTGGTGATACCGTGCGTTACTCTGCTGACAAACAGGTATGTATTCAATCGAAAGGTGAATCATCTTGTAAGCCAGTCAAATTGAGCAATGTTGAAGAGAGCCAATTCATCCAAAATGGCATTCCTCTGATTCAGATGAATGAAAAACTGGGTGAAGTGGAACACCAAGTTTTGGTGAACCCGCTCGCTCGTGACCGTGTGCAGAACTACCAGCCACGTCCAGGAGTTAACGAATGGGTTGTGCCACAAGGTCAGTACTTTGTTATGGGTGATAACCGTGATAACAGTGCTGATAGCCGTTACTGGGGCTTTGTTCCAGAAGCAAACTTAGTCGGTAAAGCTGTCGCGATCTGGATCAGCTTCGAGTTTGATCGTGGCGCGGACAGCGTTCTACCTTCATGGATTCCAACTGGTGTGCGTTTTAACCGCGTCGGTGGTATTCACTAACCATTACATATCGAGAGAGTATGAATTCTCCAATTGATAAACTAGAGAGAAAGCTCGGCTACCAATTTAAGGATGCTGGGCTTATCAACTTGGCGCTGACTCACCGCAGCGCCAACAGCAAGCATAATGAACGTCTTGAGTTTCTGGGCGATTCAATTTTAAGTTTTGTCATCGCTGATGATCTGTACCATCGTTTCCCGAAAGTGAACGAAGGTGACATGAGCCGTATGCGCGCTACTTTGGTACGTGGGCACACATTGGCGGAACTGGGTCGTGAATTCGATCTAGGAGATTATTTAAAATTAGGTCCAGGTGAATTGAAGAGTGGCGGATTCCGCCGAGACTCTATTCTAGCCGATGCGGTAGAAGCCATTATTGGTGCGATTTACCTTGATAGTGATATTGAAGCCGTGCGCGGTATTGTACTGAGCTGGTACAACTCGCGTCTTGAAGCCATCAAGCCTGGCGTATCACAAAAAGATCCAAAAACTCGCCTACAAGAGTTCCTGCAAGGCAGAAGAAAACCACTGCCTGTCTACACAGTGACTAATATTAAAGGTGAAGCGCACAACCAAGAGTTCACGGTTGAGTGTGACGTAGCAGGTGTGGATAAGCCTGTCATTGGTAAAGGCACCAGCCGCCGCAAGGCAGAACAAGCGGCTGCTGAAACAGCACTTGAGCAATTAACAAATGGCTGATAACGAATTCGATATCGATGCATTTTTTGCATCAAATGGTGAAGTAAGTTCACCAGAAAACCAGCACTGCGGCTTTATTGCGATTGTTGGTCGCCCAAACGTTGGCAAATCGACGCTTCTAAACAAAATTCTTGGTCAGAAGATTTCGATTACATCTCGTAAGCCGCAAACGACTCGTCACCGCATCATGGGTGTGGACACAGACGGCGATTACCAAGCGATCTACGTAGATACGCCAGGACTTCACATTGAAGAAAAGCGCGCGATTAACCGCTTGATGAACCGTGCAGCAAACTCATCTCTAAGTGATGTGAACCTAGTCTTCTTCTTGGTCGACGGTACACATTGGACAAAAGACGACGAGATGGTGCTGACTAAGCTTCAAAAGTCGAACTTCCCAGTTGTACTTTGTGTGAACAAAGTAGACAACGTGCAAGATCGTAACGAAGTGATGATGCACATGGCCGACATGTCTAAGAAGATGGACTTCGTTGATGTTGTGCCAATCTCTGCAAAGCAAGGTAAGAACATCGACGTACTGCGCAAGCACGTTCGCGATCACTTGCCAGAAGCAACGCATCACTTCCCAGAAGAATACGTAACCGACCGTTCTCAGCGTTTCATGGCGTCTGAAATCGTGCGTGAAAAGCTGATGCGTTTTACTGGTGAAGAGCTGCCATACTCGGTAACGGTTGAGATTGAGCGTTTCGATTACAACCCAGAAACTGACGGTTTCCATATCAACGCCCTGATTCTTGTTGAACGTAATGGTCAGAAGAAAATGGTGATTGGTAAAGGCGGCGAGAAGATCAAGACAATTGGTCGTGAAGCACGTCTAGATATGGAAGAGCTATTCGGTCGTAAGGTTTACCTAGAGACTTGGGTAAAAGTGAAATCTGGTTGGGCAGACGACGAACGTGCACTGCGCTCACTAGGATACATCGACGACCTATAAGTTTGGTTGCTTGTAAGTTTGGTAACGAAGACACTTCGTTCCAACATCGACTAAAATATAATATCGATTAAAATAAGGAGCCACTTGGCTCCTTATTTTTTATTACCGACTTAGGCACACTGATTGAAATGAGCAACCAGTCTTCAGAAGGCTTCCAGCGCTGCTTTGTATTGCACCGACGCCCTTACAGTGAATCGAGCTTAATCCTTGATGTATTCAGCGAGGAGTATGGTCGTATCACGTTGATGGCGAAAGGCGCGCGCAGCAAACGCTCCAATCTGAAAGGGGCATTACAGCCTTTCACGCCACTATTGCTGAAATGGTCCGGCAAAGGTTCGATGAAAACCTTACGTCAGGCAGAGCCAATCAGTTTAGGCTTGCCGTTGTTCGGGATAAACCTTTATTCCGCGATGTACGTAAATGAATTAGTCGGACGCGTGTTAATGGCGGAAGTGCCGATGCCTGCGTTATTTCATGATTACCTGCATGCACTAACGGAATTGGCTCAGAGTGATAACCCTGAACCGGGGTTGCGTCGTTTTGAATTGGCCCTGCTGTCTTCAATGGGCTATGGCGTCGATTTCTTGCATTGCGCCGGGACAGGTGAGCCAGTCGATCCTGAGATGACTTACCGCTATCGTGAGCAAAAGGGATTCATAGCTTCAGTAAGGCGCGACAACCTGACATTTTTAGGTAATGAATTGATTGCGATTAGCGAACGGCGATTCGTCACTAAAGAGCAATTAAAAGCGGCGAAACGCTTTACACGTATGGCATTAAAGCCGTATCTTGGCGGCAAACCTTTAAAAAGTCGCGAATTATTCATTCAGACATATCGAGCACGGAGTAACGGAAAATGAGCTCAATCTACTTAGGCGTTAATATCGACCATATTGCCACTCTACGTAATGCACGTGGTACTAAATACCCAGATCCAGTTCATGCTGCTGAGATCGCAGAGCGTGCTGGTGCTGACGGTATTACCATCCACCTACGTGAAGACCGTCGCCACATTCTAGATCGTGACGTTCGCATCCTACGTGAAACCATTCAAACTCGTATGAACCTTGAAATGGCAGTAACGGACGAGATGGTTGAGATTGCGCTACAAACTAAGCCTGAGTTCGTTTGTCTGGTTCCTGAAAAACGTGAAGAGTTGACAACAGAAGGTGGCCTGGATGTTGTCGGTCAACTTGAGAAAGTGAAAGCGGCAACGCAAAAGCTAACCGAAGCGGGCATCAAAGTATCTCTGTTCATCGATGCTGACCGTCAACAGATCGATGCGGCAAAAGCATGTGGCGCACCTTACATTGAGCTTCACACTGGTCACTACGCAGACGCGACAACAGAAGAAGACCAGCAAGATGAGCTGAAGAAGATTGCAGCTGGTGCGAGCTACGCTGATGACTTAGGTATCATCGTAAACGCAGGTCACGGTCTGACTTACCACAACGTTGCACCAATCGCAGCACTGCCAGAAATCTACGAGCTAAACATCGGTCACTCGATCATTGGTCGTGCAGTTTTCGATGGTCTAGAAAAATCTGTGGCAGAAATGAAAGCCATCATGGTTGCGGCTCGTAAGTAATCAGATTTAAGCATGGCAATTTTAGGATTAGGCACTGACATCGCAGAGATTGAGCGCATTGAAAAAGCGCTCGGTCGTACTGGTGAACCCTTCGCAAAGCGCATTTTGTCGCAAGATGAAATGATAAAGTTTGCTGAATTGAAGCAAAAAGGGCGTTACCTTGCGAAGCGTTTCGCAGTAAAAGAGGCGGCCTCAAAAGCGTTAGGAACTGGCATCGCAAAAGGCGTGACCTTTCATGATTTTACGGTTTCGAATGATGAGTTTGGTAAACCAGTATTAACCTTATCCGGTGTGGCGAAACAAATCGCTGAGTCGATGGGCGTCAATCATGTTCATCTGTCTATTTCGGATGAGCGTCATTACGCCGTTGCGACGGTGATTTTTGAATCCTAACTTAGCCTGACTACGGATTAATAACCGAATACGAAAAAGCCAGAGTCGATGCTCTGGCTTTTTTATTACTCTGATTTATGCTGTCATTCTCTACTGCTCAAGATAGAGTTTCGCGGTGCTAGTAACCTTTATCATCTCATCTTGCAGTTCAAACATTTCTGGCTCGATGTCTTCAATACTAGCCCCTGAGCGCAGCGCTTGTTCTAAGGTTGCACACAATGACTTCAATCTCGGCACACCGCAGTAAGAGCTGCTGCCGTGAAGTTTATGCACCACATGGATAAGGTCATCACGCGAGAAGTCTTCTTGCTCTAATGCTTGATCGACCACTTCTTCCACCTCAGGAATAAAATCAATCAGCATGCGCAGCATGTCTTTGGCTAAGTCTTCTTTGTTGGCACTCTGCTTTAACGCTGCTTGCCAGTCGATGATGACGTCTTGCTGTGGTTTTTCTGGTGCTGGTGGTGCAGTTTCCGCAACAGGTTCGACATACGATGGCGCGATTTTGTCGACACTCTCAGTACAGGTATTTGGATTCCAATGAACCAAAACCTGTTGCAGTACATGCTCTTCAATTGGCTTGGTTAGGTAGTCATCCATACCCGCTGCCAGTAGTCGGTCACGTTCGCCCGCCATGGCATGCGCGGTTACCGCAATCACAGGGGTGTCTTTGTTCAGCTCTAGCTCTTTAATGTGCTGACAAGCCGTCACGCCGTCCATCAATGGCATTTGAATATCCATGAAGATCAGATCGTATTTCTTCTCAGTCGCGAGATTCACCGCTTGCTGACCATTGCTGCACGCCGTTACCGTTTCTACTCGCTCTTTTAGTAGCGCAGAGATCAGTTTCAAGTTGGCCGGGTTGTCATCAACCGCAAGCACCGTCAGTGGTAAGCGTTCATTCACCACTGGCTCAATTGGTGCAATTACCGCTTGTGGTGTTTCAACATGGTCCGTGATTAGGCTTTGTAGAAGCTTACGGCGTGATAATGGCTTGGTCAGACATTGGATCTGATGGTCGTTCATCACTTGGTCTGCCAGTGCCAGTTCGGTACTCGGCGTACCCATGATCACACTCGGCGCCATGCGTTTGGCTTGCTCAATCCAAGCTGCTACCGACTGTTCGTCGTAGGTTTGGTTGGCAGCCAAGTTCAACAAGACGTAATCGTAGTTCTCATCATTTTCTGGCAACGAGGAGCGGTAGGTCACCAGAATGCCTTCTTGGCTCAGGATCTGCTGTGTCACTGACGCCGCTTGCATGTTTGGTTCAACCAACAGCAATTGCTTACCAGTTAATAGCTCGACTTCAATCAGATCGCTCATTGGCATTTCAGTCGAGTGCAAGCGAACCGTAAACCAGAAGGTAGAACCTTGGTGTAGGCGACTGGTTAGGCTGATTTCACCGCCCATCTGGCTTACCAGTTTTTGAGTGATAACCAGACCAAGACCGGTACCACCATAGCGACGTGAAATACTTGCATCTGCTTGGCTAAACGCTTGGAACAACTGCGCTTGCTGACGTTCGGAGATACCAATACCCGTATCGCGCACCATGAATTGCAGTTCGACCGAATCACCAGATTGTGAGCGCATCTCAACGCTGATGTCGATGTTACCGCGCTCAGTAAACTTGATGGAGTTGCCGACCAAGTTAGTGAGGATTTGTTGGATACGAAGTGGGTCACCCACCAAGCCTTGCGGGATCTTCGGATCCACTTTCAAGGTGATTTCTAAACCTTTTTCGTGCGCGCTGGTAGCTTGTAGGTTGATTACTTCTTCTAAGCTCTCGCGGAATTCAAACGGAATGTTTTCCAGTGCCAGCTTACCGGCTTCCAGTTTCGAGAAGTCGAGGATGTCGTTGATGATGTTCAGTAGGTTGTTTGCGGACTTCTCAATAGTCTGCAAGTAATCCGTTTGGCTGTTTGAAAGCTGTGTTTTCAACATTTGACGGGTAAAACCAATCACACCATTCAGCGGAGTACGAAGCTCGTGAGACATGTTCGCTAAGAATTCGGATTTCACACGTGCTGCTTCTTGGGCACGCTTCTTCGCGATGTCTAATTCCACGTTCTGAATCTCTAGCTGTTCCAGAGTCTCACGCAAGTCTGACGTCGCTTGGTCTATACTGTGCTGCATCTCAACGTGGTATTCCGACAGCGAGACCGCCATGGCGTTGATACCGTTTTTCAGCTGGTCTAACTCACCGTGCATTTTGCCTTCGATACGCACATCAAGGTGACCACGACGAATGCGGTCAACCACGTTCTTCATGTGGGTGATCGGTTGGGTTACGTCATGCATGAGGCGAGAGGCGAATACACTCGCGAGACCAAGACCGAGGATCAACACCAAGAACGCAGAGAACACTTCTTGGTATTGTTGTAATCGAAGTGACGAAAGGTCCATTTCTACTGCGATGTAGCCGATGGCTTTTGTGCCCTGATTCTCATTTGAGAGCTCCGAAAGATAGTGACCTTCAGATAGAATCGGCACGCGCAGAATAAGCGAGTTATCGAAGATTTCCGAATTGCCTAATTGAGGGATAGGCTTATCCTTCGGGAACATCAGAGCTTCAAAATTGGGATGGAAGTTAGAAGTAACGAAAAGCTCATGATTTTCATCGAACACCGCGATACTACGAACCAGCTTCGAGTTTTTGCGGTGGGCGTAACTGATAAGGCGACGAACGGCTTCGCGACTTTCGGAAAGTAGGTGAGTTTCACTGGCAATCGCAAGCGGTTCGATGATGCTATTGCCTGTGGTGATAACTTGTTTCTCGAGGTCTTGGTAGCGGTTAAATGAGAAAAAGCCGCTCAGTAATAAACCAATAATGAGAGTGGGAGCGAGAGTTAGTGTAATTACACGTGCTCTTAAGCCATATCTGGTCATGTTATCTAATTACATCGGAGTCTGGATATGGGAAAATAACGCATTATTTCTCAAGCGCACGATAAAGCCTTGAGCAAAGAAGTGACGTCACCGGATAAACGGTAAGCATAATCAAGTCACTCGAATCACACAACGGCTGCAATCAAGAATAGTGAAGCAGTAGAGCAATTAGACACAAATCAGGCACAGAGCATGGCACGTATCTTTCAACCTAAAAAGAAAACGCAACTGAATACCCGCCACCAAGCGGTACAAGTGGAGCGTTTGGATCACCACGGCGCAGGCATTGCTTACCTTAAGAAGAAACCATTGTTTATTGATGGTGCGCTACCGGGTGAGGAAGTGGTAACCCAATTGGTGGAAGAAAAGAGCAAATTCGCTCGCGGTAAGTTGATTAAAATCCTTAAACCGAGTGACGCTCGCGTGGAGCCGTTTTGTCCGCACTACCATGAATGCGGTGGCTGTGACCTGCAGCATTTGAAGTATGACCAACAATTGACGCACAAGCAGCAAACGCTTCGCCAGTTGATGAGAAAATTTGCCGGCAGTGATATCGAGTTGGATGCGCCTGTGTTGGGTGAGTCTCTTGGCTACCGTCGCCGTGCTCGTGTGAGCTTGTTCGTAGATAAAAAGACTCGTCAGTTGCACTTTGGTTTCCGTAAGAAACAGAGTAAGCAAATCGCGCAAGTGACAGACTGCCCAGTGCTCGCACCTGAGTTGAATGTACTATTGCCAGAAATCTACTCGACGTTAAAAGCGTTTAAGAAGCCAGAGCAACTTGGTCACGTAGAGTTGGTGCTAGGCGATAATGGTCCATGCATCACATTGCGTCATCTAAGCAAACTGACTGAAAAAGAAACCAACTCATTGGTGGAATTGGCGAAGCGTCACAATGCATCGTTCTACTTGATGCCAGAAACCGATCAGCTTGATTTGATTGAGGGCGAAGTGCCTTTCTATCAAGAAGCGGGTGTCACCGTGCCATTTACGCCAAATAACTTTATTCAAGTTAACCAAGCGGTAAACCAGAAAATGGTCGCTCAGGCAGTAGAGTGGTTAGACCCACAAAGTGACGAACGAGTGTTAGATTTGTTCTGTGGTCTGGGTAACTTCAGTTTGCCTATCGCGAAACGTGCAAAACACGTGGTTGGCGTAGAAGGCGTGGCAGAAATGGTGGAAAAGGCGGCAAATAATGCATCTTTGAACCAAATCAATAACGCGCAATTTTATCACGCTAACCTTGAGCAAGATTTTGAAGGGCAAGTTTGGGCGGCTGAACAATTCGACAAAGTGCTGCTTGATCCGGCGCGTGCTGGCGCGAGTGGGATCATCGATCAAGTTTCTGCGCTTGGCGCACAGCGTGTAGTTTATGTTTCGTGTAATCCTGCTACCCTTGCAAGGGATAGCCAGAGCTTGCTGGAGCAAGGCTACCAATTAACCAAATTAGGTATGCTGGACATGTTCCCTCATACCAGCCATCTAGAATCGATGGCACTGTTTGAAAAGTCCTGATAATTGGGACTTTGTTGATCACTTACACGTGGTGGGTGGTCAATAAGCCAACGCTTAAAGCTTGGCACAAGAACTAACCTGGATGGTGTTAGTCAAACCACACAAATATAATAATTAGGATGATGAGATGGTTGCGGTAAGAAGCGCGCATTTAAACCAAGATGAACAGTTTGAACTTGAAAACTGGGTGGCTAGCCTAGGTCAAGAGAAGAACACAGCGAAACGCTTAACCGAAGTGTATCGTGATTGCCAATCGATTTTGGCGAACCACGAGCAGGCGGAGCTTTTGTTGTGGCGTGGACGAGAGATGATCGAAATCTTGATCACCTTGTCGATGGATAAAGCGACACTCGTTGCTGCGCAACTGTTCCCTTTGGTCTCAAGCGGTGCTTTTGATAGAGAACTCCTTGAGGAAAAATACAGCAAAGAAATCATTAAGCTGATCGATGGCGTCGACGAAATGGCGGCAATCGGCCAGTTGAATGTAACAATGGATGGTGGTGCTGCCTCGTCTCAAGTAGATAATGTTCGTCGTATGTTGTTGGCCATGGTGGATGATTTCCGCTGCGTGGTCATCAAGCTGGCGGAACGTATCTGCAACCTGATTGAAGTAAAAAAAGCGCCGGACGAAGTTCGTCGTGCAGCGGCAAAAGAGTGTGCAAACATCTATGCGCCTCTGGCAAACCGCCTTGGTATTGGTCAGTTGAAGTGGGAAATCGAAGATTATGCCTTCCGCTACCAACAACCAGAAACCTACAAGCAAATCGCGAAGCAATTGGCTGAGCGTCGTATTGTCCGTGAACAATACATCAAAGACTTTGTCGACGACCTTACTCAAGAAATGACCGTATGCGGCATCAACGCAGAAGTCAGTGGTCGTCCAAAGCACATCTACAGTATCTGGCGCAAAATGCAGAAGAAGAGTCTGGCGTTTGATGAATTGTTTGACGTACGTGCGGTACGTATCATCGCTGACAAACTTCAAGACTGTTATGCCGCTCTGGGTGTGGTTCACACCAAATACAAACACTTACCAAGTGAGTTCGACGATTACGTTGCGAACCCGAAACCAAATGGCTATCAGTCCATCCATACCGTGATTCTTGGCCCTGAAGGCAAGACCATCGAGATCCAGATTCGTACTAAAGAGATGCACGAAGACTCGGAGCTAGGTGTTGCAGCGCACTGGAAATACAAAGAAGGCGCAAGCAGCCGCAGCGGTTACGATGAGAAGATCACGTGGCTACGTAAGCTACTGGATTGGCAAGAAGAGATGTCCGACTCTGGCGAGATGTTGGATGAGCTGCGTAGTCAGGTATTTGATGACCGCGTATATGCCTTTACCCCACGTGGTGATGTCGTCGATCTACCGATGGGCGCAACCCCATTAGACTTCGCTTACCACATTCACTCAGAAGTGGGGCATCGTTGTATCGGTGCCAAAGTAGCGGGTCGTATCGTACCGTTCACTCATAAACTGCAAATGGGCGATCAGGTTGAAATCATCACCCAGAAAGAACCAAACCCTTCGCGAGACTGGTTGAACCCGTCGCTAGGCTTTGTGACTTCAAGCCGAGCGCGTGCGAAGATCAACGCATGGTTCCGCAAGCAAAGTCGTGAGAAGAACCTAGAAGCGGGTCGTGAAATTCTAGAACACGAACTGGCGAAAATCGGCGCCACACTGAAAGACGCTGATAACTACGCATTGAAACGCTTTAACGTTAATAGTGCCGATGAGTTGTATGTTGGTATTGGTAGTGGTGACTTGCGTATCAACCAGATCATCAACCACATCAACGCATTGGTGAACAAACCAACAGCGGAAGAAGAAGACCAGCAAGCGCTAGAAAAACTGCAAGAAGCAGAAAGTCGCGCGCCAGCACAGAGTCGTCCGAAGAAAGATGCGGTCGTAGTGGAAGGCGTTGATAACTTAATGACGCATCTAGCGCGCTGTTGTCAGCCTATCCCAGGTGATGAAATCGCAGGTTACATCACCCAAGGTCGTGGTATTTCGGTGCACCGCAGTGACTGTGAGCAACTTGAGGAGCTTCGTCATCACGCACCAGAACGTATCATCGATACCGTCTGGGGCAGCGGCTTTGTCGGTTCTTACATCTTGACGGTTCGTGTTGAAGCAATGGAGCGTGGCGGTCTACTTAAAGACATCACAACGCTATTTGCGAACGAGAAAATCAAAGTCACCAGTATGAAGAGCCGCGTCGATTACCGCACGCAAATGTCGATCATGGACTTTGACCTTGAAGTGACCAACCTTGAAGTGTTCTCACGCGTCTCGAAACGTGTTGAGCAAATTAAGGATGTCATGTCGGTGAAACGCTTAGGCTAATTTTTACGTCGTATTTGGCTTTCTAGCGGCGTTAGCTGCACTTATATCCGGAATGCCGGCCCAGTCCATCTCATAGACAAGCTATGCTCATGGGGCTCATAAGTTTGCTGCCTTGCCAGAAGAACCAACGACTTAGTAAAAACAGTTAGAAAACAAATTAAAGGTGAGTGGTTTTGACTGCTCACCTTTTTCTTTAGATAGAAAGGTTTAAAGGAACAGAAAATGAGTCATCCAATTGAACAGTTAGAACAAATCATGGCGAAGCTGCGTGATCCAGAAAGCGGTTGCCCTTGGGACTTAAAGCAAACCTTCGACACTATTGTTCCGCACACTATCGAAGAAACCTACGAAGTAGTGGATGCGATTCAAAACCGCGATTGGCCGAACTTGCAAGAAGAGTTGGGTGACTTATTGTTCCAAGTGATTTTCTACAGCCAAATGGCGAAAGAGCAGGGACTATTTGACTTTTCTGATGTGGTGGAAACCGTTAACGAGAAACTGACGCGTCGCCATCCACATGTTTTTTCAGAAGTAGAGTTTGATTCTGAAGAGGCTATTAACGCTAATTGGGAGGCGGAAAAAGCCAAAGAGAAAGCGCAAGTAGGCAAAGCTGAAGAAAGTATTCTAGACTCAATACCAAACTCTCTACCTGCGCTTTCACGTGCTACAAAGATCCAGAAAAAGTGCGCAAAATTCGGCTTTGATTGGGACTCGCTTGGCCCTGTTGTCGGAAAAGTGCAGGAAGAAATTGAAGAGGTGATGGAAGAAGCGCTTCAAATTACTCCGGATGAGGAAAAAGTCGAACTTGAATTAGGCGATCTTTTATTTGCTACCGTGAACCTGTCTCGTCACCTAGGGAAAGACCCTGAAGTGGCACTGGCAAAAGCCAACTTAAAGTTCTCGAAACGCTTTAAAGGCGTGGAAACTAAAGTTGCAGCGCACGGTAAGCAGCTCAGAGACTTTACTCTAGATGAACTCGATTCCATGTGGGATGAAGTGAAACGAGAAGAGCAAAGCTGAAATTGCATGAATACTCGACTTTGATTTGAAGCAAAAAATAAAAAATTACGGTGTGATAGATTTCACGTTGTGGCGGTTAGGAGCTTCTGGTATATTTACGTCCCGTCCAGAAGCACTCCATTTCCCTCATTCAACCAATTTCAGGTTAAACATGACGACAAATTACATTTTTGTTACTGGCGGGGTTGTATCCTCTCTAGGTAAAGGTATTGCAGCAGCATCTCTTGCAGCTATTCTAGAAGCTCGTGGTCTAAAAGTGACTATGATGAAGCTTGACCCTTACATCAACGTTGATCCAGGCACAATGAGCCCAACTCAACACGGTGAAGTGTTCGTTACGGAAGATGGCGCAGAGACTGACCTTGACCTTGGTCACTACGAGCGTTTCATCCGCACCAAGATGACTAAGCGTAACAACTTCACTGCTGGTCGTGTTTATGCAGACGTACTACGTAAAGAACGTCGCGGCGATTACCTAGGTGCAACCATTCAGGTTATCCCTCACATCACTAACGCTATCAAAGACCGCGTAATCGCTGGTTCTGAAGGCCATGATGTTGCTATCGTTGAAGTCGGTGGTACGGTAGGTGATATCGAATCACTACCATTTATGGAAGCTATCCGTCAGCTTGCTGTAGAACTAGGCCGTGAACGCGCAATGTTCATGCACCTAACGCTAGTTCCTTACCTAGCAGCTGCAGGTGAAGTGAAAACTAAGCCAACTCAGCACTCTGTTAAAGAGCTGCTATCTATCGGTATCCAACCAGATATTCTTGTTTGCCGCTCTGATCGTATGATCCCAGCGAACGAGCGTAAGAAAATTGCGCTATTCTGTAACGTTCCTGAGAAAGCGGTAATCTCAATGAAGGACGTAGATTCAATCTACAAGATCCCTCAACTTGTTAAGTCTCAAGGTCTAGATGACCTAGTTTGTGCTCGCTTTGGTATCAACGCACCAGAAGCTGACCTGTCTGAATGGGAACAGGTTATCTATGAAGAAGCGAACCCAACTGGCGAAGTAACTATCGGTATGGTCGGTAAATACATCGAACTACCAGATGCTTACAAGTCAGTAAACGAAGCACTTAAACACGCAGGCTTGAAAAACCGTCTAAACGTCACAATTAAATACGTAGACTCTCAAGATGTTGAGACGAAAGGCGTAGAAGTACTTGAAGGTCTAGATGCAATTCTAGTACCTGGCGGCTTCGGTGATCGTGGTATCGAAGGTAAGATTCGCGCAGCACAATACGCTCGTGAAAACAAAGTACCTTACCTAGGTATCTGTCTAGGCATGCAAGTAGCACTTATCGAATACGCGCGTAACGTAGCGGGTATGGAAGGTGCACATTCAACAGAATTTAACAAAGACACTAAGTACCCTGTGGTAGGTTTGATCACTGAATGGGTAGACGGCGAAGGTAAAGTTGAAGAACGTACTGAAACGTCTGACCTAGGTGGTACGATGCGTCTTGGTTCACAGCTGTGTCACCTAGAGAAAGGTACGAAAGCTCGTGAACTATACGGCAACGCGACAATTCATGAGCGTCACCGTCACCGTTACGAAGTAAACAACAATCTTCGTCCGCAAATCGAAAAAGCAGGTCTGAAAGTATCTGGCCTATCAGCGGACAAAAAACTAGTGGAAATGATTGAGAACCCAGCTCACCCATGGTTTGTAGCGGCTCAATTCCACCCAGAATTCACCTCGACGCCTCGCGATGGTCACCCACTATTCGCAGGTTTCGTTAAAGCTGCAGGCCAAAACGCTCGCGGCGAATTCGAGAAGTAAAAGGATACGGGCAGCGGCAAAGGTTGTACTGCTGCCCTTTAAAATTGACATTTATATTTGAAACGAGAGGAAACATTAATGTCTAAGATCGTTAAAGTTCTAGGTCGTGAAATCATCGACTCACGTGGTAACCCAACTGTAGAAGCTGAAGTACACCTAGAAGGCGGTTTCGTAGGTATGGCAGCAGCTCCATCTGGCGCATCTACTGGTTCTCGCGAAGCTCTTGAGCTACGTGACGGTGACAAAGCCCGTTTCCTAGGTAAAGGTGTTCTTAAAGCTGTTGAAGCTGTAAACGGCGCAATCGCTGAAGCTCTAGTTGGCAAAGACGCTAAAGACCAAGCTGCAATCGACGCAGTAATGATCGAACTAGACGGCACTGAAAACAAATCTAAGTTCGGTGCGAACGCTATCCTAGCTGTTTCTCTAGCAAACGCTAAAGCTGCAGCAGCAGCTAAAGGCATGCCTCTATACGAGCACATCGCTGAGCTAAACGGCACAGCTGGTCAGTTCTCTATGCCTCTACCAATGATGAACATCATCAACGGTGGTGAGCACGCAGACAACAACGTTGACATCCAAGAGTTCATGATCCAACCAGTTGGTGCTAAGACTCTTAAAGAAGGTCTACGTATCGGTGCTGAAGTATTCCACAACCTAGCTAAAGTTCTTAAGTCTAAAGGCTACAGCACTGCAGTTGGTGACGAAGGTGGTTTCGCTCCTAACCTTAAGTCTAACGCTGAAGCTCTAGAAGTTATCGCAGAAGCTGTTGCAGCTGCTGGTTACGAACTAGGTAAAGACGTTACTCTAGCTATGGACTGTGCTGCATCTGAGTTCTTCGACAAAGAAGCTGGCATCTACAACATGAAAGGCGAAGGTAAAACTTTCACTTCTGAAGAGTTCAACCACTACCTAGCTGAGCTAGCTAACCAATTCCCAATCGTTTCTATCGAAGACGGTCTAGACGAGTCTGATTGGACTGGCTTCAAGCACCAAACTGAACTACTAGGTGACAAGCTTCAACTAGTAGGTGACGACCTATTCGTTACTAACACTAAGATCCTTGCTGAAGGTATCGAGAAAGGCGTTGCTAACTCTATCCTTATCAAGTTCAACCAAATCGGTTCTCTAACTGAGACTCTAGCTGCAATCAAGATGGCTAAAGACGCAGGTTACACAGCAGTAATCTCTCACCGTTCTGGCGAAACTGAAGATGCAACTATCGCTGACCTAGCGGTAGGTACAGCTGCAGGTCAAATCAAAACTGGTTCTATGAGCCGTTCTGACCGTGTTGCTAAGTACAACCAACTAATCCGTATCGAGGAAGCTCTAGGTGAGCGCGCTCCTTTCAACGGTCTTAAAGAAGTTAAAGGTCAAGCTTAATTCTTAATTGAATTAACCGCTTAACTTAAAGCTTTTAAAACACCCTGCCTTGGCAGGGTGTTTTTTTCCAGTTCACTTTCTATATATTTCCTTTCAGAGTAAATTCTGCTAATTGTAAGAATTCTGAACCATGGTTTTTACTGATCTCCAATTTAATGTACTGATAACTTAAAGGAGTAGCTAGCTGATAGAACTTTGTCTGAAATCTTTTGGTAAAACTTTGCTGTGTCTGGCTATTTAGTATTTGCCAAGTGACACCATCATTACTGCCAAGTAGTTTCCAATTTTGAGGATCTCGGTCCGAGGCATCATTGGCTGATGTCAAAGAATACTGATGTACGGTAACCGGTTTTGGGAAGTAATATGTGATGTTTCCAGTTGAACTAAAAGTTAACCACTTGGTCGCTATATTTCCATCGAATGCATGAGAGTGATCTTCCTTTGGAGCATTACTTGCTGAAGCCGAAGATGTGCCAGGATATTGTTGAGTTAGGTTTACTACTGTTGGGAAGTTGCCGAGCAATTCAACTTCTGCTAACTGAATAATGTTGGCTCCCGCATTTTCCGTTATGTTTAAACGGTAGTAACTGAAAGGTATAGATGGCGAAAAATCATAGTTTCTCGTTTGATGCCTAGAAGTAAAAAATTGGTTATCTTGACTATCTAATGTTTGCCATTGATGCCCATTAATTGAGCCTTGTAGTAACCAAGCCTTAGGATCTCGAGTTGCGACGTCATTCGCTGAAGTTATCGTATATCTCGATACAAGGGCGGGCTTGTCGAATTGATAACTTATCCAACCCGTATCGGCGAAGCTAAGCCATTTAGTATTATTACTGTTGTCAAAGGCATTATAAGCCGTCTCATAAGGCTTGTTTTCGTCTGAGGCTTTGATATTTTTTTCTAGGGCGACGGCTAGATCTTTATTCCTTTGAGATTCTCCATCACATTGCCCTATTGCTTGATAATGAATACTTGTTGGGCAATTATTACCGTTATCATGCAAGCAAGTTTGATATTCACGCCATAATTCATCTACGGTGCTTGAAAAAAAATCTGTAATGTCGTTTTGCCAATTAAATCCACTAGAACTTCCCGCATACTTGTTTAATTCGTAAAGAAAGTCTCGTTGATCACCATTTGCAAGTAACTTGTGCCTTAACCAATCAATCCAAAAGGCACCTAGATCATAAGAACTATTGTGGTCACCACCCAACGTTCGCTTCTCTTCCAGCGATTTGAATTCGGTCAGGTAGCGAACTGCATCTGCAACGCCTTCTAGAGTGCCACTTCCTTGTTCAAAATTAGAATTTTGGTAAGCATGAACCAACTCATGCACTAGTATACCTTTAATCTCAGCTTCAACCTTTTCACTTGGCAAGCTTTCTAAAAAGCAGCTGTTTATGTATATGTTTGTGCTATTTATACCACTAGATTTATAAGCAACTCCGTCGCAATTCGGATTGTTGAAGGGGTGAATAGTAATTTTTAAATTGCTGATATAAGGAACTTCGTTTACATCTAAATACAATAATTGATTTAGCTTAACTATATGTTGGAGAGTAAAGTCTCTGTAGTTTGGTAGGTTAGTTACAAATAACCGTCCCCCTGGGCTATTGGTATCGATACTGAACTGTAAGTTATTTGGCTCTAACGAATCTTTCCAAAGATCGTCACATTGCGATGCATATAAAGGAAGAGGGCTTGAAAGGCAAAAGGTTAGCCCTAGTTTAAATAGATTTTCCTTATTATTTCTCATATTTACGTCCCTATTTTTGATTATCCTGATTTGAACTATCAGGTTCGACAAAATGAACGATGTTTCAGAGCTCGGGTTAGCGTTGGCTGACTTTTGTTTTCAACGATGCTAACTTAAATTAATGTGTAAGGAGTGTGTGAGTCTCTTTTTATGCCCTAGAGCCAACCACGCATTTATGCTATATATGTCACCTTATCTAATCCCTTCCGGTACAGAATGTTAGCAACGATATGCGAATCTTTGTTATAGCCCTTACGTTACTGTTTGGCTGGCTTCAATATACCCTCTGGTTTGGCAAAAACGGGGTGTCTGACTACTACACAGTAGAAGATGAAATTGAAGTGCAGCAGCAAGTAAACAGCAAGTTGCAAGCTCGTAATAACGAGATGTTCGCTGAGATTGATGACTTACGACAAGGTCTTGATGCGATCGAAGAACGTGCGCGTCACGAACTTGGTTTGGTCAAAGATGGCGAAACCTTCTACCGAATCGTAGGTGAGGATGAACAATAAGATGTTGGATACTTCACCATCTCATATTGCTATCGTGCCAGCTGCTGGCGTTGGTAGTCGAATGAAGGCAGACCGTCCAAAACAGTACCTGTTGATTGACGGCAAAGCGGTATTGGAACATACCGTGGAAAAACTGCTTTCTCACCCAAAAATTTCTAAGGTTGTCGTAGCTATTACCGACGGTGACCCATACTACCCTGAACTGTCCATTGCCCAGCACCCAGACGTGATTCGTGTGGCTGGTGGTAAAGAAAGGGCAGATTCTGTGCTTTCAGGGCTAAACTATGTAAGTACACATCTTGAGAGCGAGTGGGTTTTAGTTCACGACGCAGCAAGGCCATGTGTACTCACATCCGATATTGACCATTTGATCGACGTTTGTAGCGCACACCCAACAGGTGGCATCCTTGCCTCTCCAGTGAGAGACACAATGAAGCGAGCAAACGTGGCACAAGATATCGATCATACGGTAGATAGAGAAGCATTGTGGCATGCATTAACTCCACAAATGTTTAAAACTCAGCAGCTTACTCAAGCACTGGCTGACGCATTAGAACAAGGTGTAACCATCACTGATGAAGCCTCGGCTTTGGAATGGCTAGGCGAAACGCCGGCACTTGTTCAAGGGAATGCGAATAATATAAAAATTACTCAGCCAGAAGATCTTGCGTTAGCCGAGTTTTATCTCAGCCGTGAGCGCGGCGAATAAAGAAAGGATAAAAAATGATTCGAATTGGTCATGGTTTCGACGTACATAAATTCGGCGGTGAAGGTCCGGTAATCATCGGTGGTGTAGCGATTCCTTACGAACAAGGTTTGATTGCACATTCTGATGGTGATGTCGCACTGCATGCGTTGAGTGATGCTTTGTTAGGAGCGATCGCTGCAGGTGATATTGGTCGTCACTTCCCAGATACGGATGACAAATGGAAAGGCGCGGATAGCCGTGAATTATTGAAAGACGTATACCGTCGAGTCAAAGAACAAGGCTACCGACTTGGTAATGCTGACATCACTATCATTGCACAAGCGCCTAAAATGGCTCCGTACATTGAAGCTATGTGCGCAGCGATTGCCGAAGACTTGGAAACCGACATTAACAACATTAACGTAAAAGCGACGACGACAGAACGTCTTGGTTTTACTGGACGCAAAGAAGGCATTGCAACGGAAGCAGTTGTACTTCTGTTTAAGCAATAACTAGCAATTTGCTCCTCTAAGCTGTGATATCAGCGGAAACACATCATGTCAGACATTTTATCTTCATTGGCTTACCTAACAGGTAAGCCAGTTGCATCTGCAAAAATCAAAGCGCAACCAGATCACTTTCAGGTTCGCGAAGATTTAGGTTTTGCCTTTACGGGTGAAGGCGAGCACTTAATGGTTCGTATCCGTAAAACCGGTGAGAACACCAGCTTTGTTGCTAACGAGTTAGCTAAAGCCTGTGGTGTTAAGTCGAAAGACGTCAGCTGGGCAGGTCTTAAAGACCGTCATGCTGTGACTGAACAGTGGCTAAGCGTGCATTTACCAAAAGGTGAAACACCAGACTTTTCAGCATTTTTGGCGCAATACCCGAGCATCGAAATCCTTGCAACGGATCGTCACAACAAAAAACTGCGTCCTGGTGACTTAGTAGGGAACGAGTTCGTGGTTACTTTGTCTGAAGTGACAGATGTAGCGGATGTTGAGCAACGTCTTGAAAAAGTGAAACAAGTGGGTGTGCCAAACTACTTTGGTAGTCAGCGTTTTGGTAACGATGGCAACAACCTTGAAGAAGCACGTCGATGGGGACGCGAGAACGTTCGTACCCGCAACCAAAACAAGCGCAGCATGTACTTGTCAGCGGCTCGTTCATGGATCTTCAACCGTATTGTTTCAGCTCGCCTAGAGAATGGTGTGTTTGATAAATTTATCGACGGTGATGTGGCGCAGACAGCTTCTGGCACTCAGTTGGTTGATGCAAGTAACATGGCAGATCTACAAGCACAGTTTGCTCAAGGTGAAGTGGCGATCACTGCTGCACTGGCGGGCGATAACGCACTACCGACTCAAGCGGATGCGCTAACCTTAGAGCAACCGTTCTTAGATGAAGAACCAGATTTGATGGCACTGATTCGCGGTAATCGTATGCGTCATGACCGTCGTGACATCGCACTCAAACCACAAGATTTAGCTTGGACTGTCGATGGTAACAACATCACACTGACATTCTCGCTGGATGCGGGCTCCTTTGCGACTTCAATCGTGCGCGAATTGGTTATCGAAGAAAAGGTAGAAAGAGAATATTAATGGAAATGGATTCACACAACGCGAAGCCATTAAGAATACTGCTCAGTAATGATGACGGTGTTCATGCTCAGGGAATTCACGCGCTTGCTGATGAGCTAAGAAGCATTGCTGAAGTGACAATCGTAGCACCAGACAGAAACCGCTCTGGTGCTTCTAACTCGCTTACGTTGGAGCAGCCACTACGCGTTACTGAGATTGCGCCGAAAACCTTCTCTGTGCAGGGGACGCCAACTGACTGTGTCCACTTCGCGCTGAATGAGTTAATGAAAGATGACCTGCCAGACCTTGTGCTGTCAGGCATCAATCATGGTGCCAACTTAGGTGACGACGTGCTGTACTCTGGTACAGTCGCTGCGGCGATGGAAGGGCACTTCCTTGGTGTGCAGGCGATTGCTTTTTCTCTAGTCGGTAAACAACATTTTGAATCGGCAGCTAAAATTGCTCGCCAGTTGGTTGAGCAGCATCTGATTCGCCCAATTCCAACCAACCGTCTATTGAATGTAAACGTACCCGATCTTCCATTTGAAGAGCTTGGTGAGATTAAAGTGACTCGCTTAGGTGCTCGTCATCACGCTGAGAATATGATCAAGCAGAAAGATCCGCGCGGACATGATATTTATTGGCTCGGCCCTCCGGGTAAAGAGCAAGATGCTGGTATTGGTACAGACTTTTATGCGATTGAACATGGCTTTGTTTCAATCACGCCGCTACAAGTCGACTTAACAGCTCATGAGTCATTACGTGCAATGGATAGTTGGTTAAAGGAAGAGAATTAATGAGTAACCCACATGCTGACAGGTTGATAGCGTTTCTTATCTCCAGTGGCATCAGTGATCAACGCGTGTTGGATGCAATTTATCGTTTGCCACGTGAGAGCTTTGTCTCACAAGCGATGATGCACCAAGCATACGACAACAATGCGTTGCCGATTGGTCAGGGACAAACTATTTCTCAACCTTACATAGTCGCGAAAATGACAGAACTGTTGGATCTAAAATCGAACAGCAATGTATTAGAAATTGGTACAGGCTCAGGTTACCAAACCGCTGTTCTCGCTCAAATTGTCGATCATGTTTATTCCGTTGAACGCATCAAATCCTTGCAATGGGATGCGAAGCGCCGTCTGAAACAACTCGATATTTATAATGTATCGACGAAACATGGTGATGGTTGGCTTGGTTGGGAAGGCAAAGGTCCTTTCGATGCGATTATCGTCACTGCCGCCGCGGAGAGTGTCCCCCAAGCACTTTTATCGCAGCTAAAAGAAGGCGGTAAGATGGTCATTCCGGTGGGGGACGATGAGCAACAACTATTAAAAATTGAACGTCAGGGTGAACAATATCTGTCGACCGTGGTAGAAATGGTAAGATTTGTGCCATTAGTTGCAGGTGATTTAGCTTAAAGGTTAAAGACTAGGTGAAGAAGTTATTACATCGTTTTGTTATTAGCTGTTTGTTAGCTGCGGGACTTGTTGGTTGCGCGGCTCATTCACCTGCACCTGTTTCAAGCCTAAATAAGGATTACTCGACGGTTGAGCGTGGCAGTTATAGAGGGAGTTATTACGAAGTAAAGAAAGGTGATACCCTTTATTTTATAGCCTACGTCACAGATAAGAATGTAAATGATCTAGTTCGTTACAATGAGTTGTCTGCTCCTTACACGATTTTCCCGGGCCAGAGGTTGAAACTTTGGGCTCCGAAATATGTGGCCCCTAAATATGGCCACAAAGTGGAACCCGTTGTCGCTCCTGTTGTTGCAGCAAAACCTGCTCCGGTGACTAAAACATCAACAACGTCAAAGGCGTCAAATTCAAGTAAAAGCTCTACTCAGAAACCTAAGACAACTACGACTCAGGTTGCACAAAAACAGCCGCCAAAGAAGGTTGAACAATCCAAACCAAAGGAGTATGTTGGGTCAAAAGGTAATCAGAATGTTAAACCGAAACCGCCAACAACCACCGCGAAAAATGAAAAAGTCTCGAAGTGGTTATGGCCGACAAAAGGGAGAGTAATCAGTAACTTCTCAGCGGGAGAACAAGGAAATAAAGGTATCGACATCGCAGGACAGCGTGGTCAACCTATCGTTTCAACCGCAGCTGGCACCGTCGTTTATTCGGGTAATGCGCTACGAGGTTATGGCAACCTAATTATAGTGAAGCATAACGACAATTATTTAAGCGCATACGCACACAACGACAGACTGCTGGTATCAGAAGGACAAAGTGTTAAGAGCGGACAAAAAATAGCAACCATGGGTAGTTCAGGTGCTAAATCCGTCAAACTACATTTTGAAATTCGTTATCAAGGTAAATCAGTGAATCCAAAGCGCTATTTACCGTAAAACTTTGAATAACAACTTGCGACATCATTTAGCGGCATATTGAGTTGTCATGTCTTGCTAACTCGCCAGGGGGAGGCGTTATGAGTATCAGCAACACAGTAACCAAAGTTGAAGAGTTCGACTACGACAATGCACAATCGGAAGGCATTTCAAACGAACCTGCAAAAACATCTACTGGAACCAAATCAGCGGCGCGCGAAGAATTTGACGCGAGCAGTAAGAGCTTAGACGCAACACAGCTCTACTTGGGCGAAATTGGTTTCTCACCACTACTCACTGCAGAAGAAGAAGTACTTTATGCTCGACGTGCGCTGCGTGGCGATGAAGCTGCTCGCAAACGTATGATCGAAAGTAACTTGCGTCTTGTAGTGAAAATCTCTCGTCGATACAGCAACCGTGGTCTTGCACTTCTTGATCTCATCGAAGAAGGTAACCTAGGTTTGATCCGTGCGGTCGAGAAGTTCGATCCAGAACGCGGTTTCCGTTTCTCAACTTACGCGACGTGGTGGATTCGCCAAACGATCGAACGTGCGTTGATGAACCAAACGCGTACGATCCGTC
Organism: Vibrio sp. HENC-03; assembly: GCF_000305755.2. Lineage (NCBI taxonomy): Bacteria > Pseudomonadati > Pseudomonadota > Gammaproteobacteria > Vibrionales > Vibrionaceae > Vibrio > Vibrio sp. HENC-03. The sequence goes on along the minus strand of NZ_JH976129.1, from coordinate 11,024 downwards.
TGCCAATTCATGTGGTAAAAGAGCTGAACATTTATCTGCGTACTGCACGTGAGCTTTCTCAGAAGCTCGACCATGAACCAACAGCAGAAGAAATCGCTGCACAGTTAGATATCCCAGTAGAAGACGTAAGCAAGATGCTACGCCTCAACGAGCGTATCAGTTCTGTTGACACGCCAATCGGTGGTGACGGCGAGAAAGCGCTATTGGATATCATTCCTGATGCAAACAACTCGGATCCTGAAGTTTCCACTCAAGACGATGACATCAAATCTTCATTGATCCATTGGCTAGAAGAGCTGAATCCAAAACAGAAAGAAGTGCTGGCACGTCGTTTTGGTCTGCTTGGTTACGAGCCATCAACGCTTGAAGAAGTGGGACGTGAAATCGGACTAACACGCGAACGTGTTCGTCAGATCCAAGTGGAAGGTTTACGTCGACTACGCGAGATCTTAATTAAGCAAGGTTTAAACATGGAAAACCTGTTTAACGTTGAAGACGACTAAACAAGTCAGCTTTAGAAGCGAGTTCAGAATAAACAAAAGGCTATGGGTGACCATAGCCTTTTTGCGTTTTCCTGTATCAGTACAGGAACTAGAGCATTTTCTTCAAGCGATATAACTCTTCCAGTGCCTGACGCGGTGTTAGATCGTCAGGATCGATGTTCGACAATGCTTGTTCAACATCGCTTGGTTCTGGGATCAGGCTGAGTTGGTTTGCCACATCAACGGTACTCGGACGAGGTGAGTCTGTTCCCTGACCTAATTGTTCAAGCTGAGACAGTTTGTGACGCGCATTCTTGATTACTGGTTTTGGAACGCCCGCTAAACCAGCAACCGCTAAACCATAAGACTTGCTTGCTGCGCCTTCTTGTACCGCGTGCATAAAGGCAATGCTGTCACCGTGCTCTACTGCATCAAGGTGAACGTTGGCTAGATTTGGCAGTAAGTTTGGCAGCTCAGTCAGTTCGAAGTAGTGGGTTGCGAACAGGGTCATTGCTCCAATTTGAGTTGCAAGCCATTCTGCACTTGCCCATGCTAAAGACAGACCATCGTAAGTGCTGGTACCGCGACCGATCTCATCCATCAGCACCAAGCTGTTCTTGGTCGCGTTATGAAGAATGTTGGCTGTTTCAGTCATTTCTACCATGAAGGTTGAGCGACCAGAGGCCAAATCATCAGATGCACCGATACGAGTAAAGATACGGTCTAGAGAGCCAATATGAGCTGATTCTGCAGGTACGTATGAACCAATGTGAGCCATCAAAGCAATCAGTGCGGTTTGGCGCATATAGGTCGATTTACCACCCATGTTTGGACCAGTGATGATCAGCATCTTACGAGCTGAGCTGAGTTCAATTGGGTTGGCAATAAACGGTTCGCTTGTTACTTGCTCCACGACAGGGTGACGACCTGCTTGAATGCTAATGCCTGCTTCTTTGTCCAACGTTGGGCGACAGTAATCAAGTGAATCTGCACGTTCAGCTAGGTTTTGTAGTACGTCCAACTGAGAAATCGCCGAGGCAAGGTTTTGCATCTTCTCAAGGTTTGGCATCAACAAATCAAACAGTTCTTCCCACAGTTTTTTCTCAACTGCTAGCGCTTTTGACTTAGAGTTTAGTACCTTGTCTTCGTGTTCTTTCAGCTCAGGAATGATGTAGCGTTCTGCGTTTTTCAGCGTTTGGCGACGTACATAGTGTGGTGGCACTAAGTGGCTCTGACCACGACTAACCTGAATGAAGAAACCGTGTACGGCGTTGTAGCCAACTTTTAGGGTGTCGATACCATGACGTTCACGCTCGTCTGTTTCAAGTTTTTCAAGATACTCGGTTGCGCCGTCTGCAAGCTTTCGCCATTCGTCCAGCTCAGCGTTGTAGCCCTCTGCAATCACACCACCTTCGCGAATCACCACTGGTGGGTTTTCTTTGATTGCGCGCTCAAGTAAGTCACATACCTCATCCATTGGCGCAGCAAATTGAGCCAGCTTTTTAAGGTATGGGTGAGCTAGAGAAGAAGTGACGGCTTCCAACTCTGGCAACTGCTGCATCGCATGACGTAAGCGAGCCATATCGCGCGGACGTGCCGAGCGAAGCGCCAAACGAGCAAGGATACGCTCAATATCACCAATCTGTTTGAAGATCGGTTGAATGTCGGTAAACAAGCTTTGGTCTTTGATTTCACCAATCGCATCAAGACGGTTGTTGAGAGTATCGACACAGCGCATTGGCTGATGCAACCAACGTTTCAGCATACGGCTGCCCATTGGAGTTGCACAGTGATCGAGCACTTCAGCGAGCGTGTTATCCGTGCCGCCTGATAGGTTTTGCGTCAGCTCCAAGTTACGACGTGTCGCCGCATCAAGAATGACTGAGTGATCTTGGCGATCAAACGTTAACGAACGAATGTGCGGTAGGGCAGTACGCTGAGTATCTTTTACGTATTGAATCAAACAACCCGCAGCACACAGGCCTAGTGAAGCGTGCTCAACACCAAAGCCTACTAAATCGCGCGTACCAAATTGTTGGTTCAACTGCTGCTTCGCGGTATCTAGCTCAAATTCCCAGACCGGGCGACGACGGTTGCCGTTGCGGCTAGACATGAGGTGAACTGCTTCAAAATCCTCAGGGAAGAGTAATTCACGAGGAGCTGTGCGCTGCAACTCAGCAGCCATTGCTTCTTCGGTCTCTGGCTCGACTAGTTGGAAACGACCCGAAGTCACATCCAATGTCGCGTAACCGAATTTACCATTGTGTTGGTAAATCGCTGCAATCAGGTTGTCGAGACGCTCAGACAGCAGTGCTTCGTCGGTCACCGTACCAGGGGTGACGATACGCACTACTTTACGCTCAACCGGACCTTTGCTTGTCGCTGGATCGCCAATCTGTTCACAGATCGCGACAGACTCACCTAGTTGAACAAGTTTAGCCAGATAACCTTCAACAGCGTGGAATGGGACGCCAGCCATAGGAATTGGTTCACCTGCCGATGCGCCGCGTTTGGTCAACGAGATATCTAACAATTGAGATGCACGTTTTGCATCGTCGTAGAAGAGTTCGTAGAAGTCGCCCATGCGATAGAACAGCAAGATTTCTGGGTTCTCAGCCTTTAGCTTGAGATATTGCTGCATCATCGGAGTATGTTTTTGTTCAGCTTTCACAGGTAAGTACTTTTGTTTATTTCCGTAGCGGCTTAGGATACGTGAATCCCTATCAAGTAAAAAGAGACAAAGGGCATTTTTGGCTATGGAAAGAGCAACAAAATTGAGTGCCGATCTAGGCGCATTATTGGCTAAGCATGGACATGTTTTAACAACCGCAGAATCATGCACGGGTGGCGGTGTCGCAACCGCTATTACTGACATTGCTGGTAGTTCTGCGTGGCTTGATCGCGCGTTCGTTACTTATAGTAATGAAGCCAAAATGGAGATGCTTGGTGTACAAGCTTCAACGTTAGAAGCGCACGGTGCAGTGAGTGAGCCTGTTGTGATTGAAATGGTGCAGGGCGCAATTAAAAACTCCAACGCAACCATCGGCGTATCCATCAGTGGTATCGCTGGCCCGGGAGGAGGCAGTGAAGAGAAACCTGTCGGAACGGTCTGCTTTGCTTTTGCTGATAATCAAAATTGGCAGCAAGTAGAAACCATGCATTTTACTGGTGACCGTGCAGAAGTTCGCAAAAAAGCGGTCGAGCATGCACTGACTCAATTGCATCAACATCTGATTTAGAATTTGTGAAATTGTCTTAGCCCAGCGTTGATAAGGGCTAGAGCAAATCACAGCTTTAGGTCAGCCAAATTTTTTTCATACAGGTATAGACACTGTATGAATCAACAGTATAATAACTTTCATTGCTGAGCAGTTCTTCTGCTTAAGAAAAATGAATTACTATTCGTCGCCCAAAGAAGATGAATAAATCGGAGAAAGTAATGGACGAGAACAAACAGAAAGCGCTCGCCGCTGCGCTAGGTCAAATTGAAAAGCAATTCGGTAAAGGCTCTATCATGCGCCTTGGTGATAACCGCGCAATGGACGTAGAAACCATCTCAACGGGTTCTCTTTCTCTTGATATCGCTTTGGGTGCTGGTGGTCTACCAATGGGTCGTATCGTAGAAATCTACGGTCCAGAATCTTCAGGTAAAACAACGCTAACTCTTGAACTTATTGCTGCTGCGCAACGCGAAGGCAAAACTTGTGCGTTTATCGATGCAGAGCACGCGCTAGATCCTGTGTACGCAAAGAAACTTGGCGTTGATATCGATGCACTATTGGTTTCTCAGCCAGACACTGGTGAGCAAGCGCTAGAAATCTGTGACGCACTTGCACGCTCTGGTGCGATTGACGTTATGGTTGTCGACTCAGTTGCAGCACTAACACCAAAAGCAGAGATCGAAGGCGAAATGGGCGACAGCCACATGGGTCTTCAAGCACGTATGCTTTCTCAAGCGATGCGTAAGCTAACGGGTAACCTAAAGCAATCTAACTGTATGTGTATCTTCATCAACCAAATCCGTATGAAGATTGGTGTGATGTTCGGTAACCCAGAAACAACAACAGGTGGTAACGCACTTAAGTTCTACGCTTCTGTTCGTCTAGATATCCGTCGTACTGGCGCAATCAAAGAAGGTGACGAAGTAGTAGGTAACGAAACGCGCATCAAAGTTGTTAAGAACAAGATTGCTGCACCGTTTAAAGAAGCAAACACGCAAATCATGTACGGCCAAGGCTTCAACCGTGAAGGCGAACTGATTGATCTAGGCGTGAAGCACAAGCTAGTTGAAAAAGCGGGTGCATGGTACAGCTACCAAGGCGACAAGATTGGCCAAGGTAAAGCAAACGCTTGTAACTACCTACGCGAAAACCCAGAAATCGGTAAGACTATCGATACTAAACTGCGTGAAATGCTACTTTCACCAGCACTACCTGAAGCACCAGAATCAGGTGAAAAATCAGAGCAAGAAGAAGAGTTTTAAGCTTCTGATTGAATCATATTGAACAAAGCCCTGCTATGCGGGGCTTTGTTGTATCTGCTGAAATCAAAATCGAAAAAACAAAGGCTAGGTTAATATCAATTCGGGTAGGTAAGCGAGCAGTTCTAGTGCTTTAAAGAGCTAGAGTAAGCCGCGATTTACTACGATTGTTATAAAGCCTGTACAGCAAAAACAGTTTTAGGATCACCATGTACCAAAAGCGTCAAGAACCGACTCTATCTAGCAAAGAAGCGGCTATCCAATTATTGAGCCGTCGAGACCATGGGCAATACGAGTTATACCAAAAGCTAGCTCTAAAAGGGTATGAAGAGGCTGACATCGAAGCGGCCATTAATTTTTGTCTCGACCACAACTATTTGGACGACCTGCGTTATGCCAAAAGCCAAGTGCGCCAGCATGTTTACAAAGGTCATGGTGAGCGCCGCATTCGTCAAGAACTGAACCAAAAACGTGTCGCAGAATCCATCATTGATATGGCGATGGCAGAAGAACCCCAAGACTGGTTTGAACTGGCAAGAATGGCTGCTGAGAAGAAATTCAAAGGAATAAAAGCCAAAGACCAGAAAGAGTACGCTAAACAAGTGCGATTTCTGCAATATCGTGGCTACAGTTTTGACCAAATCAGCTATGCGCTGAGCTTTGAGGACGAAGATTAGCGGTCAGCCGTTCGCACTGTTTTTTGTTTTGCTTCAAATTTTTTCTTCTAATGCCTCTTTTCCGCAAGAAAACTAGTCGTAGCTGATTGCATGATCTACAATACGGCAAAATTCTAACTCGACTATTTTCAGGAAGAGCTGCATGTACATGAGCACTGATGAGGTTCGTAACGCGTTCCTCAAGTTCTTTGAGAGCAAAGGACACCAAATCGTAGAAAGTTCATCGTTAGTTCCACATAACGACCCAACCCTGCTATTCACAAACGCGGGTATGAACCAATTTAAAGATTGTTTCTTAGGCTTAGAAAAACGAGCCTACACTCGAGCGACTACGGCTCAACGTTGTGTACGTGCTGGTGGTAAACACAACGACCTGGAAAACGTTGGCTTCACTGCTCGTCACCACACATTCTTTGAAATGCTAGGTAACTTCAGCTTTGGCGATTACTTCAAAGAAGACGCTATCGCGTTCGCTTGGGAATTCCTAACAGTAACCCTTAAGCTGCCAGCAGACCGTCTACTTGTAACCGTTTACGAGACAGACGACGAAGCATTCGATATCTGGAACCAAAAAGTAGGCGTTCCAGCAGACCGCATTATTCGCATCGGCGACAAGAAAGGTGGTAAACCATACGAGTCAGATAACTTCTGGCAAATGGGTGACACAGGTCCTTGTGGTCCATGTACTGAAATCTTCTACGATCACGGTGAGCACATCTGGGGTGGCCGTCCTGGCACACCTGAAGAAGATGGTGACCGTTTCATCGAGATCTGGAACAACGTATTCATGCAGTTCAACCGTCATGCAGACGGCACTATGGAACCGCTACCAAAACCATCGGTAGATACTGGTATGGGTATCGAGCGTATCTCTGCAATCATGCAAGGCGTTCACTCAAACTACGAAATCGATGTATTCCAAGCTCTTATCAAAGCTGCTGCTGAAGTGATTGGTTACGAAGACCTATCAAACCAATCGCTACGCGTTATCGCTGACCACATCCGTTCATGTTCATTCCTGATCGTTGATGGCGTTATGCCTTCAAACGAAGGTCGTGGTTATGTTCTACGTCGTATCATCCGTCGTGCAGTTCGCCACGGTAACAAGCTGGGCGCACAAGGTGCATTCTTCCACAAACTGGTTAGTGTACTAGCGGAAATCATGGGTACGGCTGGTGAAGAGCTGAAGCGTCAACAAGCTGTGGTTGAAAAAGTACTGCGTATCGAAGAAGAAAACTTCGGTCGTACACTTGAGCGCGGTATGGCGATTCTAAACGAAGCACTAGATAACCTAGACGGTAAAGTACTAGACGGCGAAACCGTATTTAAACTTTACGATACTTACGGCTTCCCAGCTGACTTAACTAACGACGTTGCACGTGAGCGGGAGTTCGCAATCGACGAAGAAGGTTTCGAGAAAGCGATGGAAGAGCAGCGTCAACGTGCGCGTGAAGCTGGTAACTTCGGTACTGACTACAACGCAGCAATCAAAGTTGATACGCAAACAGAATTCTGTGGTTACACAGGTACTAAAGGCTCTAGCTCTGTAGCGGCGATGTTCGTTGAAGGCAACGAAGTAGAATCTCTATCTGCAGGCGACAAAGCAATCATCGTGCTTGGTGAGACACCATTCTACGCAGAGTCAGGTGGTCAATGTGGTGACGCTGGTGAAATCCGTACTGAAGCTGGTGTATTCCGTGTTGAAGACACTCAAAAGCTAGGTAACGCAATCGCACATCACGGTGTAATGGCAGAAGGTGTTCTAGCGAAAGGCGACGAAGTAGCAACTATCGTTGACGCAGAGCGTCGCGCAGCTATCTCTCTAAACCACTCAGCAACGCACTTGCTACATGCAGCACTTCGCCAAGTTCTTGGTGAGCACGTAACGCAGAAAGGCTCACTAGTGAAAGCTGACAGCCTACGTTTCGACTTCTCACACCTAGAAGCAGTAACTGCAGCAGAACTGAAAGAAGTTGAGCGTCTAGTTAACGCGCAAATTCGTCGTAACCACACGATTGAAACCAACGTGATGGACATTGAGTCTGCTAAGAAGAAAGGCGCAATGGCTCTATTTGGCGAGAAGTACGACGACGAAGTACGCGTACTGTCTATGGGCGACTTCTCTACTGAGCTTTGTGGTGGTATCCACGCTTCAAACACAGGTGACATCGGTCTATTCAAGATCACATCTGAAGGTGGTATCGCAGCAGGTATCCGTCGTATCGAAGCGGTAACGGGTGAAGGTGCGCTAGACGCAATCGAAGCTCAAGCGGCTAAGTACGAAGAGAAACTGGCTGAATCAGCGCAGAAAGCAAAATCTCTAGAGAAAGAAATCCAGAAACTGAAAGACAAGATGGCTGCGGCAGAAAGCGCAAACATCATGGGTAAAGTTCAGGACATCAACGGTACTAAAGTACTGATCGCTGCTCTAGAAGGCGCAGATAACAAGAACCTACGTACTATGGTTGATGACATCAAGAACCAAGTAGGTAGCGGCGTAATCCTTCTTGCTAACGTGAACGATGACAAGATCGGTCTGATTGCAGGCGTAACCAAAGACCTTATCGGTAAAGTGAAAGCAGGTGACCTAGTTAAGATGGTTGCTGAGCAAGTTGGCGGTAAAGGCGGTGGTCGTCCTGACATGGCGCAAGCGGGTGGTACTGATGTTGCCGCGCTGCCTGCGGCGATTCAGTCAGTACAGCCTTGGCTAGAAGAACGCCTATAAGCTTTTAAAATAATGAATTACGCTCAATCAAGCTTCTTTGATTGAGCGTAATTTTTTTATGGTAACCAAGTGGTTTAATTGACCGTATTTTAACCAGGTCATTTACGCTGCTTGGTTTTTGTTGTAACTACCGCTTATATAATTTATCTCAATGGAGTATGAGTGGTCCTAATGAGACTTTGGTCTTGGGAAGGTGAAGACTGGTGAAAAAGCCCCTTATCGTGCAAAAGTTTGGCGGAACCTCAGTGGGTTCAATTGAAAGAATCCACCAGGTAGCTGAACACATCATTAAGGCGAAAAATGATGGTAATCAAGTTGTCGTTGTTGTGTCTGCAATGTCAGGCGAAACAAATCGACTAATGGATCTCGCTAAGCAAGTAGATAGCGTTCCAACGGCTCGAGAACTTGATGTTTTGCTCTCTGCTGGTGAGCAAGTGTCGATGGCACTGCTGGCGATGACTCTGAATAAATTGGGTTATGCAGCGCGCTCACTTACCGGAGCACAAGCGAACATTGTGACGGACAATCAACACAATGACGCGACGATTAAACACATTGATACATCTACGATTATGGATTTGCTTGAACAAGACCAAATCGTCATCGTAGCTGGCTTCCAAGGTGTGAATGAAAATGGGGATATCACCACATTAGGTCGAGGTGGCTCAGATACGAGCGCAGTGACACTGGCTGGCGCATTATGCGCGGATGAGTGTCAAATCTTTACCGACGTTGATGGTATATATACTTGTGATCCACGTGTAGTGAAAAACGCTCAAAAGATGGCGGTTATCGATTTTCCTTCAATGGAAGCGATGGCGAGCCGTGGAGCGAAAGTGTTACATCTCCCTTCTGTGCAGTATGCATGGAAGAATAATGTTCCACTACGCGTGCTTTCGACATTTGAACTGAATGAAGGCAGTTTGGTGAAAGGGGAGTCAGGCTCAAAAGCCGTCTCTGGTCTAGCCATTCAACGTGACCTTGCCATTATTGAAGTTGACGACGAACATTTGCCTAGCGTTACAAAGCAATGTCAGATGTTAGGTATCGACATTTGGAATGTGATCGAGGAAACAGAACGAACAGGTATCATGATAAAACAAGATGCATGTGCCAAGTTGGATCTGGTGTTCAGCGATAAAATCCGTAATAGTGAAGTAGTAAGCCTGTTGACCGCTGTGGGGCTAGAAGCCAATGGAATGGTTGACCATGCCTGTGAATTGTTGGCACAGCAAGATATTGCGATCAATTTCTGCGCAACGAATGCACTCACTATGATGCTAGTCTTACCACCTGAGAGTGTGGATGCAGCAGCAAACATTCTTCATAATGCTTACGTTACATCTAGTGAAGTATTAAACATTCAGCAAAAACATGCCTTTTTGGGCTAATTTTCGGTAACAAGGTAGTTTACGAAAATATAACTTTTGTTGGATAATAGCTTTGTAGCAAGAAAATTTAGAGATTACTCAAGGAGCAAAGAATGCTAATTTTGACTCGCCGCGTAGGCGAAACACTTATGATTGGTGATGAAGTGACTGTAACTGTACTAGGTGTTAAAGGTAACCAAGTACGTATCGGCGTTAACGCTCCGAAAGAGGTTTCTGTTCACCGTGAAGAAATCTACATGCGCATTCAAGCTGAAAAAGGCAACGGTAACGTTGCTTCAGGTAACTACTAAGCCGCTCCTGTTTACAGAGCTTAGTTTGAATGAAAAAGGCTAGCCGAATGGCTAGCCTTTTTAGTTTCGAAAAAATGTCATTTTTTAAGAGAAGACTCTCTTTTTTTCATCATAATAGAGTGATAAAGTTTGTTTAATAATCACTTTGATTAAATCCGCATCGGTTAAGCGATTTTTGCGTTTTTTTTCAAAGAAAGTGTTTGACATATTTTCGGTAAAACGTAATATGTGCCTCCGCAAGACGGTGAGGTGGCCGAGAGGCTGAAGGCGCTCCCCTGCTAAGGGAGTATACGGTTTATCCCGTATCGAGGGTTCGAATCCCTCCTTCACCGCCATTCTTGCAACGTTGATTTATCAACAAAAAGCGCGTCCTTAGCTCAGCTGGATAGAGTACCTGGCTACGAACCAGGCGGTCGGAGGTTCGAATCCTCCAGGACGCGCCATATCTCTTCTGAGATATAACAATGAAAACGGTGAGGTGGCCGAGAGGCTGAAGGCGCTCCCCTGCTAAGGGAGTATACGGTTTATCCCGTATCGAGGGTTCGAATCCCTCCTTCACCGCCATTCATTGACTGGCCCGACGGCCTTTTTTTTGTTTCGTAAGAAATGAATGTGATTTACTTCACAACTTCCTAGCAAGAAGATCTGCGCGTCCTTAGCTCAGCTGGATAGAGTACCTGGCTACGAACCAGGCGGTCGGAGGTTCGAATCCTCCAGGACGCGCCACTCTTTAGGGTTTCCTTGTGAACTCCTGATATTGGTAACACTGATATCGAAAACTGCGCGTCCTTAGCTCAGCTGGATAGAGTACCTGGCTACGAACCAGGCGGTCGGAGGTTCGAATCCTCCAGGACGCGCCACTATTTAATAATTCGTTTGATAAACGGGTTATACAAAGTAAAATAAAGATTATTGCGCGTCCTTAGCTCAGCTGGATAGAGTACCTGGCTACGAACCAGGCGGTCGGAGGTTCGAATCC
>NZ_JH976128.1:297780-334653 GCF_000305755.2 Vibrio sp. HENC-03 | reverse complement strand
ATAGAGTACCTGGCTACGAACCAGGCGGTCGGAGGTTCGAATCCTCCAGGACGCGCCACTCTTTAGAAAAAGCCTCGCTTATGCGGGGCTTTTTTGTATCTGCTGCTCGGCCATGAGGCTCTGTGCCTCCTGCTTATTTATCGCCTCCTTTTGCACGAGACTTTGTTTCAAACGCATGGCCCTCAGTTTTTGAGGCAATAGCATTGATTCGCCTAAATAGTCATCTTAGAGCTCCTGAGCGCGCTTTCTCTCGTCTTATTGGTTAAGCGGCCCACATAACGTCATTAAAATATTGGCGAGAACACAAGTGTTTCATTGTTGTTATTGATTTGTTTTGTGTGTGTTAATTTGGTCTATCTTCCTGTTTTTATTTTATTTTCTTCCTGAAAAACTCTTTTCGTTTTGAAATCCCAATCGCAGTTTTTGCAAACACTTTGATTTACTGTGGTTATATGTTGAGCGAACCCGCTAAAGAAGTGAGTTTTCGTGTGATTTGTGATCTGGGTAGTGAATAAATAATCAATATTAGAGATTATTTAAAAGCTTCCTTAAACAAAATTGACAAAATTTAACCAATCGAGATAATCCATTGGTCGGGATTTGACGCTATTAAAGTCCTGCACATTGTCAGGATGACAAAGAAAGGAAGCAACATGACGAATATAGGAAGCCTGCTAGTAGATGCGGCCACCCTGATGCTAACAGGGATGGCGGTCGTATTTATTTTCCTCACCATTCTAGTTTATCTCGTTCGGCTAATGTCTAAATTGGTGCCAGAAGAAGTACCAGCGCCGATCGCAGCACCGAAAACAAATACCAACGTTCAATCAACCTCTTCAGCTGTTAGTCCACAAGTAGTGGCGGCGATCTCGGCTGCGATTCATAAACATCGCGCCTCAGTCGCGAAGTAGCCGAAAGATAGGATTAAAAAGGAGTTTAAGAGCATGTCTAAACCACTAGCTATCACTGATGTGGTCCTTCGTGACGCCCATCAATCCCTGTTTGCTACACGTATGCGTATCGAAGATATGCTGCCTATCGCAGCTGAGTTAGATAAGGTTGGTTACTGGTCGTTAGAGACCTGGGGTGGCGCAACATTTGATGCGTGTATCCGTTTCTTGGGTGAAGACCCATGGGAGCGCCTACGCGAATTGAAAAAAGCAATGCCAAATACACCAATGCAAATGCTACTGCGTGGTCAAAACCTTTTAGGGTACCGCCATTATGCCGATGACGTAGTAGAGAAGTTTGTTGAGCGTGCGCACGTGAATGGTATGGATGTGTTCCGTATCTTTGATGCAATGAATGACGTACGTAACTTCCAAAAAGCGGTGAAAGCCACTGTTGATGTTGGTGCACATGCGCAAGGAACATTGTCTTACACCACGAGCCCAGTGCATAACGCAGACACATGGGTTGACCTTGCTAAACGTCTTGAAGACTTAGGTTGTCACTCTCTTTGTATTAAAGATATGTCTGGTCTGCTTAAACCTTATGAAGCGGAAGAGCTGATCACACGCATCAAAGCATCTTGTGATGTGCCACTAGCGCTTCACTGTCATGCAACGACCGGTCTATCTACTGCTACTGCCGTGAAAGCTGTAGAAGCGGGTATCGATATTCTTGATACTGCGATTTCTTCGATGAGTTGTACATACGGTCATACGCCTACTGAGACCGTGGTTGCGATGCTGCAAGGCACTGAGCGCGATACCAATCTGAAACTAGACCAAATCGAGCCTATCGCGGCTTACTTCCGTGAAGTACGTAAAAAATACGCGAAGTGGGAAGGTCAGCTAAAAGGTGTGGATTCACGCATTCTAATCGCCCAAGTTCCAGGGGGCATGCTGACCAACATGGAAGGTCAGCTTAAAGAACAAGGCGCTGCAGATCGTATCGATGAAGTATTGGAAGAGATCCCACGTGTACGTGAAGATCTTGGCTTTATCCCACTAGTGACCCCGACGTCTCAGATTGTTGGTACTCAAGCGGTGATCAACGTACTAACAGGTGAGCGCTACAAGAGCATCACTAAAGAAACTGCGGGTGTTCTAAAAGGCGAATACGGTGCAGCTCCAGCAGCAGTCAACGCCGAGCTACAAGCAAAAGTGCTGGATGGCAAAGAAGCCATTACTTGTCGTCCTGCTGATTTACTTGAAGCAGAAATGGAAACCCTAACCGTTGATTTGATGGAGAAAGCGCAATCTGAAGGCATTAAGCTAGCAAGCGAACGTGTCGACGATGTCCTAACTTACGCGTTATTCCCTCAAGTTGGTCTGAAATTCCTGAAAAACCGTGGCAATCCAGATGCCTTTGAACCAGCACCAACCTTAGAAGCTGCGAAACCAGCTGCTGCGCCTATAGCGCAACCTGCTACTGGCGGTGTAGAAACCTACAGCGTGCGTGTTGATGGTCAAGTGTATGAAGTAGAAGTGGGGCCGCAAGGTCAATTAACTTCTGTGACGCCAAATGCGGCAGCAGTACCTGCTCAACCTGCAGCGCCAGTTGCTGCTAATAGCGCAGCGGAAGCAGTTCCAGCACCACTTGCGGGCAACATCTTTAAAGTCAATGTTCAGCCGGGTGCTGAAGTGGCAGAAGGTGATGTACTTTTGATTCTTGAAGCGATGAAGATGGAAACAGAAGTTCGCGCTGCACGTGGTGGTGTGGTTCAAGAGTTGAATGTGAAAGAAGGGGATGCTGTTACCGTTGGCTCACCTCTTCTTAGCCTGGCGTAAGGGAGTATCATGGACGGATTGATGACCTTATGGTCAGAAACAGGGATCGCGAACTTTGAGTTCGGCCAAATCTGTATGATGTTGGTTGGTTGTACCTTGCTGTTTTTGGCGATCAAAAAAGGCTTTGAGCCCTTACTGTTATTGCCAATTGGTTTTGGCGCTATCTTAGCGAACATTCCAAATGCTGGCTTTACCGAGCCGGGCGGCTTGTTGTACTACGTCTACTACATTGGGATCGAGTCGGGTGTGTTCCCGCTGCTGATCTTCATGGGCGTAGGTGCGATGACCGACTTTGGCGCTTTGATTGCGAACCCTAAAACCTTGTGGTTAGGTGCTGCGGCGCAGTTTGGTATCTTCGCAACATTATTTGGTGCGATTCTACTTAACTATGTTCCGGGTATGGAGTTCTCCATGGCGGATGCATCGTCTATCGCGATCATCGGTGGTGCGGATGGCCCAACGGCTATTTTCTTGGCGAGTAAACTCTCTCCAGATCTGTTAGGTGCGATTGCCGTGGCAGCATACAGCTACATGGCCTTAGTACCGATCATTCAGCCACCAATCATGAAAGCTCTGACAACCAAAGAAGAGCGCCAGATCAAGATGGCTCAGCTTCGCCATGTTGGTAAGTGGGAGAAAGTGATCTTCCCTCTCGCTGTATTATTGATGACGATTCTGTTCTTACCTTCGGCAACGCCTTTAGTTGGTATGTTCTGTTTGGGTAACCTGATGCGTGAAGCTGGTGTGGTGGATCGTTTATCGAAAACAGCTCAAAACGAACTGATCAACATTGTGACCATTTTCTTGGGGCTTGGTGTTGGTTCTAAGCTGCAAGCTGAGCAGTTCCTGAACCTAGAAACGCTGGGCATCTTGGGACTTGGTGCAGTCGCGTTCAGTATCGGTACTGGCGCGGGTGTTCTGATGGCGAAACTGCTTAACAAGTTCTCGAAAGAAGACATCAACCCACTTATTGGTGCTGCAGGTGTTTCTGCAGTACCAATGGCGGCACGTGTTGTGAATAAGGTTGGCCTAGAAGCAAACCCACAAAACTTCTTGTTGATGCACGCAATGGGACCAAACGTTGCTGGGGTACTCGGTTCAGCAGTAGCGGCTGGTATTTTGCTCGCACTTGTCGGCTAGTATGTCCCTGTAAGTAGTGCCTGAAAGTTGGTGGATATTCTATGAAATGGAATTAGCTATCAATTTACAAATTGGCGATTAACTTCGACAAACAAAATGGTTTATAGTCAAAGGGATGCTCTTGCATCCCTTTTTGTTTTCTCGCAGGGAATGGGTCATGGAACACAAACAGATAGCGATTACCGAATTTGGCGACGCAGACGTTCTTGCACTGCAAACCACCACAACACCGGCACCACAAGCGGGTGAAATCCTCATTAAAGTTGCCTACTCAGGCATAAATCCAATTGATGTTAAAACTCGAGCAGGGCTTGGATGGGCTGCCGCACAAAATAAAGATAACTTACCTTGGGTTCCGGGTTATGACATCTCAGGGAAAGTTGTTTCCTGTGGTGAGGGAACGTCGCGTTTTAATGAAGGCGACGAGGTCGCGGGGTTTATAGGCTTCCCTATCCGAGGCGGTGGTTACAGCCAATACGTTTGTGTTCCCGAGTCTGAACTCAGCCATGTTCCAAATACTGTCACTTTAGAAGCGGCTGCGGTGCTACCTCTTGCGGGTCAAACGGCGGCTCAAGCATTAAGCAAGGCCAATGTTACCGAAGGCGACCGAGTATTGATTCTTGCTGGTGCTGGTGGTGTTGGCCACATAGCGGTACAAATCGCCGTGGCAACCAAAGCTGAAGTCTTTACCACCTGCAGTGAACGAAATTTAGACTACCTCGCCACATTGGGGGCGCATGCAGTGAACTATCAATTTGCGCCAGTGTCAGAACGTGTTGAAGATGTGGATGTTTTGATTGATCTTGTTGGTGGCGATGCTGCACTTGATGCTCTCAAATGTCTGACTGATGATGCTCGAGTCATCACCGTTCCAACCATTACCGCCGAACTGATCTGCGAAAAGGCGAAGCTGCTTGGCTTTGAGGCGAGCGGTATGTTGGTGGAACCCGATCGCGAACAACTCGATACCTTACTTTACATGGTTGGGGTCGGATTGTTGAAAACAGAAATACAACACGTCTATCCGATGAATGAGGTTGTGGAAGCACACAAACAAGTCGAATCCGGACGGACGCGAGGCAAGATCTTGCTTGATATGACATGTTAGAAGCCTTTAATACGGCTTTCGAAAACCTAGCACTGTGGTTTTCTGACTCTGCATTGTGGGTGCTATTCATTACCGGTTTTCTCAGTGCCACTTTGTTACCGGGTGGCTCTGAAGCGGGATTGATAGCCACTTTATCGTTAAACCAGTACTCCGTTTCTTCCATTATCATTGTCGCCACGATCGGTAATACGCTTGGTGGTTTGACTAACTATTGGCTTGGGTTGTGGATTCCGAATAAAACCCAAGATGAAAAGCACGGTCACACCGCATTGAAGTGGCTGTCAAAATACGGTTACTGGGGATTGTTCTTTAGTTGGTTGCCTGTTATTGGCGACCCACTATGTTTAGCGGCAGGATGGTTAAGGATGAAGTTTCTGCCGTGTTTAGTTCTTATATTTTTAGGCAAAGCCGCAAGATATAGCGTGCTAGCTGCCATCTATCTCGGTTTATTTTAAGGAAAGCGCATGAGAATGTTCTGGGTAAGTGCGTGCTCACTTTTAGTGATCACGGGCTGTGCATCAAACGCCCCTGTTTCGTCATTGCCTGATGGGGTGACTTTCGTTGAGTCATCAAAAGCAGAAGAAGGCAAAGTAAAAATCCCATACCAGAAATATCAACTCGATAACGGCCTTACGCTGATTCTGGCACCTGAAGATTCTGACCCACTTGTGCATGTGGATGTTACTTACCACGTGGGTTCTGCACGTGAAGAGATCGGTAAATCTGGCTTTGCGCACTTTTTTGAGCACATGATGTTCCAAGGCTCTGAGAACGTGGGTGACCAAGAGCACTTCAAAATTATTACGGAAGCGGGTGGTACCCTAAATGGCACCACTAACCGTGACCTCACCAACTACTTCGAAACCGTTCCGGCTAACCAGTTAGAAAAAATGCTGTGGCTCGAATCGGATCGCATGGGCTATTTGCTCGATGCCGTGTCTCAACGTAAGTTTGAGATCCAACGTTCTACCGTGAAGAACGAACGAGCTCAGCGTTACGACAACCGACCTTATGGTTTGATTTGGGAGCGCATGTCTGAAGCCTTGTACCCAGAAGGTCATCCGTATTCATGGCAAACCATCGGTTACGTAGAAGACCTTGATCGCGTGGATGTGAACGACCTGAAAGCTTTCTTCTTACGTTGGTATGGCCCAAACAACGCGGTATTGACCATTGGTGGTGATATCGATGTAGAACAGACGTTGGCGTGGGTGAACAAATACTTTGGCTCGATCCCTCGTGGCCCAGAGGTGGAAAACGCTCCTAAGCAGCCTGCTAAGCTTGCCGAAAGCAAATACATCACATTAGAAGATCGTATTCAGCAGCCTATGGTCATGATCGCATGGCCGACAACTTATAGCGGTGAAGCGAATCAAGCCTCGCTGGATACTTTAGCTAGTGTGTTGGGCAGCGGCACGAACAGCGTGCTTTACCAAGACTTGGTCAAAACACAGAAAGCTGTCGATGCGGGATCATTCCAAGATTGTGCTGAGCTATCGTGTAATTTCTATGTTTATGCGATGGGGGATTCTGGCGACAAAGGTGACTTATCCAAGCTCTATGATGAGTTGATGGCATCGTTGGATAAGTTCGCCAAAGATGGCGTAACTAAAGATCGTCTTGAGCAACTGAAAGGTAAAACCGAAGCCGATGCGATTTTTGCTCTAGAAAGTGTAAAAGGCAAAGTCACGCAGTTAGCATCAAACCAAACGTTCTTTGGTAAGCCAGATCTAATTGAACAGCAACTTGAACAGCTCCGTGCTGTTACGCCTGAATCGGTAGAAAAAGCATACAGTGATTTTATTCAAGGCAAGAACAAGGTAACGCTGAGCGTTGTGCCAAAAGGTAAGACAGAGCTAGCTGTGAAGCCAGCAACTTTCGTAACACCAAAACGCACATTACCTGAGTACCAAAAGATCACCGATGACCAATTGGCTTATCGTCGTGCAACGGACAACTTCGATCGCTCTATCCAACCGCCAGCGGGTGCACCTGTTGAAGCGACGATGCCAAAACTGTACGACATTCACTTCAAAAACGGTTCGGAATTACTTGGAACCGTAAGCAGTGAAACACCAACAGTGACAATGCAGTTTAGTCTGCCTGCTGGTACGCGTTTTGTTGAAAGAGGTAAAGAAGGTCTTGCTCAGCTTACCGCAGCGATGTTGCAAGAGGGCACAACTAAGCGCTCTGCAGAAGACATCCAAGCTGAACTAGACAAGCTTGGCAGCGTTATTTCTGTCGATGCGAGTGGCTACACGACGGACATCAGCGTCTCTGCACTTGAGAAGAATCTGGCACCAACGTTGAAGATTGTTGAGGAGATGTTGTTGTCTCCGGCATTCAAGCAAGAAGACTTTGACCGAGTGAAAACACAAGCGTTAGAAGGTCTGGTTTATGAACACCAAAAACCAAGCTGGATGGCATCACAGGCAAGTCGCCAAGTGTTGTATGGTAATTCTATCTTTGCACGCCCGAAAGATGGCACCAAGGCGGGGCTTCAAGCGCTGACGTTGGATGATGTTCGTGATTTCTATGCGAAGCATTACACGCCACAAAGCGCACAGATCATTGCCGTTGGTGATATCAGTAAAGCGGACTTAGAGAAACAGCTGTCTTTCTGGGCAAATTGGGAAGATGAAGCCGCTCCACTTTACGCGCCGCAAACTATCGCACCACTCGGTACGCAAAAAGTGCACTTGGTGGATAAGCCAGGGGCACCACAAAGTGTGGTCATGATGGTTCGTCAAGGCATGCCTTACGATGCAACAGGCGATTTCTATCTGGGTCAGTTAGCAAACTTTAACCTAGCGGGTAACTTTAATAGCCGTATCAACCAAAACCTTCGTGAAGACAAAGGCTACACTTATGGTGCTTATGGTTATTTCTCCGGTAATGTAGAAACGGGGTCGGTTGTATTTACTGCGCAAGTGCGTGCGGATTCGACGGTGGCGTCTATCATCGAGATGGAGAATGAGTTGAACGAGTTCTCACAATCGGGCATGACTGACGATGAGTTGAAATTTATGCGCCAAGCGGTCGGTCAAAAAGATGCACTGAAATATGAGACGCCAACACAGAAAGGCAAACTCATCAGTGATATTTTGAAATACAACTTAGATAAAGATTATCTACAACAACGAAACGCTATTGTTGAGACCGTCGATAAGCAGACGCTCAACGCTCTAGCACAGAAATGGTTTGACCCGAACGACTATCAAATCGTGGTCGTCGGAGATGCGACTTCCCTTCGCCCTCAACTAGAAAAGTTAGGGAAAGACGTGGAAGAGCTTGAAATCATTCGATAGAGTACACATTTAATAGCGGAGAGGAGACTCTCCGCTATTCGTTTCTAACTAGATAAATGACTTTTTGATGGGTTATTTATCTAGATGGATTATATATCAATAACTTAGCTTTCACTTGCCACGCTTGGCGAGTGTCCTGCTCCCAATATAAGCGAACCTCATTTTGACTGATTTTGCTGCGCGACTAAAACAAGTTGCATCAAACCCAGAAGTATTTAAGCAGTTTGGACGCGGTGTTGAGCGAGAAACTTTGCGCTATCGTCAGGATGGACACCTAGCAACAACACCTCATCCAGAGGGTTTGGGCTCAGCGTTCACAAACAAATGGATCACGACAGACTTTTCAGAATCTCTACTAGAATTCATTACGCCTGTATCACATGAGATCCCTGAATTGATGGGACAGTTGAAAGACATCCATCACTTCACTCAAACCAAAATGGGTGAAGAGAAAATGTGGCCGCTTTCGATGCCATGTTATGTAGGCACTGAAGATGATATTCAGCTAGCTCAATATGGCTCATCAAACTCAGCAAAAATGAAAACGCTTTACCGTGAAGGTCTAAAACGCCGCTACGGTAGCTTGATGCAAATTATCTCGGGCGTGCACTTCAACTTCTCTTTCCCTGAATCGTTCTGGGATGCGTTGCATGGTGAGCAAGATGAAGAAGCTCGCCAAGAAACGAAATCCGCAGCGTACTTTGCTCTAATCCGTAACTACTATCGCTTTGGTTGGATGATCCCGTACTTCTTTGGTGCGTCACCAGCATTGTGTGGCTCGTTCATTCAAGGACGTGAGACGGATCTGCCATTTGAGAAAATTGGTGGCACCTTATACCTACCAAAAGCGACCTCTCTGCGTCTGAGTGATCTCGGTTACACCAACAGCGCTCAAAGCGTGCTTAAGATTGGCTTTAATAGTATCGACCAGTATCTTGAAGGTTTGAGTGACGCGATTCGTCGTCCATCTGAAGAGTTTGCTGAGATTGGTGTGAAAGTCGATGGTGAATATCGTCAGCTTAACTCAAACATTCTGCAAATTGAGAATGAATTGTACGCCCCAATTCGTCCGAAACGTGTAACGAAGAGCGGTGAAAAGCCTTCTGAAGCGCTTAAACGTGGCGGTGTGGAATACATTGAAGTTCGCTCGCTCGATGTGAACCCATTCAGTGCCGTTGGTGTGAGTGAAGAGCAAGTTCGCTTCCTTGACCTATTCCTAACGTGGGCAGCGCTTTCAGACTCTGATCCGATGGATAACTGCGAGCTAGAATGCTGGCGTGACAACTGGAACAAAGTCATTGTTTCTGGCCGCGAGAAAGGCTTAATGCTGCAAATCGGTTGCCAAGGCGAGCGTCTGTCTCTACAAGATTGGGCTCATCGCGTATTCGCTGACCTTCGTCTGATTGCGGTTGAAATGGATGCTGCAGCTGGTGGCAATGCGTACCAAGCGGTTTGTGACAAACTAGAATCTTGGATTGATGAA
This sequence comes from Vibrio sp. HENC-03, assembly GCF_000305755.2. Classification (NCBI taxonomy): domain Bacteria; kingdom Pseudomonadati; phylum Pseudomonadota; class Gammaproteobacteria; order Vibrionales; family Vibrionaceae; genus Vibrio; species Vibrio sp. HENC-03. The sequence goes on along the minus strand of NZ_JH976128.1, from coordinate 324,879 downwards.
CCAGAGCTGACCATTTCTGGCCAACTGCTTGAGCTGACAAAAGAGCACGGTGGTTTAGGTAAAGTGGGTTGTGCGCTTGGCATGAAGTTCCGTGAAGAAAACCTAGCACACAGCTATGAGCAATATTCAGCTGACGCAATGGAAACGGAAGTTGCGACATCGGTAGAGAAGCAAAAACAAGCAGAGCAAAGTGATACGTTATCCTTTGATGACTTCTTAGAAGATTACTTTGCTTACCTAAAACAATAATCAGCAGTAAGGACAGGGATTGGACATTAAGCCGTTAGTGGTGTCTGTACTTGGGAGCGTGATGTTAGGCGGTTGTGCGACTGCGCCCCCAAAGCAACAAGACAACCTATGTGAAATATTCCGAGAAAAATCCGGTTGGTATGAAGATGCCAAAGACATGGAAGAAGAGTGGGGCACGCCAATCAATGTGGCGATGGCGATCATTAAGCAAGAAAGTAGCTTTCGTCATGATGCTCGACCACCTAAAGACTATATTCTCGGCTTTATTCCGTGGGGACGCGTTAGCAGCGCTTACGGTTATGCTCAAGCCCAAGACCCTGCTTGGGATGACTTCCAAGATGCGACGGGACAAGGTGGCTCACGTACGAACTTTGACGACTCAATGATGTTTGTCGGTTGGTATACCCATGAAACTCGTCGCCAATTGGGTATCTCGTTGTGGGACCCTTACAACCAGTACCTTGCGTATCATGAAGGACGTGGCGGCTACAAACGCGGCACTTATAACAGCAAACCAAGCTTAATTAAGGTTGCAAGACGCGTAGAGCAAACCGCAAAGACTTATGGCTGGCAGCTGAAACAATGTCGTCAGGAATTGGAAGACAACAGCGGCTGGTTCTTTTAGCTCACTCAATCCATGGATTATGAGTGAGGGAATGAACAGAAATAACGACCAATACTTGTGAGTGTTGGTGATTACAATCAGGAGAGATGTAATGCCTTTATTAGACAGTTTTACCGTAGACCACACACGCATGAATGCACCAGCAGTCCGTGTGGCTAAAACGATGCAAACTCCAAAAGGGGACACCATAACGGTATTCGACCTACGTTTCACTGCGCCAAACAAAGACATCCTTTCTGAGAAAGGGATTCATACATTAGAGCACTTGTACGCAGGCTTTATGCGTAACCACTTAAACGGTGAGAGTGTCGAGATTATTGATATTTCACCAATGGGCTGTCGCACCGGTTTCTACATGAGTTTGATTGGCACGCCTTCAGAGCAGCAAGTGGCTGACGCTTGGATTGCCGCGATGGAAGATGTTTTGAAAGTAGAAAACCAAAACAAGATCCCTGAGTTGAACGAGTACCAATGTGGTACAGCAGCAATGCACTCTCTGGATGAAGCAAAGCAAATTGCGAAGAACATTCTAGAAGCCGGTGTATCAGTTAATAAGAATGACGAGCTTGCGCTGCCAGAGTCAATGCTTAAAGAACTACGTATCGACTAACCTGTCTTTCAGTTCAGAGCGTAGAGTTCGAAACGCATAAAAAGAAAGAGCCTGATAATGTCAGGCTCTTTTTTGTTTTTTCGGCGCTATTTATCGCTACTTTTCTTGAGTTTTGGGTACACCTTAACAAGCTTTATGCGATTCTCTTCAATATCGACAATTTCCATTGGATGCCCTGCGACTTGCACGCTTAAATGGCTTTCTGGAATGTCTTCTAAATGTTCTAGAATCAGGCCATTCAAAGTTCGTGGGCCGTCGGTCGGTAGTTTCCACTTCAAGCCTTTGTTGATATCTCGGATATTGGCACTGCCTTCAATCAAGAAGCTACCATCACCTTGCGGAGTAATTTCTTCCGATAAACTTGGTGCGATAGAAGTGGTAAATTCGCCAACAATCTCTTCCAAGATATCTTCCAACGTTACCAAGCCATTAATGTCGCCATACTCATCGACAATCAAACCAATGCGCTGTTTGTTGCGTTGGAACTTCAGCATCTGCACGTTCAGAGGTGTGCCTTCTGGGATGTAGTACACCTCATCGGCAGCACGTAGCAGTGTTTCTTTGTTGAACTCGTTCTTCTCTAGCATCAAACGGTACGCTTCGCGCAGACGCAGCATACCAACCACTTCATCAATCTGATCACGGTACAGCACAATGCGGCCATGAGGAGAGTGAGTCAGCTGACGTACGATAGATTTCCAATCGTCATTGATGTCGATGCCAGTGATCTCATTACGTGGCACCATGATGTCGTTCACGGTGACGTGTTCAAGATCCAAAATCGAAACCAGCATGTCTTGGTGACGGCGCGGAATCATGCCACCCGCTTCATTTACAACCGTACGCAACTCTTCTGAACTAAGGTGATCTTCTGTGTTGTGATCGGCTTTCACACCAATAAGGCGGATAAAACCATTAGTAATAAAGTTCACTAACATCACCAAAGGTGACAGAACTTTCATCAGAATCGTGAGGAGAATACTACTCGCGTAGGACACGCGTTCAGGGTAGAGGGCGGCGATGGTTTTCGGTGTGACTTCTGCAAATACGAGCACCACCATAGTCAGTGCACCAGTTGCGATGGCAACACCGATATCACCGTATAATCGCATACCCAAAATGGTCGCGATGGCAGACGCCAAAATATTAACAAGGTTGTTGCCGATAAGGATAAGACCAATCAAACGATCTGGACGGTCTAATAGCTTTTCGACTCGCTTCGCCCCTTTATGCCCATTATTGGCTAAGTGCTTTAAGCGGTAACGGTTCAAAGACATCATCCCTGTTTCTGAACCTGAGAAGTAACCTGATATGACGATAAGACACGCGAGTAGCGCAAATAAGATACCCGTAGATATGTCGTCCAAAACGCAGCAGTTCCTTGTATGTGTTTGGTTAATTTATGACCGAGCTTGGCCGCTAAGTCAATGGAATAAGGGGTACTCTATTTTATTTACCCATCAATATAAAGGATAAGGAGCACAAGGCTCCTTATTAATTGAATTTAATAGATGGATTACATCAACTTAATATGATCTCTTTCACGAAGCGGCTGCCAAAGTATGCCAAGGTCAGCAGTGTCGCACCCGCGACTGCAAACCAAGTCACTTTCTTACCACGCCAACCTTTTTGATAATGACCCCAAAGCAAGATGGAATACACAATCCAAGCGATGAAAGAAAGGATACCTTTGTGTGCTTTACCTTGAGCAAACATGTCTTGTACGAAGACAAAACCAGTAATCAATGTGCCTGTGAGTAATAAGTTACCAATCAAGATAATCTTGAACAGTTGTCGTTCAACCATCATCAATGGTGGCAAGTTCGGATTAATTGCCAACGACTTCTTGGCTTTGAGCTTGTGGTCGAGCCACGCCAGTTGCAGAGCGTATAGCGCACCAATGGTTAAGGTAGCGTAGGAGAACAGCGCAAAAGAAATGTGAATAAGTAGCTTAGGGTCGTTCTCTAAATGCTTAATAAACGTGCTTGGTAAGAAGGTAGCAGCAGTTAAGTTGATGGCAGCAAAGCTATAAACCACAGGAAGAAGGAACCACAAACGATTCTTGAGCATCGCCACACTCATCACGAGAGAGATGATAAAGCTGATCAAAGAAGCGACGTTAAGAATGCTGAGGTTTTGCCCTGAACCGTCGAAAATCAGATCACTCAGAATCCAAGCGTGAAAAACCAACGCACATGCCGCACTGGCAAATACGGTTTTCGCTTTGATTCCTGACTGCTGAGAGAGTCCGGGAATGATGGTCGCAATTGCCAAAACGTAAAGAATGGCGGCTGCGATGGCAATTAAGCTATCCATGAATCTTAAGAGTTATTGTGCACAATGGTGAAAATTATACCTTGCATTACTCTTTGGGGCTATGGGCGATGCCTCATCAATCACGAGAGATGAGATATTGAAATTAACAAGTTAGCCCTCAAGTTAAGGATAAGAGCAGTGTTCGGGTATGACTGTGACGTTGGCTAAGGTATACTCACACTAATTAATCGCCATTTTAGCGAAGAGACAAAGATGTTTGAGAATTTAACGGATCGATTATCCAAAACGCTGAAGAATATCAGCGGTAAAGGTCGTCTGACCGAAGACAACATTAAAGAAACCCTACGTGAAGTGCGCATGGCACTATTGGAAGCGGACGTTGCGCTTCCTGTTGTACGTGAATTTGTAAACCGCGTTAAAGAAAAAGCGGTGGGTGTAGAAGTTTCTAAATCCCTAACACCGGGTCAAGAGTTCATCAAGATCGTTCAAGCTGAGCTTGAGGCGGTAATGGGTGAATCTAACGAAGCACTTAACCTAGCAGCACAGCCGCCAGCAGTGCTTTTGATGGCTGGTCTACAAGGTGCGGGTAAAACCACATCGGTAGGTAAGCTTTCTAAGCTACTGAAAGAGCGTGATAAGAAGAAAGTCTTGGTTGTGTCTGCCGACGTTTACCGTCCAGCGGCAATCAAACAGCTAGAAACCCTAGCATCAGACATCGGTGTCGACTTCTTCCCATCTTCACCAGATCAAAAGCCAATTGATATTGCTAACGCAGCTATCGACCACGCGAAGAAGAAATTCTACGACGTGTTGATTGTCGATACCGCAGGTCGTTTGGCTATCGATGAAGAAATGATGGGTGAGATTAAAGATCTTCACTCAGCGATTAACCCTGTTGAGACGCTGTTTGTTGTTGATGCAATGACAGGTCAAGATGCGGCGAATACAGCAAAAGCATTCGGTGATGCGCTACCGCTAACCGGTGTGATTCTGACTAAAGTCGATGGTGATGCACGTGGTGGTGCGGCGCTATCAGTTCGTCACATCACAGGTAAGCCAATCAAATTCCTAGGTGTGGGTGAGAAAACCGACGCACTAGAACCGTTCCACCCTGATCGTGTTGCGTCGCGCATTCTAGGTATGGGTGACGTACTGTCACTTATCGAAGACCTACAACGCAATGTAGACCAAGAAAAAGCAGAGAAGCTAGCGAAGAAGTTCAAAGAGAAGAAAGGTTTTGACCTTGAAGACTTCCGTGAACAGCTAGGTCAAATGCAAAACATGGGTGGCATGATGGGTATGCTAGACAAGCTACCAGGCATGTCTCAGCTACCATCAGACGTGAAAGACAAAGTTGACGACAAGATGTTTAAGCAGATGGAAGCGATCATCAGCTCAATGACAATGAAAGAACGTCAACGCCCAGAAATCATCAAAGGTTCGCGTAAGAAGCGTATCGCTGCAGGTTCTGGTGTTCAGGTTCAAGACGTTAACCGTCTATTGAAGCAGTTCACCCAAATGCAGAAGATGATGAAGAAAATGCAAAAGGGCGGCATGAAAGGCATGATGCGCAACATGCAAGGCATGATGGGCGGCGGTATGGGTGGAGGCGGTGGCTTCAATCCATTTGGCCGTTAAACGATTGCCTAGACTTTAGTTTCAGGGTGTTAGCTACATCACAAACTTGAATTTCAATTTATGTTGGTGAAAAAGTAACTAAATCCCTTGCATTGCTTCGGGATAAGAGTAAAATTCCGGAGCTTTATTTTGGCACGAGACCCCAGGTTGTTCAGTTTTATGAATGATTATTGGGGTTAATTTTATTTTTGAGAAAGCAAAGAGGACGACATGGTAACCATTCGTTTGGCACGTCACGGCGCTAAAAAGCGTCCATTTTATCAAATCGTAGTAGCGGACAGCCGCAACGCTGCAACTGGCCGTTTCATCGAGAAAGTTGGTTTCTTTAACCCAACTGCAAAAGGTCAAGAAGAAGGTCTACGTCTAGACCTAGACCGCGTTAACCACTGGGTTGGTCAAGGCGCGTCTCTATCTGACCGCGTTGCTAAGCTAGTTAAAGACGCTCAAAAAGCGGCTTAATTTTTTACTTTAGAAGTAGAAACTAGTTTATGTCGATGAAAGGTAAAGAAACAATGAGCAACGAAAAGATTGTTGTAGGCAAGTTTGGTGCTACTTACGGCATTCGTGGTTGGCTTAAAGTTTTTTCCTACACAGACAATGCTGAAAGCATTTTCGATTACAGCCCTTGGTTTATTAACCAAAAGGGTACGTGGGTTGAGTACAAAGTAGAAAGCTGGAAGCGCCATAACAAAGGTATGGTGGCTAAGCTGGAAGGTCTAGATATTCGTGAAGACGCGCATCTAATGACAAACTTTGAAATTGCTATCGACCCTGCGGTACTCCCTGAATTGTCAGAAGATGAGTTCTACTGGCGTGAATTGTTTGGGATGCAAGTAGTAACCACTAAAGGTTACGATCTAGGTGTCGTATCTGACATTTTAGAAACTGGCTCAAACGATGTTCTGGTTGTTAAAGCAAATCTTAAAGATGCTTTCGGGCAGAAGGAACGATTAATCCCGTTCCTTGAAGAGCAAGTGATCATCAAAGTTGATCGTGAAGCTCAACGGATCGAAGTTGACTGGGATCCTGGATTCTAATCTCCAAAATTACAGAGCGAGATAAACATGTGGGTTGGCGTAATTAGCCTGTTTCCTGAAATGTTCCGTTCTGTTACTGATTTTGGGGTAACAGGTCAAGCGGTTAAAAAAGGTCTTTTGTCGATTGAGACTTGGAATCCTCGCGATTTCACTCACGACAAGCATCGCACTGTCGATGACCGACCTTACGGTGGTGGCCCTGGTATGCTAATGATGGTTCAGCCTTTGCGCGATGCCATTCATACCGCGAAAGCAGCCTCACCGGGTAAGACGAAAGTCATTTACCTTTCTCCTCAAGGTCGCAAGCTCGACCAAAAAGGAGTAGAAGAACTGGCAACAAACGAGAATTTGCTTCTGATTTGTGGCCGTTACGAAGGGGTAGATGAGCGCATCATTCAATCTGAAGTCGACGAAGAATGGTCGATTGGTGATTTTGTGATGACGGGTGGTGAGATACCAGCCATGACGTTAATCGATTCTGTCTCTCGGTTTGTTCCGGGTGTACTAGGGGATTTCGCGTCAGCAGAAGAAGACTCTTTTGCAAATGGCTTGTTAGATTGCCCTCACTATACGCGTCCTGAAGTGTTGGATGATAAAGAAGTGCCAGCGGTACTGATGTCAGGCAACCACAAGGACATTCGTCAATGGCGACTAAAGCAGTCGCTAGGCCGAACTTGGCTAAGAAGACCAGAGCTCCTGGAAAACCTAGCTCTGACTGACGAACAGGAACAATTACTTGCTGAGTTCATTAGTGAACATAACGCAAAGTAACCTAATTTATTTAGTATCAGTTTATTCTAGGAATTTAAAAAATGAGTAACATCATCAAGGCTCTTGAAGAAGAGCAAATGAAATCAGGCCTGCCTAAATTTGCACCAGGTGACACTGTTGTAGTTCAGGTTAAAGTTAAAGAAGGTGAGCGTGAGCGTCTACAGGCTTTTGAAGGCGTTGTAATCGCAATCCGTAACCGTGGTCTTCACTCTGCTTTCACTGTACGTAAGATCTCTAACGGTGAAGGTGTTGAGCGTACGTTCCAAACTCACTCTCCAGTTGTTGATAGCATCGAAGTTAAACGCCGTGGTGCAGTACGTCGTGCCAAGTTGTACTACCTACGTGAGCGTTCTGGTAAGTCAGCTCGTATCAAAGAGAAACTTGCTAAGAAGTAATGCTATAACTAGCGTTCTCATAGTAAACGGAGCCCATTTGGACTCCGTTTTTTTATGCGCGGAAAAGAACGGACTTCGTCCTTCGAGAATCGGGAACGCTACGCTTCGAGATTTGAGAGCGCTTCGCTTTAGGAACCGAGAGGTGTGGTTGGATGGTTCGTGCAAGAAGTTTGGTCTCGAAGGTGTTGACAGAATTTGTCCTTAGAAAGACAAAATGAACCGAATACCGAATACCGAATACCGAATACCGAATACCGAATACCGAATACCGAATACCGAATACCGAATACCGAAAAACAAAAAGGGTCGATGCTCTCACATCAACCCCTTTATTATTTTTGAAGCTTAGCGTCCTTGTTTCTCGACTCTAGCTTCTCAATTCTTTAGTACTGGTCTTCAGACCAACCATCGCTGTCCGACATGTCCGGAGCACCGGCGATGGCGTTTTCTTCATCAGCCCATTCGCCAAAATCAATCATTTGGCACTGCTTGCTACAGAAAGGGCGGTGAGGGCTTTGTTCGCCCCACTCAACGTCAGCGCCACATTGTGGGCATGGAACGACTGTAATTTTAGACATCGTCATTCGTCCTATTTATTTGGTGTTCAAAGGTATTAAGGCAATAGTAGTGCTTGTTGAGCTTAGCTACAAACAGCAAGTTCAAACTCGACATCTTGCGTGCAAGCTTGACCACTTTCAAAAGCCATAAACTTGATGGCAAAACGGTTCTTGTGACCCGAAATCATCGGGTAGACACCGTATTCCATTGGGATGTGTAAACGTAAAATATTGGCTTCATCAGCATCACTTTGGAAAAAGCCTGCGCGGGCGATTTGCGCTTTGAAGTGACCCGTTTCGCGAGTAAGTTTTAACCATAGCGCTAACGCATCAGAAAGCGGCTTTAAGCTGACTTGCCATTGGTTAGCATCGTGCTTTTTACGCTCAATCGGTAAATGAAGCCAATAATGCAAAGCGGGTAGGTCGAAACAACATGAACCACCAGGTAGATTGAAACGCTGGCGAATTGAACTTAAGAAGCGGTCTTCTTTCAATGCTTGGCCGAAGCGCTCAGCTGCCATCAATTGGCTGTGTACGACATCGATCTCTTTTAGAAGCTCATTTAGTGCTTGTTGATCTACGCCGTCAACATTGAGCCAGTTACGATAAGCTAAACGCTGCTTTTCAAGATCTTTAGCGAGTTCGCTTTTTAGCTGGATTTGCTCGAAGATCTCGACCATATCGAAAAGGGCACGAAAGAACAGCTGATATTGATGGTTATCAGCAAAACTTGAGGCTAAATGAGCCTGACGCAGCAAAGACTCAACTCTTAAATAGATGCGAGTTTTTTCATTTAACGGATGTTCAAATTTGTGCGTGGTCATCGACATTAGCCTTGGTGAGTTTCATTCCTATTTTCGCAGATTTTTCTTACACATGGCTAGGTACTTTTCGTGTAAATCTGTGATTTGAAGCAAAAGATCTGGGTCATCTGGATTATTCTTCACCACATCATCCGCCAGAGCAAGCCGTTGCTCACGAGAAGCCTGGGACGCCAAGATCGCATTTGCCTGCTCTTCGCTTACGTTATCGCGTTTTACAGTTCTGGAGATCTGGGTTTGTGGGTCAACATCGACGACAAGAACTCGATCACATAAACTATCAAGCTTGTTCTCTACCAATAAAGGTACAACCAAGAGGGCATAGTCCGATGTGACTTGCTCCAAATCTTCGATCATCTTTTCACGAATCATTGGATGCAATAAACCATTAAGCCATGCTTTCTCTTCTGGATTGGAGAAGATCTTTTCTCTTAATTTGGCTCTATCAAGTGTCTGATCATCGTGAACAATATCCGCACCAAAGTGTTCAACGATAGCATTAAGTCCGGGAGTTCCCGGTTCTACAACTTCGCGAGCTACGATATCAGCATCGACAATGTCGATTTTGAACTGCTGTTTGAATAGGTTTGCCACCGTGGTTTTGCCACTCGCAATACCGCCAGTTAAGCCAATAACAAAAGCCATTTACACTCCTAGAATCGACGTAAAGTACCAGTTGAGGATTTGATGGCCCCAAATTAGGCTCACCCATCCCGCAATTGCAAGGTAAGGGCCGAAAGGAAAGGCTTTCTCGATACCTTGTTTTTGCAAGCGCAGTTGGATAAGACCAAAGATGACGCCCACTACTGATGAAAGCAAAATGATCATCGGTAGTGATTGCCAACCCAGCCAAGCACCTAATGCGGCAAGGAGTTTAAAGTCGCCATAGCCCATGCCTTCTTTGCCTGTAAGGATCTTAAACAACCAGTAAACACTCCAAAGACACAGATAACCTGCGATTGCACCAATGATGGAGTCTTGTAGGTTCACAGGGCTTATGCCAGAGAGCGCGAGCGCAATACCTGCCCACATTAATGGCAATGTAAGCTGGTCTGGTAACAACATGGTATCGAGATCGATAAACGTGGCGGCAATCAATACAAAGGTAAAGAAAACCAGCGCGACAGTGAAGTAGCTAAAACCGAAGTGAAAAGCGATAAAACCCGAACAAAAGGCAGTAAGCAGTTCGATAAGGGGGTAGCGTGCACTGATAGGGGATTGGCAGTTGTGGCATTTACCGCGCAGAAGCAGCCAACTAATCACTGGGATATTGTCACGAATACGAATTTGAGTGCCACATTGCTGACAAGATGAGCGTGGTACGCTTAATGTCAGCTTCTCTTTTGGTGGTTCTATTTTATATTCAGGGAACGATTCCGCGCATTCGCGTCGCCATTCTAATTCCATGATTTTGGGTAATCGATAAATAACAACGTTGAGGAAACTACCCACGATCAAACCGAAAATCGTGGCAAATACAACGAATAGCCATGGGTAGTACTGGAATACTTCCATATCTGTCTCTTGAGCGATGAATCAAACAAGCAAGATGCTGTTTTGAAGGAATTAATTTGCTAAAGGATCATTCTATCCCAATACGCTCATCAAGTTAAAGATTGGCAAGTACATTGCTGTGACTAAACCGCCAACAACGACACCGAGAAAAACGATGATCAGCGGCTCAAGAATCTTACTTAGGTTATCGACGGTATTGTCGACTTCAAACTCGTAAATTGCTGCAATCTTGTTGAGCATGTCATCCAAGCGGCCAGATTCTTCGCCAATCATGACCATTTGCAATACTAGTTCGGGGAAGACATTGCAGTTGCGCATGGCAATATACATTGGCATGCCCGCAGCCGTATCTCGGTATACCTCTTCGATAGCCAATTGATAATGCATGTTACCCGAGGTTTTTGAGGTAGTTTTCAAGGCGGTTAGGATAGGAATACCGGCACTAAAACTGGTGGCAAGCGTACGGCTAAACTTGGCAATGGCGGCTTTGGATAAAACAGGGCCCAAGATGGGGATCTTTAAACTGGATCGAGCGAGCAATAGCTTGAAAGAATCAGAGCGGTTCGATATGACTTTTGAGCCGATCAAGAGACTCAAGAAACCGAGTCCAATGAAAGGGCCCCAGTTTTGAGTCCAAGCAGAGAGGTCTAATACCATCTGAGTAAAAGCGGGTAAATCCGCACCAAAGCCTACAAACATCTTTTCAAACTCAGGGATGACCCGAGTCAGCATTAGGTAGGAAACCCCTAAGGCAACCAAGACAACCATGGCCGGATAAATAAGCGCTTTGATCACTTTCGCGCGCAACTGCTCGCTTTTTTCTCTGTAGGTTGCCAAACGCTCGAAGACTTGGGATAAGTTACCGGACTGCTCACCCGTTGCGATTAAATCGGTATAAAGCGGATCAAAATGCGTGCTAGCGGTACGCATGGCTTTCGACATTGGTGTTCCGGCTTCAACAGCCCTTGTGACACTCATTAAAATCGATTTCATTTCCGCTTTTTTATGGTTCTCTGAAACCAACTTAAGTGCCTGAACAATCGGGACGCCTGTCATCAGCATAGTAGCGATCTGACGGGTAAACACCGTGATGTCTTTCCCTTTGACTCTGTGGCTCAGTTTAGTAATAAAAGAAATACTGCCCTTTTTCAGTTTCTTGATTTTGATGTGCTGAGCGTCGAGGCGTTCTCTTACTTCGATTTCCGTCATGGCGAGGACATTACCTGAGGTCTTCTTGCCCGAGCTATTGATGCCTTTCCAACGGTAGTTCTTAAGTTGAGGAGTGATGGTTTTCATAAGCGGAGTGACTGCCTAAAATTTCTGAAAAAGTTAAAAGTAGAGAACGCGTTGTAATTCGCTGAAGCTAGTGACGCCTTGTTTGAGTTTTTCGATGCCAGACATTTGTAGGGTTTGCATCCCTTTGGTGATGGCGAGTTTTTCTAATTCGTGTACTGAAGCTCCTTTTATGAGCGCTTCAGATAGGGATTCATCAAACTTCATCACTTCATAGATGCCCGTTCGACCTGAATAACCGTGGGTACACTCGTTACAACCATCTGGATTGGCTTTAAATACATGCTCTGTACTGATAATCCCAATATGTTGTAGTTGGGCATTTGGTTCTTGCGGCTGTCTACAGTGTGGGCACAGTTTACGTGCTAACCGCTGGGCGATGATCAAACTGAGTGAGGAGGCAAGGTTAAAGCTTTCCACACCCATGTTGGATAAACGGATTACGGTTTCAGCGGCGGAGTTGGTATGTAACGTGGAAAGAACCAAGTGACCAGTTTGCGATGCTTTGATCGCAATTTCTGCCGTATCGAGGTCTCGGATCTCACCTACCATGACCACATCAGGATCCTGACGTAAGAAAGAACGAAGTGCTTCAGCAAAACCAAAACCGATCTTAGGTTGAACTTGAACTTGGTTAATGCCAGGTAAGTTAATCTCCACTGGGTCTTCCGCAGTCGAGATGTTGATCTCTGTTTTATTAAGAATGCTTAGCCCTGTATAAAGAGAAACGGTTTTGCCACTACCTGTTGGACCTGTCATCAGAATCATGCCTTGTGGCCGACGCAGAGCATCCAAATAAAGCTGCTTCTGTTGGTCGCTATAACCAAGTTTATTGATATCTAATGCTGCAGAACTACTGTCGAGCAAACGCAGGACGATCTTCTCCCCAAATAGGGTTGGCAGTGTAGAAACGCGCATATCAATGGCGGTGTCTTGGTTTAATTTGAGCTTGATACGCCCATCTTGCGGCAAACGGCGTTCAGCAATATCGAGCTTAGATAGGATCTTTATTCGGGCAGAGAGACGGCGACTTAAATGGCTAGGTGGCTGTTGAATTTCAATCAAGATGCCATCGCAGCGTAAACGGACTCGATACATGTTTTCGTAGGGTTCGAAGTGGATATCGGAAGCCCCTTTACGAACGGCATCGAGTAAGATTTGGTTGATATAACGACTCACTGGCGATTCGTCTTGACTGAGATCTTCAATGTTCTCAATCTCATCATCTCCAATCTCAACCAAGCTTGCGAGCTCATCTTGGTTTATTTCTTTTAATCCAGACTTTTCCTGCCCAAGTGCTCGGCCATATAAGCGCCTAATCGCAGCGGTCAGTTCGCGAAAATCAGCCAGAACAAGTTCGACTTGTAAGCCTGTCGCAAAACGAAAGTCGTCTTCAGCTTGAAGGTTAGTTGGATCGGCAACCGCGAGAATCAAAGTTGATGAGGTGCGATTAAGCGGCAGAGCGTTGTGCCGAGTGATCAAATCTCGCAAACCTAGCGTTTGGCATAACGAAGCGTATTCGTATTGATTGAGAGAAGTGTAAGAAAGCCCAAAAACAGAGCTCAGGTGCTCCGTTAATTCATGAGATTGGAAAAAGCCAGAATTGAGTAAAGCTTCTGGCATTGATATACCAGAAGCTTTGGCTTGCTCAAGTAACAGTTCTTCTTGGGAAAAGGTGAGTATTCCTGCTTGGCGAAGAACTGTTGAGAGTTTGGTTAGCATTATGGGCAATTTTTAATTGTGACGCTCGTTGTTTCTGAGCAAGTCCAAAGCCCACTAGTACTGTCTTTTGTTAAGGTGATTGTTTCGGTACTTGCTAGTGTACTATTTGAACCGAAAGTGAATTTAGCTTGAGAGTCCGTTGCTCCTGAAGCTGCTGTCAATGAGACTGTTCCAAGCTTATTCATATCTGAAGCACCGCCAACATCATTAACATTGGTAGGAAAAGAACCATTTTCAGCGTGGTAATTATCAATATTGGTAACTAAGGCGCGCAGCGTAGCTAGCCCGGATGAAGCCTCGGATTTTTTCACATAATTCTGGTACTGAGGGAGAGCAATTGTTGCTAGCACTCCAATCACTGCCACTACAATCATCAATTCAATCAGCGTAAAACCTTGCTGCTTCTTCTGTTTATTCGTTTTCATCTTGTTTCCTTAAGATAAATTTAGTTAATGCTTATGCATGGGGCTGAAGAGTAAAAAGAGTAGAAACAAGTGGAAACTGGAAACGAAGTGGCTCTCGAGTGAGATAAAGATCTTTGCACTGTAGTTGCATATTGCATGCAAGGTTTTGCGAGTGGTGTTATTTTTTAAGCGGATAAAAATAAAGAGCCTTGCGGCTCTTTATTGCGGTTTGAAAAGCGTAACTCTATGAGATTAAGAGAGTTAGTCTCGCTTGGTTCTCTGGAATTACTTGAAGCGCATCGAAAGATCCATCGCTTTTAGATGCTTAGTCAGAGCACCTACCGAGATGTAATCGACGCCAGTTTCTGCATATTCAGCGATGGTTTCTAGAGTAACGTTACCTGAGTTTTCTAACGCCGCACGACCTGCGTTGATCGCGACCGCTTCACGCATCATATCTGTCGTGAAGTTATCTAGCATGATGATGTCGGCACCCGCTTCGATCGCCTCTTTTAGCTCGTCCAAGCTTTCCGTCTCAACCTCAACTGGTTTGCCTGGGTTTAATTGTTTTGCAGTCGTGATCGCTTGAGTAATGCCACCACAAGCAATGATGTGGTTTTCTTTAATAAGGTAAGCATCGAACACACCGATACGATGGTTGAAGCCACCGCCACAGGCTACTGCGTATTTAAGCGCACTACGTAGACCTGGAATCGTTTTACGTGTATCCAATAGACGACATTCAGTGTGAGCAATTTTCTCTGCGTACTTAGCGGTAATGGTCGCACAACCTGAAAGGGTTTGAATAAAGTTCATTGCGTTGCGTTCGCCAGTGAGCAAATCACGAGCAGGACCCGTCAGTGTGCAAAGTGTTTGGTTTGGTTCAACCTTGTCGCCATCTTTTACATGCCACTCGATGGTCACTTTGCTACCTAGCTGTTTAAATACTTCATCTGCCCACGCTTGACCACAAAACACACCGTGTTCACGAGTGATGATGGTCGCCGTGTTAATAGCGTCAGCTGGGATAAGCGATGCGGTGATGTCTTTGTCTGCATCCAATGTGCCACCTAGATCTTCTTTTAGGGTATCGGCTACGGCGCGAGTGATTTCTAATGGAAGTTGTTGCTTAAGGTATTCTAGGCGTTCTTGGCTGTTGTGTGTGTTCTTCATCGCAAATCTTGTCTTGAAAGGGAGATGGCAACGAATGATACTCTCCGGTGTCAATAATTTCAGCAGTTAATTTGCAAAGTAGAGAGGTTGATATGTGCCTAAAAATCGAGAATGGTTGGTTGACGGAGGCTAAGCACGTCCCATCGCCATTTTTTGATGCTCGTTCTGATAAAAATGACATCTCTCTGCTGGTGGTTCACAACATCAGTCTGCCACCGGGTCAATTTGGTGGCTCTTATATAGAAGACTTTTTCACGGGTAACCTCGATCCCAATGCACACCCATTCTTTGAAGTAATTCACAAAATGGGCGTTTCGGCACACTGTTTAATTAAGCGTGATGGCGAGATTGTTCAGTTTGTTTCTTTCTTAGACAGAGCATGGCATGCCGGACAATCCAGCTTCGCTGGCCGAGAACGCTGTAATGACTATTCAATTGGTATTGAGTTGGAAGGTACCGAGTTTGTTGCGTACACAGAAGAGCAATATCAATCACTTACTGCATTGACCCAAGCTGTTATGCATTCCTACCCAAAAATCACCTTGCCGAGAATCACGGGGCATCAGTATATCGCTCCCTTGAGAAAAGCCGATCCTGGTCTAAGCTTTGACTGGGTCAAGTTCCGGCACCAGATAAAACGCTAACTTGTAGCGAAAGTGTAAATTCAAAAAACAGAAATAAATAAGGCATACACTCAGGTATGCCTTTTTTCGATACAAGAAATATGAGCGCTTGTTAAAAGTTAACTACATTTTGAACGCTTAAATTGGCGATTGGTGCAAAAGTGTACAGATAATTTTGTCATTTTTTGTTTTTGTTGATCAAATTTACTAGCACGCAGAGCTCCCATCTGTTTTGTTTATGTAATTGGTCATACCAATTTTATTGCCGTTTTAATAGTCGATTGTTATCAGAGTGTTGGTTGTAAGTCCATTCTATGATTTAGGTCAATTTTTGGCTGGACAGTGGCGTTTTAATTATGTTAATTTCTGCACCATCTTAAAATTGGTATTACCAATTACCTGCAAGAGTAGAAGAACAATAAATTATGGCTTATCAAAGGATTCGTCAGCCAAAACTCTCTGATGTTATTGAACAAGAGTTAGAAAGGTTGATTGTGGAAGGAACATTGTCTCCGGGGCAGCAGTTGCCACCAGAGCGCGAACTCGCTAAGCAGTTCGATGTGTCTCGTCCATCTGTCCGTGAAGCCATTCAACGCTTGGAAGCAAAGCGTTTGCTTACTCGCCGTCAAGGCGGTGGCACATTCGTTAGCGAAAACATCTGGAAAAGCTTTTCAGATCCTTTGTTGAACTTGTTGTCGACTCACTCCGAAACGCAGTTAGACCTACTTGAATCGCGCCATGCGATGGAAGGAATTTCGGCGTACTTTGCAGCATTGCGTGGTACCGAAGAAGATTTTGCACGTATTCAAGCTTGCCTGAATCAAATCAGTGAAGAGCAAAAAAGCGACAACGTTGAAGCGGAAGCAGCGGCAGTAATGCAGTTCCTTATTGCTTTAACGGAAGCGGCGCACAATGTTGTATTGCTTCATATTGTTCGTAGCCTTGCGCCTTTGCTTGAGCAAAATGTTCTACAGAATCTAAAGCTCTTACATCGCCGCGAAGAAGTGGTCGATAAAGTAAGTAAACACAGAGCTAATATCGTGGATGCGATTGTTTCTGGTCAGCCTGAAAAGGCGCGTGAAATGTCTCACTCACATTTAGCTTATATCGAAGAAACATTGTTGGATTTGACTCGAGAAGAGTCTCGACGAGAGCGTTCTCTGCGTCGAATTCAGCAAGGTAACGATTCTTAATACAAGAACCGCTTACTTAAATAAGTAGATCCAACCAACAGAAGGATAGATCGCCATGTCTGACATGAAGCATGACGTAGATGCACTGGAAACTCAAGATTGGCTACAAGCCCTTGAATCAGTTGTTCGTGAAGAAGGTGTAGAACGTGCACAGTTTCTACTAGAAACCGTTCTAGAAAAAGCACGTCTAGACGGCGTTGATATGCCAACTGGCATCAACACAAACTACATCAACACTATTCCAGCTGCACAAGAACCAGCTTACCCTGGTGACGTAACTCTTGAGCGTCGTATTCGTTCGATTATTCGCTGGAACGCAATCATGATCGTATTGCGTGCTTCTAAGAAAGACCTAGACCTAGGTGGTCACATGGCTTCTTACCAGTCAGCTGCAGCGTTCTACGAAGTTTGTTTCAACCACTTCTTCCGTGCTCCAAACGAGACGGATGGTGGCGATCTAGTTTATTACCAAGGTCACATCTCACCAGGTATCTACTCTCGTGCGTTCGTTGAAGGCCGTCTAACTGAAGAGCAGCTAGACAACTTCCGTCAAGAAGTAGACGGTAAAGGTGTTCCTTCATACCCACACCCTAAACTGATGCCTGAGTTCTGGCAGTTCCCAACAGTATCTATGGGTCTTGGTCCTATCTCTGCTATTTACCAAGCACGTTTCCTTAAGTACCTAAACGGCCGTGGCCTTAAAGATACTTCTGCTCAACGTGTATACGCTTTCCTAGGCGACGGTGAGATGGATGAGCCAGAATCACGTGGTGCAATTTCTTTCGCTGCGCGTGAGAAACTAGACAACCTATGTTTCCTAATCAACTGTAACCTACAGCGTCTAGATGGCCCTGTAATGGGTAACGGTAAGATCATTCAAGAGCTTGAAGGTCTATTCAAAGGTGCAGGTTGGAACGTAGTTAAAGTTATCTGGGGTAACAACTGGGATGCTCTACTAGCTAAAGATACGACTGGTAAGCTACTACAGCTTATGAACGAAACGATCGATGGCGACTACCAAACATTCAAATCTAAAGATGGCGCATACGTACGTGAGCACTTCTTTGGTAAGTACCCAGAAACAGCTGCGCTAGTTGCAGACATGACTGATGACCAAATCTTCGAATTGAAGCGTGGTGGTCACGATTCTTCTAAGCTGTTTGCTGCATTTAACAATGCAAAAGAAACAAGCGGCAAGCCAACGGTAATCCTAGCTAAGACTGTTAAAGGTTACGGCATGGGTGAAGCGGCTGAAGGTAAGAACATCGCTCACGGTGTTAAGAAGATGGACATGACTCACGTACAATACCTACGTGATCGTCTAGGCCTACAAGACATTCTTTCTGATGAGAAAGTAGCTGAACTGCCTTACCTAAAACTGGAAGAAGGTTCTGCTGAGTACGAATACCTACATGCTCGTCGTAAAGCACTGAAAGGTTACACGCCACAGCGTCTACCTAAGTTCACACAAGAGTTCAAAGTACCAGAGCTAGAAGAGTTTGCTCCTCTACTTGGCGCTCAAAAGCGTGAAATTTCAACGACTATGGCTTACGTACGTACGTTGAACATCCTGCTTAAAGACAAGAACATCGGTAAGAACATCGTTCCTATCATCTGTGATGAAGCGCGTACGTTCGGTATGGAAGGTCTATTCCGTCAAGTGGGTATCTACAACCCAGACGGTCAAGAATACACACCTGAAGATAAAGGCATCGTTTCTTACTACAAAGAAGCAACATCAGGCCAAGTTCTTCAAGAAGGTATCAACGAACTAGGTTCAATGGCATCTTGGGTTGCTGCTGCTACTTCATACAGCACAAACGATCTGCCAATGATCCCGTTCTACATCTACTACTCAATGTTCGGTTTCCAACGTATTGGTGACATGGCATGGCTAGCAGGTGACCAACAAGCTCGTGGCTTCCTACTAGGCGCTACAGCTGGTCGTACAACACTGAACGGTGAAGGTCTACAGCACGAAGATGGTCACTCGCACATTCAAGCGAACACTATCCCGAACTGTATCTCTTACGACCCAACATTCGCTTACGAGCTAGCAGTAATTATGCAAGATGGTATCCGTCGTATGTACGGTCCTGAGCAAGAAAACATTTACTACTACCTAACCGTAATGAATGAAAACTACGCAATGCCAGCAATGCCAGAAGGCGCTGAAGAAGGCATCCGTAAAGGTATCTACAAGCTTGAGTCTCACGAAGGTGCTAAGGGTAAAGTTCAGCTAATGAGCTCTGGTACTATCATGAACGAAGTACGTAAAGCAGCGACTATCCTAAGCGAAGAGTACGGCGTAGCATCTGACGTGTTCTCTGTAACTTCATTCAACGAGCTAACTCGTGATGGTCAAAATGCAGAGCGTTACAACATGCTTCACCCAGAAGCTGAAGCGAAAGTGCCTTACATCACTACTGTTCTTGGTAACGAACCAGCAATCGCTGCGACGGATTACATGAAGAACTACGCTGAGCAAGTACGTGCATTCATGCCAACTGAGTCTTACAAAGTTCTTGGTACTGACGGCTTCGGTCGCTCAGACAGCCGTGAGAACCTACGTCGTCACTTCGAAGTTAATGCAGGCTACGTGGTAGTTGCAGCACTAACTGAACTAGCGAAACGTGGTGATGTTGAGAAGTCTGTTGTTTCTGAAGCAATTGCTAAGTTCAACATCGACACTGAAAAAACTAACCCACTTTACGCTTAATACAGCGCTTAACTAGAAGGTAAATAAGCAATGGCAATCGAAATTAATGTACCTGACATCGGTGCGGATGAGGTTGAAGTTACTGAGATTCTTGTAAGCGTTGGCGACAAGGTTGAAGAAGAACAGTCTCTGATCACTGTTGAAGGCGACAAAGCTTCTATGGAAGTTCCAGCGTCTCAAGCAGGTATTGTAAAAGAAATCAAAGTTGCAGAAGGCGATTCAGTAACAACTGGTTCTCTTATCATGATTTTCGAAGCCGAGGGTGCAGCTGACGCTGCACCTGCTCCTGCGGCAGAAGCGGCTCCAGCAGCAGCTCCAGCTCCAGCAGCAGCGGCAGCAGAACTAAAAGAAGTTCACGTTCCTGATATTGGTGGCGACGAAGTAGAAGTTACTGAGATCATGGTTAAAGTTGGCGATGCAGTAGAAGAAGAGCAATCACTTCTAACTGTAGAAGGCGACAAAGCTTCTATGGAAGTACCAGCACCATTTGCAGGTACGGTTAAAGAGATCAAGATTGCTGAAGGTGATTCAGTAACAACTGGCTCTCTTGTGATGGTATTTGAGGTAGCTGGCTCAGGCGCAGCGGCTCCAGCTCCTGCAGCGGTTGAAGCGCCAGCAGCACCTGCGGCGGCTCCTGCGGTAGCTGCGGACAAAGAAGTTAACGTTCCAGATATCGGCGGTGACGAAGTAGAAGTTACTGAGATCATGGTTAAAGTTGGCGATACAGTAGAAGAAGAGCAATCTCTAATTACTGTAGAAGGCGACAAAGCTTCTATGGAAGTACCAGCACCATTCGCAGGTACAGTTAAAGAGATCAAGATTGCTGAAGGCGACAAAGTAACGACTGGCTCTCTAATCATGACTTTCGTTGTTGAAGGCGCAGCAGCTCCAGTTGCAGCAGCGGCTCCTTCGGCAGCAGCTCCAGCACCTGCGGCGGCTCCTGCTCCAGCAGCAAAAGCTGAAGCAGCACCTGCAGCGAACGATTTCCAAGAAAACAACGAATACGCACATGCGTCTCCAGTTGTTCGTCGTCTAGCTCGTGAGTTTGGCGTAAACCTATCTAAGGTTAAAGGTTCTGGTCGTAAGAGCCGTATCCTAAAAGAAGACGTTCAAAACTACGTGAAAGATGCGCTTAAGCGTCTTGAGTCTGGCGCAGGTGCAGCAGCATCTGGCAAAGGCGACGGTGCAGCACTTGGTCTACTACCTTGGCCAAAAGTTGACTTCAGCAAGTTCGGCGAAACTGAAGTTCAGAAGCTGTCTAAGATCAAGAAGATCTCTGGTGCAAACCTACACCGTAACTGGGTGATGATTCCTCACGTTACACAGTGGGATAACGCTGACATCACTGAGCTAGAAGCATTCCGTAAAGAACAGAACGCAATCGAAGCGAAGAAAGACACTGGCATGAAGATCACTCCTCTTGTGTTCATCATGAAAGCGGTAGCGAAAGCACTAGAAGCGTTCCCAGCGTTTAACTCTTCACTTTCTGAAGATGGCGAAAGCATCATTCTTAAGAAGTACGTGAACGTAGGTATTGCAGTAGATACGCCAAACGGCCTTGTTGTTCCAGTATTTAAAGACGTGAACAAGAAAGGCATCTACGAGCTATCTGAAGAACTAATGGCAGTTTCTAAGAAAGCACGTGCAGGCAAGCTAACAGCAGCTGACATGCAAGGCGGTTGTTTCACAATCTCTAGCCTTGGTGGTATCGGCGGTACAGCGTTTACACCAATCGTAAACGCGCCAGAAGTTGGTATCCTAGGTGTATCTAAATCTGAAATGAAGCCAGTGTGGAACGGCAAAGAGTTCGAACCACGTCTACAGCTTCCACTGTCTCTATCATACGACCACCGTGTGATCGATGGTGCAGAAGGTGCACGCTTCATTACTTTCCTAAACGGTGCACTATCAGACATTCGTCGCCTAGTACTGTAATATAGAAAGTAATAGTTAAGGTGGCTTTCGGGTCACCTTACTTCTTTATATAAAAGACTATTTTTAGACGACAATTTCTCACATCGTTCAGAATCTGAAAGATGAATTGTTGTCTAGCTCACAGGCTAACTTAAAGCTGCTTTCACACTGTTAACATCTCTGTAAAATATTGACCGTTTGAAAGCCTAATAATTTAAGAACATCTACTCAGCCTGTTAGGGATAATGACTACAAGAGGTCACAATGAGCAAAGAAATTAAAGCCCAAGTTGTTGTACTTGGTTCTGGTCCTGCTGGTTACTCAGCTGCATTCCGTTGTGCGGACTTAGGTCTAGAAACAGTACTAGTTGAACGTTACAGCACTCTTGGCGGTGTATGTCTAAACGTTGGTTGTATTCCATCTAAAGCACTTCTTCACGTTTCAAAAGTTATCGAAGAAGCGAAAGCAATGGCTGAGCACGGTGTTGTGTTTGGCGAACCACAAACAGACATCAGCAAAATCCGTATCTGGAAAGAGAAAGTTGTAAATCAACTGACTGGCGGTCTTAGCGGTATGGCTAAGATGCGTAACGTTACTGTGGTAAACGGCTACGGTAAGTTCACAAGCCCTAACTCTATCCTTGTAGAAGGCGAAGGCGAAGCAACAACGGTTAACTTCGATAACGCTATCATTGCTGCGGGTTCTCGCCCAATCAAACTGCCATTCATCCCACATGAAGACCCACGTATTTGGGATTCAACGGATGCGCTAGAGCTGAAAGAAGTACCAGAAAAACTGCTTATCATGGGTGGTGGTATCATCGGTCTAGAAATGGGTACGGTTTACCACTCACTAGGTTCTAAAGTAGACGTAGTTGAGATGTTTGACCAAGTTATCCCAGCGGCGGATAAAGACATCGTTAAAGTCTTCACTAAGCGTATTAAAGACAAGTTCAAGCTAATGCTTGAGACTAAAGTAACAGCAGTTGAAGCGAAAGAAGACGGTATCTACGTTTCAATGGAAGGCAAAAAAGCGCCAGCAGAAGCTGAGCGTTACGATGCGGTTCTTGTTGCTATCGGTCGTGTACCAAACGGTGCGCTTATCGATGCTGAAAAAGCAGGTATTGAAGTGGACGAGCGCGGCTTTATCAACGTTGATAAGCAAATGCGTACTAACGTTCCTCACATCCACGCAATCGGCGACGTAGTTGGCCAACCAATGCTTGCTCACAAAGGTGTGCATGAAGGTCACGTTGCTGCAGAAGTTATCTCTGGTAAGAAGCACTACTTCGATCCTAAAGTTATTCCTTCAATCGCTTACACTGAGCCAGAAGTGGCATGGGTTGGTAAGACTGAGAAAGAAGCGAAAGCAGAAGGCATCAACTACGAAGTGGCAACATTCCCATGGGCAGCATCAGGTCGTGCAATCGCGTCTGACTGTGCAGACGGTATGACTAAGCTAATCTTCGATAAAGAAACTCACCGCGTAATCGGTGGTGCTATCGTTGGTACTAACGGTGGTGAACTACTTGGTGAAATCGGCCTAGCTATCGAGATGGGTTGTGATGCTGAAGATATCGCACTAACTATCCACGCTCACCCAACTCTACACGAGTCTGTGGGTCTAGCTGCTGAAGTATTTGAAGGTTCAATCACTGACCTTCCAAACAAAAAAGCAGTTAAAAAGAAAAAGTAATTTTTCTTGAACGTTGAATGATAAAAACCGCTGATTTGTCAGCGGTTTTTTTGTTGGAAGAAAAGAATGCTGTGCTTGGAGATTCGGGAGCGCTCCGGTTTATAAATCGAGAGGAGGCTATTGAAAGAGACCCTGCTCAAAAAGGAGTTGACGGAATTTGTCCCTCGAAAGACAAAATAAGCTCGCTTCTCGCTTCTCGCTTCTCGCTTCTCGCTTCTCGCTTCTCGCTTCTCGCTTCTCGCTTCTCGTCTCCCGAAAACAAAAAAGGCCGATACCTAAGTATCAGCCTTTGTTTTAAGCCTAATTATTTTTAGTGATGTTCACGGTTGTAGATGCACAGCATATCTAGGTAAGCGCTAACGAGCGTTGATAGCTCAGCTTCGCTCTTAGAGCGGTTCGCTTGTACGAAGATAGAGTAGCAAATACCGTGGAACAGATTCGCCAAATGTTCCGGTTCATGTTGGTCACAAACTTCACCACGTTCGATCGCTTTGATGAACATGTTTTGCACCAATAGTTGGTTTGTGCGGTTTGTGGTCACGAACAGCGGCCATACTTCATCACGTGTTGATGCGCTCCACTCAAACCAAACCTTCAGCCAATGGCAATCTTGGCTTACTAGCTCAATCATTGCATTAGTGATGTTGGCGATGTTCTCGCGTGCATGGATGTCTAAGTCGATGTTATCAGACAAGAAGTTCGAGAATTGACGAACAACGTGGTTCAGAACTTCATCCACTAAGTCTTCACGAGTAGGGAAGTAGTTAAATACCGTCGCAACAGAAACTTGAGCGATCTCTGCAATATCTGCGTGACCACCACGACCAATGCCGCGACGAGCAAACACTTCAAGAGCGATTTCCATCAGTTGCTGTTTACGTTTTAGAGGGGAAAGCCTAGTACGAGGTCTCTTTGCTATTGAGTCCATATCCATTTTCCTTGCCATTTGAGTTGATGTTTTGGGGATGATCCCCTAATTGATTATTTTAATAGTTGCTTAAAGCATTGATGAGTGTAATGGTGCATATGTGCAAGGTCAACATCTGATGCGTAATTTATAGACAGTAATGTCATTATTGATGTTTCATTCAACTAGATAAGTTCTAAAATTAAGACTTTCATCCAAGAATTCAATGGAATGGGAAGCGGCTTTTAACCCATGGTGCGGGGTGTTACACTACACGCCGCAAGATAAGGTGATCGTTTGCGTACGACCAACCTCAACCCACAAAGAAAATTGAGCACAGTATGAAACATACAATAGAAGTGATGATTTCTGAGCAAGAAGTTCAGGAACGTATTCGTGAATTAGGCAAACAAATTACTGAACGTTACCAAGGTAGCGAAGATCTGGTAATGGTTGGTTTGCTGCGTGGTTCATTTGTATTTATGGCAGATTTGGCACGTGCAATCGAACTGACTCACCAAGTCGACTTTATGACCGCTTCTAGCTACGGCAACACAATGGAAAGCTCTCGTGACGTGCGTATCCTGAAAGACCTAGATGACGATATCAAAGGCAAAGACGTACTGATCGTAGAAGACATCATCGACACAGGTAACACACTGAACAAGATCCGTGAAATCCTATCTCTACGCGAGCCTAAGTCTATTGCGATTTGTACACTGCTAGACAAGCCGTCACGTCGTGAAGTTGAAGTGCCAGTTGATTACGTCGGTTTTGCTATTCCTGATGAGTTCGTTGTTGGTGTGGGTATCGACTACGCTCAGAAATACCGTCACCTACCGTTCATCGGCAAAGTGGTACCTCAAGAGTAATCATTACTCTTTTGCAAAGAATACAAAAACGCCCGTTAATCACTTAACGGGCGTTTTCTTTTATTCAGTCTGGCTGATACTTCTCAACTCATCGACACAGTAGTTTGTTATCTGTGTTCAGGATAGTAGAGAGTGCTTTTTGGTAAGACGCTTCCACCGTTTCTTTCGAGTTTGAGCGAATACCTAAGTACTCTAAGCGACCATCTTCAATCCCATATACCACGCCATGAATCTCTACGTCTTGCCCACGCTCCCATGCGTTTTGCATGATGGTCGAGTTACCCAAGTTGTAAACTTGCTCTGCAACGTTGATTTCACCAAGTTTGTCAGCTCGGTCCTCAAGCGGCATTTGGTCTAGGTAAGGGCGGTGTTTAAAGTAAAGATCACGAATGTGAAGTAGCCAGTTGTTAATGAGGCCAAGTTGAGGGTTATCAATTGCAGCGTTGACGCCACCACAGCCATAGTGACCACAAACAATAATGTGCTTCACTTTTAATACGTCGACCGCGTATTGCACCACAGATAAGCAGTTTAGGTCGGTGTGGATGACCTGGTTTGCAACATTTCGGTGAACAAATAACTCGCCCGAGAACAGCCCTGTTAGTCGCTCTGCAGGAACACGACTGTCTGAACAACCAATCCATAGAAAGTCGGGCTTTTGACCTTCCGCTAGTTTTGCGAAATATTCTGGGCGATCAGATTTGATTTCTTCTGACCACTTAGAGTTATTTTCGAATAATTGTTTAATTTCCGGCATCTGACATCTACTTCCCTAAAAATTAAAAAAACCAACCACTCACCAGTGCTTATAAAGCGATCAGCGCTGTAACTATACACAATGTTACAATTTCGATCCCGTTAAATATTCATTCAAGATGACTCATCTGACTAGTTCTCGCTGTGAAAATCATAAAATATGCAGACATCATTCAGTATGCGAATAAGCCTAGCGAATTCGTGGTTTTATTGTGTTTTTTTCTTTGACGGAATATTTGTTAGATTGATGGCATTTTGTCTTTTTAATGCAGGGAGCAAATTCAATGTTCGGTAGTCGCTTTAAGGATATCAACTTGAAAGGGGATCTGTTTGGTGGCGTCACCACGGCCATTATTTCACTTCCTCTTGCGTTAGCTTTTGGTGTCGCATCTGGTGCTGGCGCAGAAGCAGGCTTATGGGGCGCGATCATGGTGGGGCTTTTCGCTTCGCTGTTTGGTGGCTCAAACACCCTGATATCGGAACCAACCGGTCCTATGACAGTTATCATGACCGCCGTACTGACCAGCATGATGGCCAAGTACCCTGAAACGGGGATGGCAATGACCTTTACCGTTGTAATGATGGCGGGGGCATTCCAGATTGTGCTCGGTACATTAAAGCTAGGTAAGTACGTTACGCTGATGCCTTACAGTGTCATCTCCGGCTTTATGTCGGGTATCGGTGTTATTTTGATTATCTTGCAGCTTTCGCCCCTGTTAGGCCATGCCGCGCCCTCTGGTGGGGTTATCGGGACGTTATCGGCACTGCCAGACACCATTTCTAACCTGAAGTTTAGCGAGTTGTTTTTGGGCTTGCTGACGCTAGGTATCCTGTTTTTCTTCCCTAAGCAGTACCGTAAATACGTTCCAGCTCAGTTAGTGGCATTGGTTGCCGTCACCTTGCTTTCGGTCATCCTATTTGATGCTGAAGATATTCGCCGAATTGGTGAAATCCCAGCAGGTTTGCCGTCTTTAGTTGTGCCGCATATTGATCCTGCGATGTTTACCGAAATGGTCATTGATGCCTTAGTGCTGGGCACATTAGGTTGTATTGATACCTTGCTCACGGCTGTTATTGGTGACTCTTTGACGCGTAAAGAGCACGATTCAGACAAGGAACTGCGCGGTCAAGGTTTGGCAAACATGATCTCTGGTCTGTTTGGTGCTCTGCCTGGTGCTGGCGCGACAATGGGAACGGTAACCAACATTCAAGTTGGCGCCCGCTCGCCTTTATCTGGTGTGATTCGTGCTTTGATTTTGGCGCTGGTGGTATTAGTTGCAAGTGGATTAACCGAGCCGATTCCGATGGCGGTACTGGCGGGTATTGCGGTGGA
>NZ_JH976128.1:277115-297727 GCF_000305755.2 Vibrio sp. HENC-03 | reverse complement strand
CATTCTTGACTGGAGCTTTATTCAACGCGCGCACAAGGTCAGCTTCCCGGGCATGGCCGTGATGTATGGCGTAATGCTATTAACGGTGTTTGTTGATTTGATTGTCGCCGTTGGCCTTGGCGTATTTATCTCTAACATCATCATCATTGAACGTTTGAGCCGTGAACAAGCACGCCAAGTTAAGGCGATCAGTGATGCGGATGAAGATGATGTACCGCTGACAGACAGCGAGCGAGGGCTGTTAGACAGAGCCAATGGTAAAGTGTTGTTCTTCTATCTTTCTGGGCCAATGATCTTCAGCGTTTCGAAGGCGATTTCGCGTCAGCACTCCAGTATCTCGGATTACGAAGTGATGATTCTCGACCTGACGGATGTCCCTATGATTGATGTGACCGTTGGCTTGGCGCTAGAGAACGCCATTAAAGATGCTTTGGATGCAGAGTGTGAAGTTTATTTACTGTGTCCAAACCAACGTACGCGTGAGCAGTTAGAGAAATTCCACGTGATTGATTTGGTACCTGATGAGAACACCTACAAGTTCCGCTACGAAGCATTGAATGCAGCGGTAAAACATGTAGAAACCGATGAACATCAAATGCTAACCATGTAGTCTAAGTGACTTATTTAAAAGCGCTACCAGAGAGATTTGGTGGCGCTTTTTGGTAAATAGAATCGAGGATTTATAGTTATTTCTAATTTTATAGAAAGGTTTATTTGTATTCATCGTTATTCAACGATAAACTAATTCAACTTCAGTGCAATACCGCTTTCGACTCTTGAGTCGCTATCAATGATCCCCAACGGTATTGGCATTCACGATTCATCAACAGATGGCAATTATTACGTAATGTACGCATTAGAAATTGAACAGCTTCGCAAGACTTATGCGGGCGGATTTGAAGCGTTGAAAGGCATCAGCTTACAAGTAGAAAAAGGTGACTTCTACGCGCTTCTAGGGCCGAATGGTGCAGGTAAATCAACCACTATTGGCATTATCTCTTCTTTGGTAAACAAAACCTCGGGTACGACTAAGGTTTTTGGTTACGACATCGATACGCATCTTGAATTAGCGAAGCAGAACCTAGGCTTGGTGCCACAAGAATTCAACTTCAACCAATTTGAAACGGTTGAGCAAATTGTAATGCAGCAAGCGGGCTACTATGGCGTATCCAAAGAGCTTGCTAAAGTTCGCGCGGAAAAATACCTCACCAAGCTCGATTTGTGGGAAAAACGCAAAGAGCGCGCACGTAATTTATCCGGTGGTATGAAGCGTCGCTTGATGATTGCCCGTGCTTTGATGCATGAGCCTCAGCTGTTGATCCTTGATGAACCAACGGCGGGTGTTGATATCGAATTGCGCCGCTCTATGTGGGATTTCTTGAAAGAGATTAACCAAGAGCAGGGCATTACTATCATCCTAACAACCCACTACCTTGAAGAGGCTGAAATGCTGTGTCGCAACATCGGTATCATCAATAAAGGTGAGCTGATCGAGAACACGACGATGAAAGCGCTGCTCGGTAAACTTCGTGTTGAAACCTTTATTCTCGATGTCGAGTTTGAAGGTGAAATGCCGATGTTAGAAGGGGTAAATAGCCAGATGATGGTGAACGGCTCTTTAGAAATTGAACTGGATAAGAGCCAAGGTTTGAACTCGGTATTTAGTCAGCTTTCTGAGCATGATGTGAAAGTGCTTTCAATGCGTAACAAAGCCAACCGTTTGGAAGAGTTGTTTGTCAGCATTGTACGTGGAGGTAACCAATAATGTATAAGTTGTATTGGACAGCTTTCTGTAGCCTGTTGACCAAAGAGATCAATCGCTTCACTCGTATTTGGGTGCAAACCCTAGTTCCGCCAGCGATCACTATGACATTGTACTTCATCATCTTCGGTAGCTTGATTGGCTCTCGTATTGGTGAGATGAACGGCTTTAGCTACATGGAATACATCGTGCCGGGTTTGATCATGATGTCGGTGATCACCAACTCGTATTCGAACGTCGCATCGTCATTCTTTAGCTCCAAATTCCAACGCAATATCGAAGAACTACTCGTTGCACCGGTACCAAACTACATCATCATTCTTGGTTTTGTTATGGGAGGCGTGGTTCGTGGCTTGCTGGTGGGCACCATCGTTACTTTCGTATCGCTGTTCTTTGTTGATCTGCAAGTTGACCATTGGGGCATCATCATCGCAACGGTGTTTATGACGTCTGTTGTGTTCTCACTAGGCGGTTTGATCAATGCAGTTTACGCAAGAACGTTTGATGATATCTCTATCATCCCTACGTTTGTTTTAACGCCGCTGACCTACCTTGGTGGTGTATTCTACTCAATCAGCCTATTGCCAGAATTCTGGCAAGGCGTGTCTAAGTTGAATCCAATCGTCTACATGGTGAATGCGTTCCGCTACGGTTTCTTAGGCGTGTCTGATGTAGGCATTGTCACCTCATTTAGTGTTCTGACCGTATTTGTTATCGCACTTTACGCTGTGGCGCATTACCTCGTGACTAAAGGCATTGGCCTAAGAAGTTAATCCGAACAAAGTTTGAAAGAGCAGCGATAAGAGCTGCTCTTTCTTTATGCACATCGATACATTCCCATACAAATTTTCGACTTCTAACATGCTAGGTTTCATTCAATTGTTGTAAATGCATTTGATGCAAATGAGTGAAGCCATGAATATTGTCCCCTCTCCATCTTTCTCCTTTAAATTGCTTCTTCCTAAATACTGGTCTGTTTGGTTTGCCTTTGGTCTTTTGGCGCTGATCGTCAATCTACTTCCATACTCAGCCTTGCGTTTTCTGGGGCGAGGTATCGGCTCACTTGCGATGCCAGCCATGAAACGTCGTAGAGGCATTGCCAAGCAAAACTTAAAACTCTGCTTTCCCGAATACAGCGCTCAAGAATGCGATGAGTTGGTAAAGACAAACTTTAAATACACGGGTATGGCGCTTATCGAGACGGGAATGGCTTGGTTTTGGCCTGATTGGCGAGTGAAGCGTCTAGCCAAGGTGGTCGGAAAAGAGCGTTTACTTGAGCAAGAGAGAAATGGACGAGGTGTGCTGGTGGTGTGTAGTCATCACCTTAACCTTGAAATGACGGCGCGTATTTTTAGCCAGTTTGCTAAAGGTTATGGGGTGTATCGACCGAACTCGAACCCAGTTTATGAATTCGTTCAGCATCGTGGACGCACTCGCTGTGGGCACCAAATGATTGATCGAAAAGACGTGAAATCGATGCTCAAGGTTCTGAAAAAGGGCCAGCGATTATGGTACTTACCGGACCATGATTACGGGGTAAATAATTCTGTTTTTGCGCCGTTTTTTGCAGTTGAACAAGCGGCAAGTACGGTGGGTTCGAGCGTGTTGATTGATGCGACTAAGTGCGCAGTGATGTCCGGAGTGACGGTCATGAGTGGCAACCAATATACGCTTTATATCGGTCATGACCTTAGTCAGCAGTTTGAGCGACGTAATCCTGTCAAAGCGGCCAGTATTTTGAATCAAGAACTAGAAGGCATGATCAGAAGAGATATTCCAGCATGGATGTGGCTGCATAAGCGATTCAAAACGCGTCCTGAAGGGCTTGAATGCGTTTACTCATAAATCCATCCATCAGACACAAAAAAGGTCGGCGTAGTGCCGACCTTTTCGTTTATGCATTTCGCTTATTCAGCGCTTGCTGAGTTCGCTTCGCTTGACTCTTCTTCTTTGGTTTCTACAACCATATCAACCGTTTGGTTGTCGATTAGGCGTGCTTTACCTAAGAATGCAGACATCAAGATCACCGCTTGAGTGGTCTCTGCAGTAATCGCTTGAAGTGTACGAGCATCACGAATGAAGATTTCATCAGGCTGTAGACCTGCTGCACGCAGTTGGTCGTTCGCATCTTCAATCACAGAAGCATAATCGTCACGGCCGCCGCGCATCGCACTGCTGATCCAACGCATTGTACGAGCTAGAACTGGAGCACGTTGGCGCTCATCAATCGTCAACAGACCATTGCGAGAGCTCATCGCTAGGCCATCCATTTCACGTACAGTTGGTACACCAATGATTTCGATGTCCATTGCTAGGTCATCAACCATCTTGCGAATCACAGCAAGCTGTTGGAAGTCTTTCTCACCAAAGCAAGCCACATCAGGCTGAACGATATTGAACAGCTTGTTTACGATGGTGGTAACACCACGGAAGTGACCCGGACGAGAAGCGCCTTCAAGGATGGTTGATAAGCCCGGTACGTCAACAAACGTTTGTTTGTCCAAGCCTTCTGGGTAGATGATTTCTGGTGTTGGAGTGAACACCATTTCTACGCCTTCGCCACCTAGTTTGCTTAAATCTTCTTCTAGAGTGCGAGGGTAGTTATTTAAATCGTCTGCACGGTCAAACTGCATCGGGTTTACAAAGATGCTTACGACAACGACATCAGCGTATTCACGAGCTTTACGAACAAGCGTCAAGTGACCTTCGTGTAGATTGCCCATGGTTGGTACAAACGCCACTTTGCGACCTTCACGCTTAAAGGTTTTCACCTGTTCACGAATCGCTGAGATTTCCGCAAAAGTTTGCATGCATTTATCCTCTAGGCAATAGTGTGAGCTGCGTCTGGGAATGCACCGCTTTCGACATCAGCCATGTATTGAGCCACGGCTTTGCGCATATCACCTGTTTCAGCAAGGAAGTTTTTCGAGAATTTTGGCATGTAGTTCGCCGAAATTCCAAACATATCGTGCATTACAAGAATTTGACCATCAGTCACGTTACCAGCACCGATACCAATCACAGGTACATCAAGTACTTGAGTAATACGGTCCGCCAATTCAGCTGGAACGCACTCTAGCAAAACAATTTGAGCGCCAGCTTCTTGCAGTGCCAGTGCGTCTTTCACCATGCGATCCGCTTTTTCTTGGTCGCGGCCTTGTACTTTGTAACCACCAAAGATGTTTACAGATTGAGGTGTTAGGCCTAGGTGAGCACAAACAGGAACTGCACGTTCAGTTAGCATCTTAACCGTATCAACTAACCAATCGCCGCCTTCGATTTTTACCATATTTGCACCAGCACGCATTAGCGTTGCAGCGTTCTCACACGCTTGCTCTGGCGTTGCGTAGCTCATGAATGGCATATCAGCCATCAATAGGCAATTCGGGCTACCAGCGCGTACACAGCGCGTGTGATAAGCAATATCTTCAACGGTTACCGGTAATGTATCGTTTTTACCTTGCAGAACCATGCCTAGAGAGTCACCGACCAATAGAACAGGCATTTCTTGGCTTTCAAAAAGTTGGGCAAAGCTTGCATCGTATGCAGTTGAAGTAGCAAATTTACGACCTTCTTGCTTCCACTTAATCAGGTCGTTAATGGTCATTTTTTTCATTGTTTTATCCTCACTAGGAGTTGGCTATGACTGCCAAATATTGAGGCCGTTACGATCTACTTGTGCAAGTAGTGACGACACCTCGGTCCCGTCTGGGAGTTGTAAACTTGGTGCAATTTCCGCAAGAGGGTAGAGTACGAACTCGCGCTCTCTCATTCCATAGTGTGGAACTGTCAGTCTTTCGGAATCGATCACCTCATTGCCATAAAGAATCATGTCGAGGTCCAAAGTTCTTGGACCCCAGCGTTCATCTTTACGGACACGCCCTTGCTCTTGCTCAATCGCTTGGGTGCAATCGAGCAGCTCAAGAGGCGTCAAATTGGTTTTTATCGCCACAACCGCATTGATGTAATCCGGTTGGTTTTGTGGTCCCATCGGTGTACTGCTGTAAAGTGATGAAGCCTGAACAAACTCAGAGTTTGGTAATGTTTTAAGGGCTTCGATCGCTTGCTTGGCTTGGCTGACAGGATCAGCCAAGTTACTGCCTACCGCAATGTACGCTGTGATCATGACTTAGGCTTACTCTTTTTCTTGCGGTAAGTTTTACGGCGGCGTTGACCGGTTTTAGGCGCTTGGCCGTCTAGGTCCGCAGCCATAGCTTGGCGCATTTCTCGGCCAGCATTTTGGAAAGTTTCCCACCACTTGGCAAGCTTCTGAGTATCACCGCCTTCAATTTCACCGCGCATTTCAAGAAAATCAAAGCCAGCTCTAAATTTGTTGAGCTCCATTAGGCGGAATGCACGTTTACCGTTGCGTCGTGGAAGGCGTAATTGCAGCTGCCAAATTTCACGAATCGTCGCTGTGTGACGGCGTGGAATGGCAATGGTACGAACTTGGTCATCAAGAATGATGTTGCTCGCTTCCATGATGGCATCGTAATGGCACAGGTTACGCTGTTCCATTAGTTTATCTGCCATGGCACATAGCGGGTACCACAGCATCGCTGCAAACATGAACGCAGGATTGATGCGCTTGCCTTCTTCGATTCGCATATCAGTCGAATCAAGCACTAAATCTAGCATTTGTTCGGTATGAGATTCGTAATCTTCAGTGAAGTGCTCAGCAATTACAGGGAACAACTGTTGGAACAGGTTGTATTCGCGCAGTAGGTGATAAGTCTCTAGGCCGTGACCAGATTGAAGCATCTTCAACGATTCTTCGAAAAGACGTGCTGATGGGATATCACGCAGAAGTGTTGCCATCTCTTCAATCGGTGCTGCGGTGTCTTCTTCGATATCGAAGTCAAGTTTCACAGCGAAGCGAACGGCACGCAGCATGCGCACAGGGTCTTCACGGTAACGGGTTTCTGGGTCACCGATTAGACGAACAAGACGGTCCTCTAGATCTTCAATACCACGAGCGTAGTCGTGAATAGAGTAATCCGCGATGTTGTAGTACATCGAGTTAATCGTGAAGTCACGGCGCTCTGCATCTTCATCAATAGTGCCGTAAACATTGTCACGAAGCAGCATGCCTTCTTTTGACTGCTGGGAAACGTTCTTGTTCTTTTGCTCTTGGTGGTGACCACGGAAGGTCGCAACTTCGATGATGTCTCGGCCAAACATAATGTGGGCAAGACGGAAGCGACGGCCAATCAAACGGCAGTTTCTAAACAGCTGTTTGATTTGTTCTGGTGTCGCGTTAGTTGCGATATCAAAGTCTTTTGGTTTTTGTCCAAGCAGTAAGTCTCGAACCCCGCCACCCACAAGAAAAGCATCGAAACCGGCACCGTTTAGTCGGTATAGCACCTTCAGTGCATTATCACTGATCTGCTTACGCGAAATGTTGTGCTCTTCACGAGTAAGTACATTGAGAGCGAGTTCTGGGATCATGGCAGATTCGCTTGTTGTATTGTCGTTTGTATTCATGTGCATCTGGCAATAACTGGGTTTAATCCAATCTTGCTTTGGTTAGTTTTTACGCCTCTAGGGCCAATTTTGCGGCTAATGATAGCCTACACAGTGCCGTTTGAGAATCACGGTGTGATCTCGATCTCCGCTGGAAGCTGTTGCAAACGCCAATTTTCGCAGCCCCAATGTAGTATTTCGTCTACGTTAGCGGCTCGAATATCGTCAGGAATATCGAATCCTAAAAACGTCATTGCATGCAGCAGAGCTGGCTTCGGATTAGCGACATCAATGGCTGCCGCATGGTTTTGTTTCGACAGTTTGTTGCCGTTAGTGTCCATCGCCAATGGTAAATGCAAGTAGCTAACTTCCGGTTGTCCAAGAATTTGGTACAAGCTGATTTGACGACCAGTGGGCTCGATTAAGTCGGCACCACGGACGACTTCAGTCACCCCTTGGTCGATATCGTCTAATACTACCGCAAGATTATAGGCAAATAATCCATCTCGACGTTTAATAATGAAATCTTCATTTACTAACGCTTCAGGAATGCTCATTAAACCATGCTTCTGATCGAGGAAATTGGCGATGGGCTTGGTCATTTTTAGGCGAATCGCACCTTCTTTCAAGCCTTTGTCGCGGCAAGTGCCGAGATAATAACCACCATGTTCTTTTATTTGCTTGCGAGTACATTGGCAATAATAAGCATCGCCATTCTCCAACCACGCATCAATTTGTGCTTGATATAAATGGTGTCGTTCACTTTGATACACCACTTCACCATCCCAGTGGAGTTGATAAGCTTGGAGTGCATTAAGAATATCTTCTGCTGCACCAGGCATTTCTCTCGGAGGGTCAAGATCTTCGATACGAACGAGCCAAGTCCCTTGATTGGCTTTTGCTTGAAAGTAGCTGCCAAGAGCGGCAACTAAGGAACCAAAATGTAATGGTCCTGAAGGGGATGGGGCAAATCGACCTACATAGCGTGTCATGCGTGTATCTCGAAAGTATTCGGGTAAAACTAGAAGTTTAGCGCTAAAAAGCTAGTCAAAACAAAAAGGGAGCCTGAGCTCCCTTTCAATAATCATAATGCGTGGTTGATTAACCTTGCATCTGTTTCTCTTTGATTTCTGCAAGTGTTTTACAGTCAATACAAAGGTCAGCAGTTGGACGCGCTTCTAGGCGACGAACGCCAATCTCTACGCCACAAGATTCACAGAAGCCGAAATCGTCTTCAGTAATTTTGTCTAGAGTCTTTTCGATCTTCTTGATCAGGCGACGCTCACGGTCACGGTTACGCAGTTCTAAGCTGAACTCTTCCTCTTGAGAGGCACGGTCAACTGGATCTGGGAAGTTCGCTGCTTCGTCCTGCATGTGGTGTACAGTGCGATCGACTTCTTCCCTGAGCTGATTACGCCAAGCTGTTAAGATCTTTGTAAAGTGTTCAACCTGCTCTGGTGACATGTATTCTTCACCAGGCTTTTCCTGATATGGCTCCACACCGGCAATGGCTAGGATGCCTATCGTTTTCTTCTTTGATTCTGGCATACAGCATCTCCTACTTACACCTAGTCAACTGCATCGCAGTCAATTTAAGGCGGGTATCTATAGCAAAAAGAGGCGGTGCAGGCAATTACTGAATCGCAAACTTATCGTCAATGTGAAGACGACATCATTTTTTCTCTCAATTGATAAATTCAATAGCAGAGATTAGCTTGACTTCAGTGTTGCTCAGTTCAGCTTTGTAGCAGAGAACTTCTACTCCAGCGTCTTGTGCTTGTTTTAGTAACGTTGAATATTTCGCGTCTATATGGTGCGCCGCAGATACTTTTTCAATACCTGAATGTAAAACAGTGAATAAAAGTATGGCTCTACTTCCAGTTTGTGCCATTTCTGTGAGCTCTCGCAGGTGCTTTTGTCCTCGCGTGGTCACGGCATCAGGGAAATAACCTTGTCCCGATGGACTTTCCTCATCAAGTAGGGTGACGCTCTTCACTTCTATATAACACTTTGATTTATCACTTGCGCTGAGCAAGATATCAATTCGGCTATTTTCATTGCCGTATTTCACTTCAGTTTGAAGTTGGTCATATCCCGACAGTTCCGAAATGACATTATTTTCAATTGCTTCTACCGCCAGTTGATTGGCACGAGCGGTATTTATACAAATACGATGCCCTTGTGGCGTTTCGCTCAGCTCCCAACTGTTCGGGTATTTGCGTTTCGGGTTATCAGAAGTGGAATACCAAACTTTATTGCCTGGCGTTGCACAGCCTGTCATTGCGCCAGTGTTCGCACAGTGAATTGTTCGAATCTCACCGTTATCCAATTCGATATCGGCAAGGAAGCGTTTGTAGCGTTTGAGTAGAGTCGCTGACTCTAGAGCAGGTTCGAATTGCATTTGCTTATTTAGCCAAGAGTGTTTTTATGTACAATGTGCCCAACATTACAACATAGGGTATTTCCTTTGTCACAATTGCCAATCGAAGCCGTGATGCCACAATTACTTACGGCGGTCAAACATCAACACCAAGTGATCCTCAAGGCAGCTCCTGGTGCCGGTAAATCCACTTACTTCCCACTACAACTTCTTAAAAGCCAAGCCGTGACGGGCAAGATTGTAATGCTAGAGCCTCGTCGTCTTGCTGCGCGCAATATCGCACGTTATTTGGCGCAGCAGTTGGGAGAGCAAGTAGGAGAGCGTGTGGGTTACCGAGTGCGCGGCGAGACAAAGGTGAGTAAGCACACTCAACTTGAAATTGTGACGGAAGGGATCATGACGCGCATGATCCAAAGTGACCCTGAATTAGACGGCATTGATCTACTGATTTTTGATGAATTTCACGAGCGTAGCATTCATGCCGATACTGCCTTAGCATTTAGCTTAGAAGTTCAAGAAGCACTGCGAGACGATTTAAAGCTGGTGGTGATGTCGGCAACGCTTGACCAAGATGCCTTGCAATCCTTATTACCAGAGGCGGTTTACATTGAGTCGGAAGGTCGTAGTTTTGAGGTAGAAACGCGTTATTTACCACTTGGAGCAAATGATCATTTGCCGACTTCTATGGCAAAAACGATCGAGCACTTGATGAGCAAAGAGTCAGGTTCTTTGCTTGCTTTTCTTCCGGGTATCGGTGCCATCAAGCAAGTGCAAGAGCGTTTAGTACATCTACCTGATAACGTCGAAGTGTGTCCTCTTTATGGTCAACTCAGCTTCGCTGAACAGCAAAAAGCCATCGCTCCCGCTTCTGGAGGTAAACGCAAAGTCGTGCTCGCGACTAACATTGCTGAAACTTCTTTGACCATTGAAGGTATTCGATTAGTCGTCGATTCTGGATTAGAGCGTGTGGCGCGTTTTGATTTGAAGAATGGACTTACCCGCTTAGAGCAAGTGCGAGTGGCACAGTCGTCTGCAATTCAACGTGCTGGTCGTGCTGGGCGTATTGAAGAGGGCATTTGCGTCCGATTGTATTCGGAAAGCCAATTCAAGCAGCAACCGCAAGTTCCCCAACCAGAAATCCTGCACTCAGATTTAGCAAGCTTAGTCATGGAACTGGCATTTTGGGGAGCAGGGGATATCGCTGAGCTTAAATGGTTGAATATCCCTTCTTCAGCATCGCTTGCTCAGGCTAAACAGCTGTTGATTTCTTTAGGGTTACTTACCGAGCAAGGCCAACTTACTTCTGCAGGTAAAACGGCCCATGCTCTTGGTGTAGAGCCGCGCTCAGCAGCAATGCTGATTCAGACGCAGCAGCGCAGTGAAAAAATGCTAAATACCGCTTTGGCTGCGGTCGCCCTAATTGAAGAGCCTGAGCGCAATGTGACTAACATCGCGCATAGCCTACATCGCTGGATAAGTGGTACACATGCAAAGAAAGCGATATTGCACAAGCGAT
The DNA here is from genome assembly GCF_000305755.2 of Vibrio sp. HENC-03. Lineage (NCBI taxonomy): Bacteria > Pseudomonadati > Pseudomonadota > Gammaproteobacteria > Vibrionales > Vibrionaceae > Vibrio > Vibrio sp. HENC-03. The sequence continues at coordinate 286,606 of NZ_JH976128.1, read as the reverse complement.
CTCAAGCGCTGGCACACAAACTAGATACGGTATTCAGCCTACCTAATGTCGATGAGCGAGTGCTGGCGCTAGTATTGAGCTTAGCTTTCCCAGATCGCATTGCGCAGCAGCGTGTTAACCAATATGGTCGTTTTACTTTGTCGAACGGGCATGGCGCTGAGTGTCGGCCAGAAGAGACTCTTGGTGGTTGTGATTACTTAGTTACGATTGATTTGATGCGCTCGCATTCTAACTCAAGCCAAATTAACCTAGCTTGTGACTTAGATATCAACGCATTACAAGAAACGTTCGAGCACCTTTTCACGGTGGCTGAGCTGGTTGATTGGGATGAGAAAAAAGGCCGTTTGATTGCCGAACGCCAAATCAAGCTTGGTCAACTGGTGATTAAGCGCGAAGCGTTGCCGAGTCCGGGTAAAGAAAAAATGACACAAGCTTTACTCACTTATGTCCGCCGTCAGGGCTTACAGAGTCTAAACTGGACACCGGCAGCGGAAAATTTGTTAGAACGTATTCGCTGCGCAGTGGAATGGTTACCAGAGCAAGCCTGGCCAAGTTTTGATGAGACCAGTTTGCTTAATGGCTTAGAAGAGTGGCTAGAGCCGTACATGAGCACGGTATCATCGGTGAAAGATTTGGCGAAAGTGAACCTAGTGGAAGCGTTGAACGCTCGATTAGGTTGGCCGTTGAATCAACAGATTGATGAGTGGTTACCAGAAGATTATCGCTTACCAACAGGTTCGAAAAAGCGCATTCGTTACCAATTTGGTCATGAACCAGTACTGTCAGTGCGTATACAAGAAGTGTTTGGAGAGAGCACTTCTCCAACCGTGGCACAAGGTCGCAAGCGATTGGTGTTAGAGTTACTTTCTCCAGCACAGCGTCCTCTTCAGGTGACAACGGATTTAGCTGCCTTTTGGGCAGGAAGCTACAAAGAAGTGCAAAAAGAGATGAAAGGCCGATATCCAAAACACGTTTGGCCTGACGATCCTGCCACTCATGTAGCGACAACAAAAACAAAAAGACAATTGAATAATGACTGATACAAAAAAGCCCGGTGCAAAAAGAGCACCAGCCAAGAAAACAACGTCAAATAAAACGACTGCCGCTAAGAAAAGCGGTGCGAAGCGACCGAGAAAATCGCCATCGAAAAAGCCAAGTAATGGCAAGCGGTCTTGGCTTAAAATCATTTGGTCATTTAGCTGGAAAGCGGGTGTCGCGCTTGCGGCGGTGTTGCTGTTTGTCGGTATTTATCTTGATAGTGTGGTGAAAGATCGTTTTGACGGCCAGTTGTTTGATCTGCCAACAGTCGTTTATGCGCGTATCCTCAATTTGAGTCCGGGTGAGAACATTACAATCAAAGAGATGCGTAATGAGCTTGATGTATTGAACTACCGTAAGGTAAGTCAGCCTCGTTACCCTGGTGAATACTCTTCTTCTTCAACGCGTATTGAGCTTATTCGTCGTCCGTTTGAATTTGCTGATGGTCCTGAGCCTGATCGTCACGTCATGCTGCATTTCTCGAGCAGCGGTCTACAACGCATTCAATCTTTGGAATCCAAAGGTGACCTTGGTTACCTGCGCATTGAACCTAAGATGCTAGGGATGTTGGAAAAAAATCAGAATGAACAGCGTCTTTTCTTGCGTCGAGACCAATTCCCAGAAGTGCTTGTCGATGCACTGTTAGCAACCGAAGACCGTGATTTCTATCAGCATGATGGCGTTTCGCCGCTGGCGATTGGCCGTGCCCTTGTTGCTAACATCAAAGCGGGTCGTACCGTACAGGGTGGCAGTACCTTAACTCAGCAGTTAGCGAAAAACTTGTTCCTGACACGCGATAAAACCTTGTGGCGAAAAGTCCGTGAGGCATATATTGCTCTGATTCTGGACTACCGCTACAGCAAAGACCGTATTCTTGAAGCTTACCTGAATGAAGTCTACTTAGGTCAAAGCGGTGGGGATGCAATCCATGGTTTTGCTTTGGCATCGCGTTACTACTTCGGTCAGCCGATTCAAGAGCTTCGTATCGACCAACTCGCTATGTTGGTAGGTATGGTTAAAGGGCCGTCTTACTACAACCCAATTCGTTACCCTGAGCGCACCAAAACGCGTCGTGACTTGGTATTGCGTCTGTTGATGCAACAAGACATGTTAACTGCGCAGCAATACGAACAAGCGGTAAATCGTCCGTTAGATATACAAAGTAAACCTCGTATCGCGAGTCGTCAGCCGGCGTACTTCCAACAACTGAACATTGAGCTGAAAGAAAAAGTAGGTGACAACTTCAAAGCTGAAACCGGCTTACGTTTGTTTACTTCTCTCGACCCGGTATCGCAAAGCAAGTTAGAACAAGCGATCGCGAAGAAAGTCCCTGAGCTTGCAAAACGTGCAGGTAAAGAGCTCGAGGCTGCAGCGGTTGCGGTTGACCGTCACAGTGGCGAGATTCGCGCTATGGTCGGTGGTAAACGCGTTGGCTATGAAGGTTTTAACCGCGCCTTGAATGCAAGTCGTCCAATTGGTTCTTTGGTTAAGCCTGCGATCTATTTAACCGCGCTAGAGCAGCCAGAGAAGTACAACCTTGCAACCACGCTTCACGATACTCCGCTTAGCTTAAAAGGCAGCAAAGGTAGTGTTTGGTCGCCGCGCAACTTTGACCGTAAGTTCCGTGGTGATGTACCGCTGTACTTAGCGTTGGCGAAATCACTCAATGTGCCAACCGTGCGTTTGGGTATGGAGCTGGGTATTCCAGAAGTATCCGCTACGCTAGAACGTCTGGGCGTGGATAAGAATGAAATTCGTCCAGTGCCTTCTATGTTCCTTGGTTCCTTCTCGTTGACGCCATTCGAAGTCGCGCAGATGTACCAAACAGTCACTAACTCAGGTAAGCGTGCCAAGCTATCGGCATTACGTTCAGTGATCGATATGGATGGTAACGTGCTTTATCAATCACTACCTCGTTCATCTCAAGCGGTGGACCAGCAAGCAGCTTGGCTGACGACTTATGCGATGAAGCAAGGTGTTGCTCAAGGTACAGGTCGATTCCTACAAAGTCAGTTCGCATGGGCTGCTCTTGCAGGCAAAACCGGTACCAGTAATGACAGCCGTGACAGTTGGTTTGTGGGTGTCGACGGCCGTGAAGTGACAACCGTTTGGCTTGGCCGCGACGATAACAAATCGACCAAGCTCACTGGTTCAAGTGGTGCATTGCGTGTCTATGCGGAATACCTAAAACAACGTATCCCTGAGCGACTAGAGTTACCTTGGCCAAAAGAAGTGACCACATTAGGATTCCAAAAAGCCGCTAATGGTGCGCTGGAAATGAACTGTCGCAGTGAATACAAGCTGCCGGTGTGGGACAAGTCTGGGCAAATCAAACAGCAGTGTGAGAAAAAATCTAATTGGTTGAATAACCTATTTGATTGGTAAGACCACCAAAAACGCCATCACTGACTTGTGAAGTTGTTCAAATATTAGTAAAAGTAGGTGTTCAATGTTCAGTAAAGGAAGAAGTGAATGTTCAAAAAGTCGATCTCAAACCCATGGAAGCGTTGTGTTGCGCTCTGGGTCTGTTCCTTTTTGATTGCAACGCCTTCCTTTGCTAAGCAAGTCAGTGATGATCAATCTCGTCCTAAAATCGCCGTCGTACTGGCCGGTGGTGGGGCAAAAGGAGCCGCTCACATCGGGGTCTTGAAGGCTCTGGAAGAGATGAATATTCCCGTCGATATCATCACCGGGACTAGCATGGGTGCTTATGTCGGTGGTCTATATGCCACGGGGATGAGCGCCGATGAAATCGAAAGTTTTATCTACAGTGTCGATTGGAACAGCGGTTATCGAGACCGTGTCGACCGCAGTCAACGTCGCGTCCGCGACAAAGAATACGAAGACCGTTACCAAATCACCACTGACTTAGGTTTGAGGTTTGGTGAAGTGCGTTCGCCAACTGGCGTGGTGCAAGGCCAAAACATGTTGCGCATTCTGCGTGAAACCACAGGCAATCTTGGCCGATTTAACTCCTTTGATGATCTTGCCATTCCATACCGCTCAGTCGCGACGGATATCGTCGAGCTAGAAGAGGTCGTCTTAGATAACGGTTATCTAGTTGATGCCATGATGGCGAGTATGTCAGTGCCTGGCGCGCTTCCTCCATACGAGCTGAATGGTCATATGCTAGTGGACGGCGGGGTCGTCAATAACATGCCTGTTGATGTTGCTCGCGCAATGGGCGCTGACGTGGTAATTGCCGTTGATATTAGTACCGATTACAAAAGTGAAGAGGACTTTACTGGCTTATTTGCCGTAGCAGACCAACTGTCCAACTATCTAGTTCGCCGCAGTACTCAAGAACAAGCTGAAACGCTTAGCGGTGATGATGTCTACATTCGTCCTGATGTTGGGCAAATGGAAACAGTAGAATTCGAAAAAATGCCAGACGCTTTTAAAGCGGGTTATGAGATCACTCGAGGACTAAAGTCAAAGCTTGAAGGACTGAGTGTGTCGAATGCGGATTATCAGAAATACATCGAGCATAAACAAGACATGCGTAAGAACCTTGAGTATGGCGATGAGCGTGTTGTCGACCAAATCGTTCTTGTGAACAATACCCACTACAGTGATGTGCTGTTGACTAACCGACTTGAGTTAGACACAGGACGCCCTCTAGAAACGGCTGAGATAGAAAAAGCGGTAGAAAATCTCTATGCACTGGATCGTTTTGAGCTGATCACTTATCACTTTGAAGAAATCGATGGGGTGAACTTACTCGTCTTTGAAGTGAACGAAAAATCTTGGGGTCCAAACTACCTAAACTTCCGTTTCTTCTTAGAAGATGATTTCAATACCGATAGTCAATATGGCATCGGCATGTCGGCCAATTTCACCAACTTGAACTCTCACGGCGCCGAACTGACCTTTAATGTGGATATGGGCACGGATAAATTGATTGAGGCGGAGCTTTACTCTCCAGTGCTTTCGAGTCAGCAGTTGTTTGTTTCTAGCAAAGTGAATTACAACACAGAGAACAGAAACCTCTCTGATAACTTTGAAAACCCTGATATTGGATCCGTCTACGATTACTTGCCGGTTTCTTACACCGAGTTTATTACAGAGCTTGCTGCGGGTGTGCAACCAACGTTGTGGCAAGAGTTCCGAGTTGGCGGGCGCTATACCAAAGGGGCGATTGAAGCATCCACTTTTCAGTCTTTCGGTGAGCTTGATTATGAGCGTTTGGGTGTGTTTGCCAATTACCGCCTAGATACCTTGGATGATTTCGCTTTCCCAACGCACGGTATGCTGATCGATTTGGATTACTTAGTTTCTCACGATAAGACTCCAGAGGATTTTCGTCAGTTAAACCCAGACGGTAATATTGAAGATACCGTTTACGAGATTACCGCACGTTTCAAGGGAGCAGTGACTCATAGTCGTCATACTTTAGTCGGACAAGCGGAATACAGCTTTGTTGAGAGCAAAAACTCGTCTGTACCTTTAGACCCGCGTGAGCTTGGTGGTTTCTTGAATCTCTCAGGTATTCCACGTAACAGCTTGATTGGGCAGAACTTATTCTATACCAGCCTGGTGTATCGTTATAAATGGATGGATAACGACTTCGGGCTGTTTGAAGCACCAGTGTATTTAGGTGCATCCCTTGAACACGGTGGTGTTTGGTCAGATAACGATCTGAAGCTCAATGAAGCGCCGCTGTACAATGCCGCATCGATTTTCTTTGGGGTAGATTCTCCAATAGGACCGATCATGTTGGCATACGGTCGTACCGAGCAAGATTTAGATGCCGTGTACTTGATCGTTGGAACATCGTTTAAATAACCGGGAATAGGACAGCAAGATCTCCGCATATTTAGCCAAAATTTACCGGACTTTAGTCGTAAGTTGCTATGTTGGTCAAAATGATGAGATTTTAATTTAACGTTAAATTTGCTATTCTTTCGCCCACAGTTTGGCCTCTACGGCGCTGTTTCTCAATCAGAATTGAATGAAAACAAGGGCAATGGAGAGCCAAGTTTCCAAGGATGTTCACTCCTTTACTTTGAAAAATAGTAAGAAAAAAGGAGGAACCGCAATGAGAGGAAAAAGTCGTGCTTGAAGCCTACCGTAAACACGTCGAAGAGCGTGCTGCCGAAGGAGTTGTTCCTAAACCGCTAGACGCTGAACAAGTTGCTGGACTTGTTGAACTTCTGAAAAATCCCCCACAAGGTGAAGAAGCCTTTATTCTTGACCTACTAGAAAACCGTATCCCACCAGGTGTAGATGAAGCTGCTTATGTAAAAGCAGGTTTCTTGACGGCTGTTGCTAAAAGTGAAGTGGCATCACCGCTTGTAAGCCGTGAGAAAGCCGCAGAGCTATTAGGTACGATGCAAGGCGGTTACAACATCGCGCCTCTAGTCGAGTTCCTAGATGACGACGCGCTTGCCCCAATTGCTGTAAAAGCGTTATCTCACACTCTATTGATGTTCGATGCTTTCTACGATGTCGAAGAGAAAGCCAAAGCAGGCAATGCATTCGCGAAGCAAGTTCTACAATCTTGGGCGGATGCTGAATGGTTCACATCAAAAGAGAAAGTAGCGGAAAAGATTACCGTTAAAGTCTTTAAAGTGACCGGTGAAACCAACACCGATGACTTATCTCCAGCACCAGATGCTTGGTCTCGTCCTGATATCCCAGTACACGCGAAAGCGATGCTGAAGATGGAACGTGATGGCATCGTGCCAGACCAACCAGGCAGCGTTGGTCCTATTAATCAAATCGAAGAACTGCAAAAAGATGGCATTCCACTAGCGTATGTTGGTGACGTTGTTGGTACGGGTTCTTCACGTAAATCTGCAACGAACTCTGTTCTTTGGTTCATGGGGGAAGACATCCCATTCGTACCAAACAAGCGCACTGGTGGTATCTGTCTAGGTGGTAAGATTGCTCCTATCTTCTACAATACAATGGAAGATTCTGGCGCACTACCTATAGAGTTAGACGTACAAAATATGAACATGGGCGATGTCATTGACATCTTCCCATACGAAGGCGTTGTACGTAAAAACGGCGAAGACATTTCTAGCTTTACGCTAAGCAAAGTATTGCTTGATGAAGTTCGCGCGGGTGGCCGTATTCCACTGATCATCGGTCGTGGTTTAACAAGCCGTGCTCGTACTTCTCTTGGTTTAGAAGAAACCGATCTATTTGCTAAGCCAGTTGACCCTTCTGCATCTGACAAAGGCTACACGCTAGCTCAGAAAATGGTGGGTAAAGCATGTGGTGTTGAAGGCGTACGTGCAGGTCAGTACTGTGAGCCTAAGATGACAACCGTAGGTTCTCAGGACACCACAGGCCCAATGACGCGTGATGAGCTAAAAGACCTTGCGTGTCTTGGCTTCTCAGCTGATCTAGTGATGCAGTCATTCTGTCACACGTCTGCGTATCCAAAACCAGTCGACGTAAACACACACCACACGCTACCTGACTTCATCATGAACCGTGGCGGTGTATCACTTCGTCCGGGCGATGGTGTGATTCACTCGTGGCTAAACCGTATGCTTCTGCCTGATACGGTAGGTACAGGTGGTGACTCGCATACTCGTTTCCCTCTTGGCATCTCATTCCCAGCTGGTTCAGGTCTTGTTGCGTTCGCAGCAGCGACCGGTGTTATGCCACTGGATATGCCAGAGTCAATCTTGGTGCGCTTTAAAGGCGAAATGCAGCCGGGTATCACGCTACGTGACCTTGTGCATGCCATTCCTCTATACGGCATCAAGCAAGGCCTTCTAACAGTAGAGAAAGCAGGTAAGATCAACGAATTCTCTGGTCGCGTACTTGAAATTGAAGGCGTTGAGCACCTAACTGTAGAGCAGGCATTTGAGTTGTCTGATGCGTCAGCAGAACGTTCTGCGGCAGGTTGTACCGTTAAGCTATCTCAAGCGTCTATTGAGGAATACCTAAACTCAAACATCACCATGCTGAAATGGATGATCTCGGAGGGTTACGGCGACCGTCGTACTATCGAGCGTCGTATTACTGCGATGGAAGAGTGGTTGGCAAATCCTGAGCTTATGGAAGCAGATTCAGATGCGGAATACGCTCACGTGATTGAGATTGACCTAGCTGAAATCAACGAACCAATTCTTTGTGCGCCAAACGATCCAGATGACGCTCGTCTTCTGTCTGACGTTCAAGGTACACAGATTGATGAAGTGTTCATCGGTTCTTGTATGACGAACATTGGTCACTTCCGTGCTGCAGGTAAGCTACTTGAGAAGTTCAATGGTCAATTAGACACTCGTTTATGGGTAGCGCCGCCAACGAAGATGGACCGTGACCAACTTACAGAAGAAGGTTACTACGGTATTTACGGCCGCGCTGGCGTTCGTATTGAAACTCCAGGTTGTTCGCTATGTATGGGTAACCAAGCACGAGTTGCAGACAAAGCAACAGTAATGTCGACTTCAACACGTAACTTCCCGAACCGTCTAGGTACTGGTGCAAATGTGTACCTATCTTCAGCGGAACTTGCGGCAGTGGGTGCGATTCTAGGTAAGATTCCAACTAAGGAAGAATACTTAGCGTACATGGAGCAAATTGATGCGACAGCTGCGGATACTTACCGTTACTTGAACTTCCACAAGATGGATCAGTACACCAAGAAAGCGGCAGAAGTGATCTTTCAAGAGCCTGCATAATTCGTAGCGAGCTTTGCTAATACTTAATGAAGCGCCCACCTACTATTGGTGGGCGCTTTTTTCTTAGCAGAACGCTGCGCTTCGAGATATTAGAACTACGTCATTTCCTAGACTTGGAGAGGGGGGGAGTAGAAATCTCTTTTAGACAAAGTCTTGAGAGATCCCCAACTCGCTCGTGCCTCGCTCTTGAGGATGACGATTAAACAGCTAAGAGTAAAAACGATGTCATTCCCGAAAGCGACGAAGGAGTGCAGTCGGGAATCTCTTTTAAACAAGCCATTGAGAGAGCTCCCGTCTCCTGCTTCTCCCATCTCAAATCTCCCTGTATACTCCGCACCAAATTGATACGAAAAGGCGATCACGATGGAATTTGAATTCATCCGCAACACATTGATGGGCGAATACTATGTCAAATGCAGCATGGGGCATGAGATTGTGGGTCGTTGGTTGCAAGAAGAAATAGGCAAAGACCCAGCAAAAATTGCTCAGGTAGAAGCTTTAATTGATCAGGCATTTTCTTCGCCATCTCAAGAGCATAGGTTAACAGGTGCAGAGATCAGTTTGATGATCCACGGTGATGAGGTGCTAGTGCAAGAAAACGCACTTGGTCATGAGTATGAAGTGGAAATGGAAAGCGAGTTTGATTTCTACGATGCAGAGAGTACAGCCAGCTGTGGTATAGAAGACTTTTGTGCCTTGATAGAGCAATGGAAAGACTTTTTGAACATTTAATGCACAGTTTTGGGTAGTCAGACTTGAGTTGCCTTATATTTGTGAAAAGGGCGCACCGATATGGTGCGCCCTTTTTGT
>NZ_JH976128.1:181216-277082 GCF_000305755.2 Vibrio sp. HENC-03 | reverse complement strand
AAGTTGGCACGCCGCTTGGATTAATAAAACTGTTTCAGGATGAAAGCTGCGGAGAAGATTCAATGAAAATCATTAATGCCATTATAAAACCTTTTAAGTTAGACGATGTTCGCGAAGCATTGGCTGATGTTGGTATTGAAGGGATGACAGTATCAGAGGTTAAGGGTTTTGGTCGTCAGAAAGGCCACACGGAGCTATACCGTGGCGCTGAGTATCAAGTCGACTTTCTACCAAAAGTAAAACTAGAAATCGCAACCCACGCAGACAATGTGGAACGTGTGGTAGAAGCCATCACAAAAGCGGCGCAGACCGGAAAGATTGGTGACGGCAAAATTTTTGTTTACGACCTGAACCAAGCGGTGCGTATCCGTACTGGTGAAATGGACGCAGAAGCACTTTAAGAATTCAAGGGATTGGAGAATTATCATGGAATTAACAACAACAGTAACTGAATTACGTTACGCACTCGATACCTTTTTCTTCCTCATTTCCGGTGCGTTGGTAATGTGGATGGCAGCAGGCTTTGCCATGCTAGAAGCGGGCTTAGTTCGCTCTAAAAACACAACAGAAATTCTAACTAAAAACATCTGCCTTTACGCGATCGCTTGTACCATGTTCCTATTGGTTGGTTACAACATTATGTATGTTGATAACGGTGAAGGCGGTTGGTTACCATCATTCGGTGCATTAATTGGCACACAAGGTGAAGGTGCAGACCACTCTTTAGAGTCGGACTTCTTCTTCCAAGTAGTATTTGTAGCAACAGCAATGTCAGTAGTATCAGGTGCAGTTGCAGAGCGCATGAAGCTTTGGTCGTTCTTAATCTTCTCAGTTATTCTGACTGCGTTTATCTACCCAATGGAAGGTTACTGGACTTGGGGCGGCGGTTTCCTATCTGAAGCTGGTTTTAGTGACTTCGCAGGTTCAGGTATCGTTCACATGGCAGGTGCTGCAGCAGCTCTTGCTGGTGTATTGCTTCTAGGTGCTCGTAAAGGTAAATATGGCAAAAACGGTGAAATCTACCCAATTCAAGGTTCAAACATGCCACTAGCAACATTGGGTACATTTATCCTATGGTTCGGTTGGTTTGGTTTCAACGGCGGCTCTCAGCTAATGGTGTCTGATTTTGAAAACGCAACAGCGGTCGGTCAAATCTTCCTAAATACAAACGCAGCGGCGGCTGCAGGTGCAATTGCAGCACTGTTAGTATGTAAAACGACTTGGGGTAAAGCTGACCTAACTATGATTCTTAACGGCGCACTTGCAGGCCTTGTAGCAATCACCGCTGACCCTCTATCACCATCACCGCTTTACTCTGTGGCAATTGGTGCGGTATCTGGTGCGTTGGTTGTATTCAGTATCGTTGGTCTAGATAAGATCAAGATTGATGACCCTGTAGGTGCTATCTCTGTACACGGTGTGTGTGGTTTCTTTGGTCTAATGGTTGTGCCACTAAGCAATGGTGATGCAACGTTTGGTGCACAGCTTCTAGGTGCGGCAGTTATCTTTGCTTGGGTATTTGGTGCAAGCCTAGTGGTTTGGACTGTCCTTAAAGCGACCATCGGTATTCGCGTAACAGAAGAAGAAGAGTTAGAAGGTATGGATATGCACGATTGTGGTGTTGGCGCTTACCCAGAATTCGTGACTGTGAAATAACCGACATAACGAAATAACTCGTTACAAAGTAAACATTCAATAACCTGCTCGAAAGAGCAGGTTTTTTTGTGTCACGTCATTGTTTTCTTATTGAACATGCATATAATAACGCAACTGATAAACGTTATCATTAGCATGGTAAAGGATTAAACAATGAAAAAACTGCTAACTCTTTCGGCAATTACTTGCGCAACTCTAGCTCCAACGGCAATGGCAGCTGAAGAAGTGAACGTGTACTCTTACCGTCAACCTTTTCTAGTTGAACCTATGTTCAACGAGTTCACTAAAGAAACTGGCATCAAAGTAAATGTGAAGTTTGCGAAAAAAGGTCTAGCAGAGAAGTTGGCTCAGGAAGGCGAATACAGCCCAGCTGACGTAATCCTTACTACAGATATCAGCCGTCTAGCGGAACTGACTAACAAAGGTCTAGTTCAAAAGGTAGACAGCAAAATCATCGAAGAAAACGTACCAGCACAGTACCAAGACAAAGAAAACGAGTGGTTTGCTCTGACTCTACGTACTCGTAACGTTTACTCTTCACGTGACCGTGTTGGCAAACTAGGTAACGACTTCAACTACGCGGACCTAGCAAAGCCTGAGTTCAAAGGCAAAATCTGTACTCGTAGCGGTAAGCACCCTTACAACGTATCTCTAGTGTCTTCTATGATCGCTCACCACGGTGAAGCTGAGACTAAAGAATGGCTAGAAGGCGTAAAAGCGAACCTAGCTCGTAAGCCTCAAGGTAACGACCGTGCTCAAGTTAAAGCAATCAAAGAAGGTCTATGTGACGTTTCTCTAGGTAACAGCTACTACCTAGGTAAGATGGTTAACGACAAAGAGCAAAAAGCTTGGGCAGACGCGGTATACATCAACTTCCCTAACCAAGAGACAACAGGTACGCACGTAAACATCTCTGGTATGGCGATGGCGAAGTTCTCTCCAAACAAAGACAACGCTGTGAAGCTAATGGAATTCCTAACGGGTGACAAAGCGCAGCAAATGTACGCAGAAGTAAACTACGAGTACCCAGTGAAGGAAGGTGTTAAGCGTTCTGAGCTTGTGGAATCTTGGGGTGACTTCAAAGCGGATTCGATTTCTCTAGACGACATCGCTTCTCACCACGAAGCGGCAATTAAGCTACTAGATGAAGTGAAATTTGACCTTTAATTCCATGTGGGGGTATAACTATACCCCCATTTGATTAAAGGATATGAGATGTATTTGCAGCCGCATTTGTATTTCATACAGCCTTGCAGTATTTAGGCAATGAAGAATAAACATTCTCTATGGAAAACCAGTAGTGGGGCAATTACCCTGTTACTGGTTTTGCCGATCTTAGCGATCTTCTATACCGCCATTGGCGAGACAGATGACCTGTTCACACATTTGATGTCGACGGTCATGCCTACCTATATCTATAACACCGTAGTTCTGACTGCAGGTGTGATGCTCCTTTCTTTGATTCTCGGTATTCCAAGTGCTTGGTTTATGGCGATGTGTAAATTGCCAACTGAGAAGTGGCTGCAGTGGGCATTAGTTCTGCCGCTCGCGATGCCGGGTTATATCATTGGTTACATTTTTACGGATTGGTTTGATTTTGCTGGTCCGATTCAAATCTTCTTGCGTGATATAACCGGATGGGGACCGGGCGAATATTGGTTCCCAGATATCCGTACTTTGAGTGGTGCAACTTTCGTTCTTTCTCTTGTTCTTTACCCATACGTTTACTTGCTTTGTCGTGCTGCATTTATGGAGCAGAACGTTTCTCTACTGCAGAGTGCTCGCTTGTTAAAATGTTCCCCTTGGGAAAGCTTTTGGCGTATTTCTTTACCGCTTGTAAGACCCTCTATCGCTGTTGGCTTGTCTCTGGTTGCGATGGAAACCATCGGTGACTTCGGAACCGTCAGCTATTTTGCTGTGAACACGCTGACTACTGCTGTTTACGATACTTGGCTTGGGTATTCGAACCTCAATGCAGCCGCTAAGATCTCAGCCATGATGTTGATGATTGTGGTGTTGCTATTAAGTGCTGAACGCTACAGTCGCCGCAAACAGAAGTTATTCCAAAGCCAGTTTAATAGTCATGAAGATTTCCGTTATGAGCTAAAAGGCTGGCGAAAATGGGGCGCATTAATTTGGTGTTGGGGATTGGTGGCAATCGCGTTTATCTTCCCATTGCTACAGTTAATTGATTACGCCATCACTTACTTTGCACAAAGTTGGACGCCCGAGTTCCGTGAATACGCATGGAACAGTTTGGTGGTGTCAGTCGTGGCTGCCATCATCGGTGTTGCGATTGCTTTGACAGTGAACTTCAGTCAACGCGTAAACGGTGGCCGTTCGAGCTTAGCGTTTATGCGCCTGTCTTCGATGGGCTACGCTGTCCCTGGTACAGTACTAGCTATCGGTGTAATGGTTGCGGTGCTGTTTATGGACCACCGGGTTAACGATATTGCTAAAGCGATGGAGTGGGGCAGACCTGGGCTTATTTTCTCAGGCTCTATGTTTGCGCTGATTTTCGCGATGGTGGTGCGTTTCTCCGCTGTTGCAATTGGTAGTGTGGAAAGTAACCTAAACAAGATCTCACCATCGTTGGATATGGCTTCCCGAACCATGGGGTGCACGCCAAATACCATGCTGTGGCGAGTGCATTTCCCTTTAGTTAAGCGTGGCGCTTTGATTGCTGGTCTTTTGGTGTTTATTGAGTCGATGAAAGAGCTCAATGCTGCACTACTATTGCGACCATTTAACTTTGAAACCTTGGCGACGTATGTGTACAACTTCGCTTCGGATGAGCATTTAGAGCTTGCCGCACTTCCGGCAGTATTACTGGTTCTCGTTGGGTTGATCCCGCTTGTTGTTGTTAACCGTTCACTGGAGCAAAGTCACTGATGAGCTGCGCATTATCGATTAAAAACCTAACTTGTCAGTATGACGATCAGACTGTTCTTGAGTCTCTTTCTCTAGAGGTTGAACAAGGACAGATTGTCTGTCTACTCGGTGCGAGTGGCTGTGGTAAGACGACACTTTTGAAAGCCATTGCTGGGTTGCTTCCTCTGAGTTCCGGTCAAATGAGCTTGAACTGCCTGACTATTGATGACGGAAAAAACTGGTTGCCACCAGAGCAGCGTAATATTGGTATGATTTTCCAAGATTACGCTTTGTTCCCACATCTAACCGTCGCTGAGAACATTGCTTTTGGCTTAAAGAACGAATCGGCGCAGCAAAAGCTGATTAAAGTCGAAGAGATGCTCGGCTTGGTTCACCTTAAAGGTTACGGCGACCGTTATCCTCACCAACTCTCTGGTGGTCAGCAGCAGCGCGTGGCGATTGCCCGTTCACTGGCTTACAAACCGGATCTTCTGTTGTTGGATGAACCATTTTCCAATATCGACACTCAAGTGCGTCATGAGCTGATCCGAGAGATCCGTAAAATTTTCAAAGAGCAGGGCGTTACCGCTATCTTTGTCACCCACAGTCGTGAAGAAGCGTTTGCTTTTGCCGATAAGATGGCCGTGATGAACCATGGTGTTATTGAGCAGTACGGCACAGCCTCAGAGCTTTATTACCAGCCTTCGAGCAAGTTTGTTGCTGACTTCTTAGGTGGAGGTAGCTACCTTGCTGCGAAGCGAATTTCCGACAATGAATACGAAACCCACCTTGGTGTAGTAGAAGCGAATGCTCAGCAGGAAATTCAACGCGATAGTGAGTGTGCATTACTGCTACGTCCTCAGCATGTACAAATTAAGGTTGATGATGAGAGTGCAGTAAAAGTGCTTGAACAACACTTTATGGGGGATCATTGTCGTTACGTGATTGATGTCAATGGTGACCGATTGTTAGCGACGTCAACTCAAGCATTGAATGTGGGTGATAGCGTTGCAGTGGAAGTTGAAACTCAAGGCGTGTTAGCTTTCGCCTAGTTAATAAAGGCCAGATAGAAAAAGGCCCGGCGGTGATGCCGGGCAAGTGTTCTTCACCTATAGGTTATGTGCTCGAAGCGGGCACAAGGTTCAGTTATAAAGACAAGAAGTCCTTAAACTGTTGAAGAACACGTTCCGCAGTGTCCTTATCTTGCATCTCTGCAAAAATTCGTAGTAGTGGCTCGGTGCCAGAGAAACGAGCGATGATCCAACCGCCGTTCTTGAAGTAGACTTTCGCACCATCTTCATAGCTGACTTTTTCGATTTCAAACTCAAACTCAGGCAACTGCTTTTCAACATAAATCTTGTTGAACAGTACGTCTTTTTGCGCCGGTTTGAACTTGCAATCGCCTTCTGCCATGTAGGCATAGCCGTACTTGCCGTAGATCTCATCCAGCAACTCAGACAGCTTCTTGCCAGTTACTGAAATCATTTCTACCAATAGGCTTGATGCGAATACACCGTCTTTGCCTTTGATATGACCACGAATAGTCAGACCGCCGGAGCTTTCACCGCCAATCAGTGAATCGTCAGCTTCCATTTGAGAACTAATGTGCTTAAAGCCGACCGGAACCTCAAAGCATTTCTCGCCATGATCTTCTGCGACTTTATCCAACAGGTGAGTAGTTGCGATGTTACGTACCACTGAGCCTGTCCAGCCTTTGTATTCAAGTAGGTAGTAGTAAAGCAGCAGCAGTACTTCATTTGGATGAATGAAGTTACCTTTCTCGTCGATAATACCAAGGCGGTCAGCGTCTCCATCGGTACCAATACCAATGTCGTAACCTTCTTGTTCTACAAGGTGCATCAAGCGGTAAAGCGTTGCTGCACTTGGTGATGGCATCAAGCCGCCGAAGTCTGGGTTTTTACCATCGTTGATCACGTCGACTTCACAACGACCGTTGATCAATACGGTCTGTAGTGCGTTTTTCGCAACACCAAACATTGGATCGATCAACACACGTAGATTCGCCTTTTTGATCGCTTCGATGTCGATAAAGTCGATGATTGAGTCAACGAATTCGTTCATCGGGTTGATGATTTCAATCAGCTTATCTTCAACCGCTTGTTCAAAGTCGACGCTTTTTACATCTTGTGTCGTTAGCGTAGCTATTTGTGATTCGATCTTTTCCGTGATGATTTCATCTGCGTCACGACCGCCTTCAATGAAGACTTTAATGCCATTGTAATCGGCAGGGTTGTGCGATGCTGTAATACATGCCGAGTACGCGCAGCCCATTTCCTTCGCTTTAAACATTACGATAGGCGTTGGGACAAATTTGTCGATAAAGCTCACCACAATGCCGTTTGCTGCAAGAACTTCAGCGAACCAACGACCGGCTTTATCGGAAAGAAAACGACGGTCATAGCCAATCACAAAGCCGCGATCAGCAACCGATTCGTTATTCGTGATGTTTGCAACTGCTTGAGCGACCAAACGTACATTATCTTTAGTGAACTCCTCACCGATAAATGCACGCCAACCGCCTGTACCAAATTTGATCATGATTCGATCCTCGATAAGAGCGGCATCCCACCGCCTCTTAAATCTTTGCTAGCGAACCGATGCACTCACAAACTCAGTGCATCGGATAAATCAAAAGGGGAGAAGCTCTCCCCTAAAAGATGATTAACCTAGAGTAACGATAACTTCGTTTACTGAACCTTCCGCTTGAACTGGTACAGAGGCACCATTTACTGCTTCACCGTTCACAGTAATTGACTTAACGCCTTTGCTTACTGAGTCTGGGTTAACGACTTTGATGTTGTACGTTGCACCTAGCCATTGTCGAGTCACTTCGAAACCTGGCCAGTTCGTTGGGATACATGGATCGATAGTCAGACCATCAAAGCCTGTACGCACACCAAGGATAAAGTTGGTAACTGCGAAGTAAGCCCAGCCAGATGTACCTGTTAACCATGGGTGGTTTGCACGACCGTGGTCTTGATGGTCACGACCCATAATGAACTGAACGTATGAGTAAGGTTCTGCAATACGTTTTTCGATGATGTCGTTCTGGTTGTATGGGTTAAGTGCGTCGTAGAACTTCATTGCACGATCACCACGACCCAGTTTCGCTTCAGCTACCCAAGCCCATGGGTTTGGATGCGAGAAGATTGCACCGTTCTCTTTTACGCCTTGGTAAACGCGAGTTACGAAGCCGATATCATCATTCGGTGTTGCAAAAGATGGTGAGTTTAGATGCAGGCCGTATTCGGAGAACAGGTTCTCATCGACTGCGTCCATCGCTTTTTCGCCGCGCTCTTGAGATACCGCGCCAGAAAGTACTGCAAGCGTGTTTGACTCTAGATGCACTCGGCCTTCCGCTTGTTGCGCAGTACCGATCTTGTCGCCATTTTTCGTCAGACCACGGATGTACCAACCGCCTTCGTCATCCCAAAGGTGTGTTTCACACGCTTCACGAACGTTTGCTGCCATCACTGTGTATTTTTCAACGTCGGCTTCTTTGCCTAGGTATTTCGCTAGGTCGATGAACTCCTGCAGTGCCCAGAAATGTAGGAACGATACCATTGAAGATTCGCCGCCACCTAGGTTCAGACAGTCATTCCAGTCTGCACGCAGGCCTTTACAGATACCGGTTTGACCGACGTATTCAGCCGAGAAGTCTAGCGCTGCTTTCATGTGGTCATAAACGGTTGCATCACCGCCGTCTGCGTAAGGGATCACTTCGTCAAAGAAGCTGTGCTCACCGGTTTCCATTACGTACTTACAGATGGTTGGGACTAGCCATAGGTGATCATCAGAACATGTGTCTTCGATGCCGTGAATCTTATCTTCGTCAGAAGGTGTTGGAACTACTGTTGGAGATTTAGATGGTTTAACATCTGCTTTCTCTGGATCGAACCAATCTGGATCGAATAGGTGTAGACCGTAACCCGCCTTTACTTGGCCGCGCAGCAGGTCAACGATACGTTTACGCGTCATTGCCGGGTTAGCGTGAGGAACTGAGATCGCATCTTGCGCTGTATCGCGGTAACCAAGACCAGTACGACCACCCACCTCGATGAACGAAGCAAAACGAGACCACACCACACAAGTTTCTGCTTGGTATAGTGTCCAAGCGTTGATCATGGTGTCTAGACCTTCGTTTGGTGATTTCACTTGGAACTTGCCACAACGCTCATCCCAGTGTGCTTTGATGCCCGCAAATGCATTGTCGACTTCTGCAAGGTCTTGGTACTTAGAACGTAGACGGTCACCGTTGCCTTTACCGATACCTAAAATGTAAGCAAAACGAACTTCTTCACCCGGTTGGATAGTGAATTGCTTGTGCAGAGAGCCACAGTGGTTGTAACACGTTTGTGCTGTGTTGAAACACTTACCTTGTTCTACTGCTAGCGGGTTTGCTTCGTCACGGTATAGGCCAAGGAAGCTGTCACGTTGGCCGTCGTATGAATCTGGGTCAAATGTTGAAGCTAGGTAGTAGAAACCTTCGAAATCGTTGGTGTTGTAGTACAGGTCGTACTCAATCACACCTTCGTTGTATGACGTACCTGCTGAATACAGAGACATCTGATGGTTTTGGTTATCAGATTGAATGTGGCTGAATGAGAACTCAACAAATGAGAATGCGCTGATCGTGCGTGGTTTGTCTGAGGTGTTTTTAATCACTACATCCCAGATTTCAGCGTCTTCGCCTTTTGGCACGAACAGAGTTTTCGTTGCGGTAATACCGCTGTATTCACATTTGAACTTAGAGTAAGACAAGCCGTGACGAACTTCGTAGTTTGCTTCGTCTAGGCTTTTCGCAACTGGTTGCCAAGAGATTGACCAGTAATCACCTGTCTCATCATCACGCAGGTAAACGTAGTGTCCTGGGCGATCGAATGTCGCGTTTGGACGGAATTTAGTAACACGGTTGTATTCTGGAGAGTTGTAGAACGAGTAGCCACCCGCGTTGTGCGAGATAACCGTACAAAACTTCTCAGTACCTAGGTAGTTTGTCCATGGTGCTGGTACGTCAGGGCGAGTGATGACGTATTCGCGATTCTCGTTATCGAAATAGCCGTATTTCATTTGTGTATTTCCTTTTTACTAAGCTGCGCCTGCAGCCAAAAATTTAAAAACTGTTTAAGCGTGATGCGTTGGCATCTAGCTTGGTATTACTTCCACGGTTTACGGTAATTCACTCCCTGCAAGTCGAGCAGAGGAAGGTGACCTTTCAAACGTGATAAATAGTCGGTCCAATCGCGGTGTTGTTTTTCAGTCCAACATGCTTCTGCCATGGCAGTCAGGCGAGGGAAAATCATGTAGTCCATGCGCGATGGGGTGTTGATGATTTCGCACCATAGAGCGGTTTGAATGCCCCAAATGCGTTTTCTGATTGGGTCGTCAGCAGGGACTTCTGCTAACGGCTCGTAGTTGTAAGCTTTTTCTAGTGGCAGTGGATTTGCCCAGTCCACGCCCGGTTCTTCAGGTGCGTAGTCTTGGGTCATATCTAGGTAAGTGGTTTGTGCAGGTTGCAGCACCACATCAAAGCCTTGGCGAGCACAGTTCAATGCTGCTTCTTCGCTTAGCCATGAGTAGATCACCGTATCTTTACTAACCTTGTTGCCGTGTTGAGCTTCTTCCCA
Organism: Vibrio sp. HENC-03; assembly: GCF_000305755.2. Classification (NCBI taxonomy): domain Bacteria; kingdom Pseudomonadati; phylum Pseudomonadota; class Gammaproteobacteria; order Vibrionales; family Vibrionaceae; genus Vibrio; species Vibrio sp. HENC-03. Next base: position 266,907 of record NZ_JH976128.1, on the reverse strand, counting down.
ACCCAGCATTCGTTTACCCAGTTTGCGAAGTTTGTCTTCTGCATGGCGAAGGAAATGGCCTTGTAGTTCCTTGTAATCGGTGTAACCCAACTTCTCCATAAACGCTTGGCAAGCAGGACTTTTCGACCATACGCCATTAGGCACTTCGTCAGCACCAATATGAACATAAGGAGCAGGGAAGAGCGCAGCGATCTCCTCAAGTACTTTGTCGATAAACTCGTAACTACCCGGCAGAGCAGGGTTGATGACGTTGTCGTTGTAGTGCTGAATGCTGCGATATTCCGTCGTATCCTCTGCTTCAACCAATAGGTGTGGCAGAGCCTTAATCGCAGCACGACAATGACCAGGTACATCAATTTCAGGAATGATAGTGATGCCACGTTGTGCTGCAAATTCGATAACGTCTTTGATTTCTTCTTGCGAGTAGAAACCGCCGTAGCGTTGAGACAAATGGGTGTATTGCGGCTCGATGGTTTCATCAATACCGCGCCATGCTCCAATATCAGTAAGCTGAGGAAGAGATTTGATCTCGACACGCCAGCCTTCATCGTCAGTGAGGTGCCAATGGAACGTGTTGAACTTGTAGTGTGCCAACAAGTTGATCAGGCGTTTTACTTGCTCTACCGAGTGGAAATGGCGAGCGCAGTCCAGCATCATGCCGCGGTATCGAAAACGAGGGCTGTCTTTGATAGAGCAGCACACCACTTCCATAGTATTGGTACTCTCGTCTCGTTTTAGTAGTTGCAATAAGGTCGCACAAGCATGGGTAAAGCCGGACGAAGACCCTGCCTCAATCTTGATCGACTCTTCTGATACTTTTAACTTGTAAGCGCCTTCATCTAGCGTTGGGTTACTTTTGAATAGGATTTTTCCGCTGTTGGATGAAGAAAGCTCAAACTGATGAATACGCTGGAGTTCTTCCTGTAACCACGTTTTTGCTGAGTTGGCTAAGTCAGTATAAATTGCCACGCCAGCTTGCTCGTCAAACGTGAACGAGTGGTCGCTGACCTCAATATGATTAGGCTTTGGCAGCAACGGCTGTGCATGGGTTAAGCTTGCAGGAATCTCACTGCGTTCACGGTAAGGTGACGCTAAAACGATAGGCGTCACATCCACTTGTGCGCGCTGTGGGTTTCCGTCAACGACAAAGTCGATCATCGCTTCATTAAAGCCATCCGAGTAATAACGGAATGGGTTTGAACCAATGCTGAATTCACAGTAATAGTGATGGTTGGCAGCCAGTACCATACCTTCCGGTTTTAGTGTGCAAAAGCTACCAATTTGAGTCAGTTGACCATTTGAAACGCTGTCTGGAAGAATGTAACGATCGAAAGCGAAAGTTAAGCTCCAGCTGTTTAGGTCTTGGTCGCTCAAATTGTGAAAGGTGAGTCCAAAGCGGCAGTTTTGTTTTTGCTCAGAAAGGACCACTAGATCAACACGATATTCCATGCTCACTCCTACTCAACACTCACTGCGTAAAGGTTATGCTCTGGTTTGCCAGCAAACATAATGGCTCCTTCAATTGCATCAAATTGAGGCTCTACCACCCACTGTTGAACTGGTGGAGACAACCAGTTCAGAATTCGCTCTGCGATACTGCCCATTAGACAGATACGAGTAGCCCCACGCTTATTCAGCGCGACTAAGAACATTTCTATATCGGCTGCGGTTTGCTTAAGCATTTCAATCGCCAGTGCATCGCCTTGTTCCGCATGTTGAAAAATTGCAGGAGAAAATTGACCGTAATCGCGAGGCAAAGCCTGTTTAGACCACGCCACTACGTTGTCTATGTCATTTTCAAAATGATTCATGACGTGCGCGGCAAGAGGTGTTTTTTCACGGATGCCATCTTCTGCTAGCAACACTTGTTGGATCAGACGCAACCCCATGACTGCGCCGCCACCTTGATCGGAGATTGGGAACTCACGACCACCAACGACATGTTGCTCGAGACCTTTGAGGAAAATGCCGCATGAACCGGTTCCTGCAATCATGATTGCGCCATCTTCACCGTTATGCGCACCAATACATGCTCCGTAAGCATCGGTATTGAGTGTCATACTGGCAAATGGGTGTTCCAAAGCCATGAATGCTTGCCAAGAGGTTTTATGTTCAGCGCCCGCAAGTGCTAAGCCAACGTGCATAGAAGCAAAGTCTTGTTGGGTGAGCCCGCCTTGTTGTGCTGCTGAAGCAATGGATTCAAGAATCGACGCCATCGCGACTTCTGCACCTAACATAATGTTGGCGCTGCCGCTTTTAGCCTCTCCAACGAAGTTGCCTTGCGTGTCTTTGATACGGGCGCGACAGGAAGTGCCACCGCCATCAATACCTACAAAATACATCCCCATGTTTATTGCTCCTTGAAGGCTTGAGAGTTCGCTAAAGTCGAGATGTGCTGAGCCTGACTCATTACTGCGAGTAGGTACCACGCACCATGCGGGATCCATTGTTCTCCCCAGCGCCAGTTTTGAAGCATGTCGTCTTTCTGTGCTGGTGGATTAAATGCAATGTCTTCCTCATCTTCGAAACCGCCAGTGATGCCGTTGCACACGCCACCTTTTGCATTGAAGAAACCATATTGAGGAAGGTAGTCCGGATTGTTACGACCATGACCATCCAACATGCACATGTCGTACGGGTTCAGACCTACAATCCAGTTGATAGAATCTTGTGCGAGTTTAGAAAGCTGTTGTTTTAGAATTTCTGACTCGATAAAAGGTTGCGCCAAATAAGCCATGGTTGCCAGTGAACCTAAGCGAGCATTCTCACCTTGCCACCAGTAACCCGATTCATTGTTGTGTGCCACAAAGAACGCATCGCGTTTTGCTTCGTCCACGCCTTTTACATATTGGCGTGGGTAACCAAATGGGTTCTTCACTCTATTGGTGATAGAGACTTCAAACTCACAAGCTTGAGTGATGATTTGTTTTGCTACTGAAGCGCGCTCAGAGTCGTCTTCAATCGCCAAGTATTCGCACAGCGCGATAACAGGAAGTCCTGCTTCTGCCGCATGGAAGTAAGGGCGGCTGCCATCTTGATTGGCTGCCCAGAAATGTTGAATGTGCTCATCATTCATTTGACGAGCAGAAAGGCGGTTTGCCCACACGCGGCTTTCTTCTAGGTAGCGTGTTTCTTTAGTGGTCTTAAATAGCTCAACCGCTGCAAGTAATGCGCAGTATTCATCGATGATGTTCTCTTCACCATCGTTTAGGTATTGGGTGTTGTGCTCTTTTAAGTGCCAGTAGCCGTTTTCTGCTGCATTACGGTATTTTTGTTGGTCGAATTCACCATGAAACTCTAGGCGTGCTGCTGAAGCTAATGCCGCAATGCTAACGCCAGCTCCTTGTCGGTAACCGGCTTGGTAGTCATCAAACTTATGACCAAGTTGGGTTTCGTAGGCACAGATTTCACGTTGAGCTGTGTCTTTACTCCACTTGTCGAATACGGTCATGTAGAAGAAACCTTTTTCGTTTTGCATACGAACAAGGAAGTCTGCACCGAACAGGGCTTCTTCAATAAGGCGAGTAGCAGTGAATTTAGCCAGTTTGTCGTTGCCGTCTAGCAGGGACAAACCTTTCAACATGTTCCACACCACCATAGGGGTCTGCTGCGGGTTTAGGTAGTTTGCGTATGACAAATGGCTCAGATATTTGCTGACATCGCCTGACGCGTCATACCAACCACCATGAACATCTGCGGTTTCGTCGGAATTTAGCAGTGGAGCCTGACGATCTTGTTGATCGAAAATGCCGCCGCAGCGCTGAGATTTAAAATAATGGATCACATCTGAAAGCGTGCGATCGAAAAGAATATGTTCGCCGATCTCAAAGTGAGATGAACGCAAATGGTCGAAACGAAGGTAATAGTTACCTGGAGTGTTAAATGAAGAAAAGTCGATAAGGTAGAAATGACCTTGATGCCAGTTCGCTACTTTGCCTTGCTTTTCTACCGTCAAGGTTGCAACGGTTTGATGGCTATCGGCACAAACCAACAAAGCCGTATAAGAAGACAGGCGTGGTCGGCTCGTCTGGATGATCGCTTTCTTAGGGCCCAGACGCTCGTAACCAATGTGGTTAGTCAGTAGCAGCATTCAATCTCTCCGGGAAACAATAAAATATAAAGGGAAAAAGGGGTCAGATTGATACCTGACCCTCGTTATGATTAATCTTCGAATAAGTAACAACGAACAAAATGGTTATCAGACAGTTGCGTCACACCAGGCAGTCGCTCGCGACATTTTTCTGTGGCATGAACACAGCGTCCTGCAAATGGACAACCGACGGATTCTGGCGTCCAAAGTGGGATTTCACCTTTGTTGCCTTTCAACTTCTCGTGAATTGACTTTGATGGATCTGGCACGGCTGAAACCAGTAGTTGCGTGTATGGGTGTTGAGGATCGTGAATGATTTCCTCTGTGTCACCCCACTCAACCATGTGACCCACGTACATAACCGCAAGATCTTCAGCAATGTAACGCGCTGTCGCGATGTCGTGAGTGATGTAAAGAAGAGACATTTGCTTCTCAAACTTCATCTCTTCCATCAGGTTAAGAACACCAGCACGGATCGATACGTCAAGCATTGATGTTGGTTCGTCAGCCAGTACCACTTCTGCACCAACTGCAATGTTACGAGCCAAGTTCACGCGCTGACGTTGACCACCAGAAAGTTGGTGTGGGAACTTTTGCGCCGTTTCTTTTGGTGGAATAAGACCAACTTGTTCTAGTAGGTCGTACACGCGCTCTTCCAACTCTTTTTTGTTGCCCGGTGATACCTTCTTGTGGATGAGAAGAGGACGAGCAATATGGTGGAAGATGTTGTGTGTTGGGTTTAGCGAGCCAAACGGGTCTTGCCATACCATTTGCACGCCTTCACGGTAAGCCATCAAATCGTGACGAGAAGTGATGTCTTGAATATCACGACCTTTGTACTCGATGATGCCATCGGTTGGGGCGTACATTTTCGCAATCATTTTTGCGGTAGTAGATTTACCTGAGCCAGACTCACCTACCACTGATAAACCGCGGCTTTTGTACATTTTGAAAGATACGTCGTTGATTGCACGCATCTTAGATTGTTTGATTGAGTTACTGTTTAAAGGGAAGTCCTTAACGACATTTTTACCTTCAACCAGCAATTCGCCGAATTGTTTGCTCATAATTCTCTCCAGTGTAATTTTTTTCTTAGCTAGCGTTATTTTTTGTTGTTAAACCTTAGCTTGAGCAATCGTGTCGCCATACAAGTGGCAGTTTGAGAGACGACCAGGTTCAATTTGACGCAGCTGAGTTGGTACTCGCGTACAAGCTTCATGGACACGGTCACAACGAGCTTGGAATCGACAACCTTGAGGAACTTCTAATAGGTTCAAAGGGTTGCCTGGAATACCAGTCAATTTGGTCTTAGGACCAGTTAGTGGAGGGAAAGAGCTACCCAAACCTTTTGTGTAAGGGTGGTAAGGACTTTCCAGAATTTGCTTAGAAGGCGCGACTTCAATCAGTTCACCTGAGTACATGATGCCGATGCGGTCAGAGAACTCGACCATCAATGACAAGTCATGGGTGATGAACAGAATCGAGAAGCCAAACTCTTCTTTAAGTGCATAGATTTTTTGCAGAATCTCACGTTGAACTACCACGTCTAGTGCCGTTGTAGGTTCGTCCATGATGATCATTTTCGGGTTCAGAGCCAAAGCGATAGCAATAACCAGACGCTGACGCATACCGCCAGAGAATTGGTGTGGGTAATCGCTTAGTCGGCTAGGGTGGATATCAACGATTTCCAATAGACCTTCTGCACGAACTTTGGCTTGAGCGCGGGTCATGTTGGTGTGACGCATGATTACGTCACAGAACTGCTCTTCCATCGTTAGTACTGGGTTCAAAGCGTTCATCGCACTTTGGAATACCATCGACATTTCGCTCCAGCGGAACGACTGCATACGCTCATCGCTGTATTGAAGGATATCTTCGCCATTGAAGATAACCTCACCACCAGTGATAAACGCTGGCGGCTTATGAAGGCGCATTAGCGAGAATGCAACGGTTGATTTACCACAGCCAGATTCACCTGCTAGGCCAAATACTTCGCCTGGTGCAATGTCGAAGCTGACGTTGTTACAGGCGCGGACATCGCCCGCATCTGTAATGTAGTCTACGCATAGGTTACGGATAGAAATTAGTGGTGCAGTCATGATTATTTATCTCCGCTCCATAGTGCATTTTGTGGTGCCAATTCTGGCTCACGTTCTTTCTTGTCTTGTGCTGCCATTTTCTTCCAGCGCTTCATGCCTTTGTGAGAACGAAGCTGCGGGTTAGCAATTTCATCGACTGCGAAGTTCAGTAGAGCAAGGCCTGTCACCAATAGAGTTAGTGCAATACAAGGTGCTAGAACTTCCCACCATGCGCCGATAAGCATCGCTGATGAAGTCTGTACGTTGTACAGCATGATGCCCCAACTGATGGTGTTTGCATCGCCTAGGCCTAGGAACGAAATTACCGCTTCCGTGTTGATTGCTAGCATTACCGAGCCGATGAAGCTTGCACCAACGATTGGGATTAGGTTTGGCAAAATCTCAACGAAGATGATGCGAATTGGTGACTCACCCAGTACTTCTGCGGCTTTAACGAATTCTTTTTCTCGTAGTGCCATGGTTTGAGCTCGCACAACACGTGCACCCCAAGCCCAGGAAGTACCGGCGATAATCAAGGCAATGGTGAGCGGCCCTGCCTCCCCGATAAACGCAGCGAGTACGAACAGGAGTGGTAACTGTGGAATAACCAGCATGATGTTCATTGCAGCACTCAGTACGTCATCGACACGACCGCCGAAGTAACCTGCTGAGATACCAATAACGGTTGCTAGGAAACACACGATAACACCCGCACCAAAACCCACACCTAGAGATACTCGAGCGCCATAAGCAACTTGAGACCAGATGTCACGACCCATACGAGATGTGCCTAGTACGTGGTCCGCTTTTTTCGACATAAGCAGCGTACGACGGTCATCTGCTAGGTTTTTAGCAACCCAGCCATCAGGGTTGTTTTGTGCTTGTTTTACAACAAATCCAGGGTATTCATGTGGGTTACCAGTGCGCTTATCTGGCGCGTGCTGAGTGATCAACGGAGCGGCAACGGCGACAAAGATGAATAACGAGATAATCGCCAAACCAACACGCGCGAACGCGTTACCTAAAATCAGTTTAAATAGTTCTTTCATGATTATTTGCCTCCCTTACGTAGGCGAGGGTCTAGAATCATGTACAGCATGTCAGCCATTAGGTTGAAGCACAGCATGAACATCGTCATGATGATTAGCTGACCTTGAAGTACTTGGTAGTCACGTGCGTGAATTGCGTTTAGAAGAACCGTACCTAGACCTGGGTAGTTGAAGATCATCTCGATGATTAGCTGACCACCGATTGCCATACCTAGAGACATTGAAAGTGCGGTTACACTTGGTAAAAGTGCGTTACGAGCTGCGTAGTTGAATACTACTCGGTTTTCGCTCAGACCCTTACCTTTTGCCATTGTGATGTAATCTTCAGCAAGAAGGTTGATCATGTTGTTACGCATGTTTACTAGGAAGCCACCAATCTGAACAATCGTCGCACAGAACAATGGAAGAATAGCGTGGTAACCCACGTCTTTTAGAAACTCCCAGCTTGTCCAATCTGGCACAGTACCCGGGGTGTAGGCGTAGCCTGATGGGAACCACTTAAGACCGATGGCAAAGATGAACAGCGCTAGCATCGCGATAACCATTTGTGGAATCGCTTGAATGATCAGTGTGCCCGGTGTTACGAATGCATCGTATCGGCTACCACGTTTCCAAGCTGCGAAGATACCTAGTACAGAAGCAATCGAGAACGATAGTACAACTGCAGTACCTGCTAGGAACAATGACCAACCGAATGCGCCACCTAGAAGAGAGTTAACTGAAAGCGGGTAGAACTGGATAGAAGTACCTAGCTCCCAGCTTAGAATGTTTTTGATGTACGACAGGTACTGAATGTAGATTGGACCATCTACGAAACCTAGCAGCTCTTTCATTGCTGCGATTCGCTCTGGTGTTACCTGTACTGATGCGTTAGCAAACATCATGGTAACTGGGTCACCAGGCATTGCTCGCGGAATAATGAAGTTTAACGTCGCTGCAACCAAGAGCGCGACAAGATAGAACGACAAACGTCTTAAAAAATAACCCATAACTCACACCTTACTCACCCAGATTTTTTCCCTGTTTCTGGTTTCAGGTCGCTCCTAGCGAAATTTAGAGCGAAAAATCCCCTGACGACGAGCGCCATATGTTGGTTTAGTAACAAGGGGATTTTTATAGGCGGCACACGGGATGTGCGCCGCTAGACATGAACTTCTACTTATTTAACTGGTTTTAGGTCCAGTACGTGAAGTAGACGCTCTGGGATACCAGCCCAAATGTTTGGACGGCCCTTAGGATTTTCTTCGTTCCACCAACCAGTGAAGCGAGTTGTGTTGTATTGGTACATGTAAGCACCAGACATCACAGGGATAGTCACTTGGTCTTGAGCGATGATTTGCTGAATACCGTGAGCGATTTCTAGCTGCTCTTGCTTGTCAGCTGTTTTGTAGAAGCTGTTTAGAAGACCATCTAGTTTCTCGTTCTTGTAGAAGTGCATCGCGAAGCGAGGCATACCGTCACCAGATTGTAGCGCTGAGTTGTAAGCACTGTTCCAGTAAGTGTATGGGTCTGCGCCGTGGAAGTAGTTGGTGTACGCGACGTCGTAAGTACCTTCAAGCATTGCTTGGTTGTACACAGAGAAATCTGGTGTACGAGCACGTGCTTTGATGCCTACTTCAGCAAGTTGCTCAACAGCAAGTTGTACAGTGTTGTTGAAGTCAGTCCAACCGTTTGGAGATTGGATTAGAAGCTCAAAAGACTTACCTGATGGCGTATCAACGAAACCGTCTTTGTTTACATCTTTAAAGCCAGCTTTCGCTAGAAGTTTCTTAGCGCCTTCAGCGTTGTAAGAGTTGTAACCCTTGAACTTGTCGTGAGTCTTCTCGTCAGACCAAGCTTCGAATGCGTAGCCAAGACCAGATGCGAAGTCGTTCACAGTACCGCCGCCGTAGAATGCGATATCAATGATAGTTTGACGGTCAAGAGCCATAGAGAATGCGCGACGGAAGTCAACGTTAGTTAGTGCTTCGTTCTTCGCTGCATCTGGGTTCTTGAAGTTTACTACGAACGCTTGAGTACCTGCTGGCGGGTACCAGTAGTGGTGTTTAGGGCTTGCTGCTGCGTAAGTGCGGTCGATGTCTGGAACGAATGAAGAGGTCCAGTCCATTTCGCCGTTAACAATCTTACCTAGGAACTGGTCGTTGTTCGCGATTTGAGGAACACGCAGACAGTCAACGTCTAGGTTAGCTGCATCCCAGTAGTTCGGGTTTTCACACTGGATGTACAGTTGAGGAGTGAAAGTGTCGATCACTGTGAATGGGCCAGAACCTACTGGATTTTCGTTAGTGAATGTTGATGGATCTTTCACTTTGCTCCATACGTGCTTAGGTACAACTGGTACTTTAGCAATTTCGTAAGGAACGTTTGAGTTTGCTTCGCTTAGACGGAACTTAACTTGGTAATCGTTAACTTTCTCTACGCCAGTTACCCAAGAGTTGATACCAGATTGGTCTAGCTCTGGCTTCTCTTTAACTAGGTTGAAAGAGTAAACAACGTCATCAGCGGTAAACGCTTCGCCGTCAGACCATTTTACGCCTTTACGAATATCGAAAGTTACGCTCATTAGGTCGTCAGACATTTGGAAGTTTTCTGCTAGACGGAATACCGGTGTGTTACCGTGCATTTCGTTGAAAACAACTAGTGGCTCGTAGATAAAGTCAGTAGTTGTGTGCAGGTTTGTTGCACCCAAGAAAGGGTTAAAGTTACGAACAAAAGTTGTAAACTCTTTAGGGTGGATAGTCAGTTCACTGCGCTCAGCGGCTGTAGCTACTGATGCAAAACCTGTAGTAGCCGTTGCAATAATTGCTGTTGCTAGTGCTGTTTTTTTAATATTGGCAAGCATAGCTGTTCCTTACTATTTGCTTTCATTTCACTAATGGAATTGAATGTCATCAATTGATAAACACTCTCCAAGGCCCACCTCTTCGCTCCACATTAAATTTGTTTCGCTCTAAGAGTGGCCTGTAGGCCTTAGGCAGGAGTAAGAAAACACCTTATCCACAAAATAATCAAACTCGATTCCCGTTAAAAACGTTAAAAACCGCACCAACTCCGTCATAAACGTCATTTTGTTCGTTTTTAAGCCTGGTAAGGCTAAAAAGTAAACGTTGATATGCGTCGCAGTTTATATCCACCTTAACTTTGTGTGTTAGTGTTTACTTACTCTTAATCTCTTTTAAATTAATGGTTTTGTGGGCTTGTAATGCTTTGGCGATCTGGCTCACACACGATTTTTTTGTTAATTAACTAGGTGAAATTTAATCTGCCGTTCTGTTGTGATTGACTTCGCAATCTCCATCAAATGTTGGCCTAATTTCCCTTGCTGAGTAAAAAACAGAGGTTTTTAACAGCAAAATTTGGCTGCTGATTATGCTTTTTTTATGAGGGAAAGGAAGTGTTTTTAGAGTACTTTAGGGTAATAAATTACGTCTGGAATTATCCAGAAAGTAGCCGCTCAAATTCGTACGTAGAGGGTGTCTAGAATGGCTTTTTTGATAGCTTGCTTCCAACTCTACATGAACTGATAAAAGATGAGCTAAGTGGGATATGGAGAGTAACTGAGTAGATATAGATTAGAGCTTGAGTGGTCGTCTTGCTATCTAAATCATAAAGCGTGAGTTTTAGTAGAACATATAAAAAAGCCCCGCTAAATGCGGGGCTGTTATTTGTGTGTTGTGCAACTAGCTTGTTAAAAGTCTCTGCATTTTGTCGCGCTGAGCTTCAATGTATGCTCGTTCTGGGCTCTGTTCTTTACAGTGCTCTAAGATAAACTCAATCGAGCTTAATACCGTTCTCCAACGTGGTGTTTTAGGTAATGTCTCGATACGCATGTATTTATCTAGGGTACGGGTCTGCAAGGTACTGCGGTCTAGGTAAACGCGCCACAAGCCACTTTGCTCAGCAAACGCAAACTTGGTTTCTCCGGTAACAGATTCCCAGTATTCCAATGCATGGGTCATGGTATCGACAAGAACCTCACGCAGCAGCTCTTGTTTGTCTTTCTTGTTACCCAAAGCTTTATCTGCCAAGCGTGTAAATTCTCCGCCAAGCTCTTTTAGCTTCTGAAGTTGGTCTTTGTCACCATCGAATGCGTAACATGAAAGCACTTCAACTGCCGTCTCTAGGTTGTGGATACGAGCAGCGTTAGCACCGCCGCCGACATTAAAGATGTACATTACATCCAAACCAGAGCCTTCTGGCAGTTTTAGAATGTCGGCTTCGATGTTTTGGCGAATATCTTCAATGTAGATATCAATCTTGCCACAGTAGTGAGGCTGCTTAACCGTCAAGAACTTAGGTGCGATCAATTCGTCTGCTGAAGAGCGCTTCAACTGTTCTAAGCTGCGTTTAAACAGCTTACAGGCCGCTTCATTAGCAAAGCGAATGCGTTGATCTTCACGAAGACAAATAATGGCTTCTGGTGCAGATTCTAGTTGCTCTAGTAATCGGCCTTGGGTCTCCAACAAGCTCGCTTCGACTTCTGCACGTTGGCGCAGTTCCGACTCTAATAACTTGTTTTCGATGTGTCGCATTTCCGCTTTACTTGCCGTTAGATGCGCCTGAATACGTGCCGCTAGCTCTTGTTTGTTGAATGGTTTTGTCAGGTAATCATTCGCGCCCGCTTCAAAGCCTCTCACTCGGTCCTCTGTTTGGCTTAATGCGGTCAGCATGATGATTGGTAGCTCTGCATGATCGTAAGTTTCACGAAGCTCGCTACACACTTGGTATCCACTCATTCCCGGCATCATGATGTCCAATAAAAGCAATTCTGGCTTTTCTTGTTCAATCAACGCCAGCGTTTCTGGACCATCAGAAATTGTACGAACGCGATAGCCTTCCAACCTTAGGAAGCTTTCTAGAACGCGCAGGTTAACTGGTTCATCATCGGCAACGTAAAGCAATGGACCGTCTGGGTTCTCTGGCAGAGACAAGTCATCGTTGTTCTCAAAATTTGCCTCAGGGATTTGGAAGTGCCCACGAGCGGCAAGGCTCTGTGTAGCTTGGATCTCTTCTTCACTTGCCAGCGGCAGGGTAAAGCTGAATGTGGTGCCTACCATAGGTTGACTGCTCACATACAATGAACCGCCCATCAACTCAATAAGTTGACGGCTGATTGATAGACCCAATCCCGCACCTTGACGGTAGCGACTCGCGTCTTGACCTGCTTGAATCAGAGGTTCGAAGATATGTTCTAGATGCTCTGCAGGGATGCCTTGACCTGTATCCACGACTTGCACTCGAACTTGATCGTCAACAACCATTGCTGAAATGACGATCTTACCTTCAGAGGTGTACTTGATGGCATTACCGATCAAATTGTACAGCACTTGTTCTAAGCGCTGAGGATCCGCTGAGACAGCTTTCAAATCCGCAGGCACTTGGTTAATGATGCGGATAGTCTTGTTACCCAATAGGTGACCGGAAAGCTCTAATACTAAGCGTGTGGCACTTGCTAAACTCACTGCTGACTTTTGGATATCCATGCTGCCATAGCGCATCTTGTGGTAATCCAATAAGTCATCAACGAGGTTCGCTAGGCGTTGACCACTCTTGATGATGATGTCCAATTGATATTTCTGGCTAGCCGGAATAGCCCCATTTGCGCCAGATACCAAGGTTTCTGCAATACCAACCATACCGTGTAATGGCGTGCGAAGTTCATGGGAGGTTGTCGCAAGGAACTCATCTTTCAGCTTATCAGCCAGCTGTAATTCTTCGTTTTGCTTTTGGATCAGCTTGATGTTGCTTTCTAACTCTTCATTTTGCTGCTTGATGGTTTGAATCTTTTCACGAATAGAGCGTTGCATACGCTCAAAGCTGATCGCAAGACGTCCAATCTCGTCTTTTCGTTCGGTGTTAAAGGTCGTTTCATCCAAATCACCTGCGGACACTTTCTCTGCAGCCCAAGTCAGCTTGAGGAGTGGAGAGGTGATGAAGTTAGATAAGTAATGTGAGGCGATAACTACCAATACGATCGCAATTAACATCGCAATCACAAACAGTTTTTCAAGCTGGTGGACACGCGCAAAGGCTTCTTTTTCCGGAAGTTGCACGACTAATGCCCAAGTAAGGCCACGAGTTTCAATTGGCGCAAACGCCGCAATCATCTCTTCACCTAAGCGGTTACTGTAAGTACCTACTTCAGTGTCACCGGCCAACGCTTTATCCACGATTTCTAAGCTGTTTTGGATATCTTCTTGTTTGGTATTGATGGTTCTAGGTTTGTGGTCACTACCAACAAGCAAGGTTTCAATGGATGAATCACGGTTAATTTCCGCAATAAGCTTGGTAATGCCGTTATTTGGCAAACGGAACATAGCGTAACTGTGGAGGTAGCCTTGCTGAACAATAGGCGCACCTAACCAAGCAACTTGCTTTCCGTTTTCGATATCAAAGTCAGACACGACCACTGGGGTGTAATCTTCATTGACTTTTCGGCGTGCACTGACGTCTTCTGATAAACGTTTAAAGGTACGACCTAACGCCGTCTCTTTATAGCGACCGGTTAGTAGGTTTGTGCCGTAGTTGTCATCTTTATTGATGGAGTACGTGACATTGCCGTCAATGTCGACCAACAAAATATCATTGAAATCAGAACGTTTCAGCAGTTCTAGGTACGCCCAATGGTAGCGTTTGTGGAGTAGGCGGTAGCGTTCGCTACCAACATAGTTGGACGATTCCGGCAAAATCGACGTTTTGATTTGATCGCCACTGCCTTTGATGTAGCGGTGCTGTGCGTTTTCTCTCGCTTCGTCAATATCGTGCCCTAAACGGCTAAATGCGTTGACCAAGCCGTAGAAGCGTCCGCCACTGGCATAGGCAAGTTCTGAGCGTACGAAGCCCATCACTTCCGTTTCTTGCGCAGCGAAGTAGTCAATGATCTGCTGTTGCTTAGTATCACGAACAGAGAGTAGGTGCGATGTACTCTGCTCTTGGAGATCTTTACTGTGTGATTGCAGGAAGAAAATCGCAGTGATCGTCAGGGGCGTAATACTAAGAACCAAAAATGCGGTCATTAGCGTGCTTTGCAGGCGCTTAAATTTCTGCTTTTTGTAGAATTTAAACATGGATAAGATTACAACTCGTTAAAGGGCAGCGACCGATTGGTTGGCGCTTGCCAAGGTTCTCGTTAAAAACGGGCAAGAAGTTAAATTCGATAGAATTAACAAAATTAACGAGTTTTTTTTCTTTGACAAGAAAGTTGATTGCAAAGCGTGGGTAGCGACGCAGTTTTTCTTTGAGTTGTGTAAAATTCAGCAATGGATTGCGCAGGAATTCACCTGCACAAGGAAGTGCTACGATTTTTTAGCGTAGTAGATAGAGAATTTATTGGTCTTATTTAGCGTCTCGCAATTATTGAATGCTTTCTCAATAATTGGCGGATACTGCAAGAAACTGTTCGCCACAATGACCATTTCACCGTTGGCCGTCATATACTTTGGTGCTTGACCTAACAGAGTTTCTGCTGCGTTGTAGTTTGTGTCTAAGCCACTGTGGAATGGTGGGTTACTGACAATAAAACGGTAGTCATTAGCCGTGTCTGAGTAGATATCTGAGGCAAAAACACGACCTGATAACCCATTCGCTTCGAGTGTTGCTTGGCTAGAGGTAATGGCATAAGCGTTAATATCACACATCTCAATCGCAATCTCTGGGTTTGCTTGAGCCATAAATGCACCCAGCACACCAGCACCACAACCAAAGTCCAGCACCTTGCCTGAAAGTTTTGGTAAGGTTTCCAACAGAAGACGACTGCCTAGGTCAAACTCACCATGGCTGAATACGCCAGGTAGGCTCTTAACGGTAAGTGATTGTTCACCGAGTGTAATTTCGTAAGATTTAAACCAGTCGACTTGATTGAAAGGCTTTGGCTGGTTAAGGCAAGTTCCCCAGTAAAATGAACAGCGACGAGCGGTGTCGTACTTCTTCACGGGACCGTACTCTTTGAACATCTTCTCGATGCTTTTTACACCTGAACGGTTTTCACCAACCACAACGATTTCTGTATTGATGCCTAACTTAGCCATCAACATCGCTAGCAGATATTCCGCTTCAGCTTTAGCTTTTGGCCAATATAAAAGGACCATGTCTGCTTGTGTTTCAACGTCAAACTCAGAACCAAAATGACTTTTCACTTTGTCAGAGGTTTGAATTTGGCGATAGTAACTGTAGTTGGAAGTAAACACTTCTACAGATTCGCAATGCTCCACTAACTCTAGCGGGAACAAGTCTTCAACTTCTCCTGCGACTAAAACGTGTTTTCCGTTGAAATACTCAAATTGGCGCTGAGCAATTTGGCTAGGTGCGATGTAAGCAGACATAAATTCGGTTCATCAGAAATAATTAGGGGCAGATTTTCGCACAATCTGCCCCAAGCTTGAAGTGCTTAAGCGATGACTAGCTGTTGTCTTGTTGGTTGAGGAAGTCTTTGAACTCCTCCTCGTAGATATTAAACAGCACCATGGTCACGGCAAAGATCAATGGACCATAGATAAGACCAATCAAACCAAACAGATGCAGACCTCCCAGTAACGAGAAGAAGATCATAAGGGTGTTCATGCCGGCGCTACCTTGCATTAGCAGCGGACGCAATAGGTTATCAATAGAGCCAACCACGACCACACTCCACACCGTTAGGAAAATGGCCCAAGTCGTATCACCAGTTAGGAACAAGTAAGCGGCTGCTGGAATCCAAATTAACGCGGTACCAACGACCGGAATGAAAGACGCGAAGCCCATCATCGTGCCCCAGAACAGGCCAGGGAAGCCGGCCAACCACATGCCAATACCACCCGCAAAACCTTGAGCTATTGCGGTCAAGAATGACCCCATAACTGCGGATTTCGATACTTGTTCAATCTCGGTCAGAATCTTGTCTTCTTGGCTACGAGAAAGCGGCAAGATGTGGCGCATTGCTGAGATGATCTTATCGTGATCACGCAACAGGAAGAACAACACAAACAGCATCAGGAAGAAGTCCATCAGGAAGTTCGTCGCATCACCAAGGATTTTTGCACTGATAGCAACAAGGTTTGAGCCAAATGATGTGGCGAATTGACCAATTTTCTCTGCGATAGCTTGAGGTTCTATTTTATCGAAAGGTAAGTACTCATTAACCAGCGCTAAACCTTTGACTACCCAAGGGTGTTGGAAGATATCTTGGATTCCACCATTGGTCACCCACTTATAGGTGTTTTGAGAAAAGACGGAACCTTGCTGAACGATGGCAGCAAAGACAAACAACAATGGAATCACAATAATAAAGGTTAGAACCACACAAGAGAGTAGTGAGACCAAGTTTTTATGGTTAGGCATTTTGCTCTCAAACCACTCATGTATTGGGAACATAAGTAGCGAGATGATAAAGGCCATTACGATTGAGTTTACGTAGGGTTCAACCAATAAATAGCAGGCAAAAGCAGCGGCGAGTAGTGCAACAACTAACACTCGGTGACTCGACGTGATTTTTACATTGTTCGGCATGGGATTAATCCAACTTACGGATGATGTTACGGCTAGCGCTTTATACCACAGCGTCAAACCTTTATTACTTTGCACCGACGATTCTTTCAAGCTTATGACATAGCTGAATTGGGAAGGTGCAACGGACCTTGTTATAATGACCACAAATCAGGCAGTTATCAATCAAGAGATAGAAAAATGGGTTGTTGTAACGGTGACAAGAAGTGTCAGAGTGAGAAGAAAAACAAACGCATACCGTGGTTTGGTATTGTTATCGGCGTACTCGCTATTCTCGTGATTTTTAATTGGCAAGCATAGCTCAGACAATAAAAAAGGACCCTGAAGGTCCTTTTTTGCTTTTGGTGTGCGAGTAAAAAGCTTACTTAGCTTCTTCTGCTAGAATCGCGAAACAGCGATCTGCTGCTTCTAGTGTTGCGTCGATTTCTTTTGAACCATGAGCAAGAGAAGTAAAGCTTGCTTCGAATGCTGATGGTGCAAGGTATACACCGTGTTTTAGCATTAGGTGGAAGAAACGTTTGAAGCGCTCAACGTCGCACTTAGTCACGTCTTCGTAGCACGTTACGGTTTCTTGGTCTGTGAAGAAGAAGCCAAACATGCCGCCCACTTGGTTTACTACCATTGGGATACCGTGTTTCTCAGCAAGTGCTTTGAAGCCTTCAGCAAGCTGTTTTGTTTTCGCCGCAAGACGTTTCTCGTTGCCTTCTTCTTTTAGAAGGTTCAAGCATGCAAAGCCCGCAGCCATCGCCACAGGGTTACCTGAAAGCGTACCAGCTTGGTAAACAGGACCTGTCGGCGCTACGTATTGCATTACTTCTTTACGACCACCGAAAGCGCCCACTGGCATGCCGCCACCGATCACTTTACCTAGAGTCGTTAGGTCTGGTTTGATGTTGTAGTGTGCTTGTGCGCCGCCTAGTGCTACGCGGAAGCCTGTCATTACTTCATCAAAAATCAGTAGCGCGCCTTCTTGGTCACAGATTTCACGAAGACCTTCGTGGAAACCTTCTACTGGTGGGATACAGTTCATGTTGCCCGCTACTGGCTCAACGATGATACATGCGATTTCGCCTTTGTTTGCTGCGAATAGTTCACGTACTGAATCTAGGTCGTTGAATGTTGCCGTTAGCGTATGCTTAGCAAAATCTGCAGGAACGCCAGGAGAGCTTGGTTGACCTAGAGTTAGTGCGCCAGAACCCGCTTTTACTAGCAAGCTGTCAGCGTGGCCGTGGTAACAACCTTCAAATTTCATGATCTTGTCACGACCAGTGAAGCCACGAGCTAGACGGATAGCACTCATGGTTGCTTCTGTACCAGAGCTCACCATGCGGATTTGTTCCATTGATGGCACTAGCTCAGATACAAGCTCAGCCATCGCAATTTCCATCTCAGTTGGTGCACCGAAACTTAGGCCGCGTTGTGCTGCATCGATAACCGCTTCACGGATTACTGCGTGGTTATGACCTAGAATCATAGGACCCCAAGAGCCAACGTAATCAATGTACGCTTTACCATCGGCATCAAAAATCAGGGCACCGTCTGCTCGTTCGATAAATAGCGGAGAACCGCCAACGCCGTTGAATGCACGAACTGGTGAGTTCACACCGCCAGGAATGGTTTGCTGAGCCTTTTGATATAGCTCTGATGATTTGGTCATGGGGTTATCCTCTTTTGATTGCTCGGACCAAGTGGAGCGCATTGTACCTAGCTAATCTCAAGTTAGAAACGTTTTGGGTAATTTATGTGTTGTCTGGCGTTGTAATCTTACATATCAGCATCGGATATAAAGAATCGGCGGTGAATACTTGAACGAGTTGGTCAGGTATTGGATAATCGCTCTAATTAGCACAAATTTGACGTCTTGCTTCAGGCTTGACGCATTACACGAGTGAGAGAGGTCTTCGTGAGCGAAGTAAACGTACCATTATCTTTTTCTGATGCCGCGGCATCTCGCGTTCAAACGTTGATTGCGGAAGAAGAAAACCCAGCGCTGAAATTACGCGTATACATTACTGGTGGTGGCTGTAGTGGTTTCCAATACGGCTTCACATTTGATGAGAACGTAAATGAAGGCGACACAACAATCGTAAACAGTGGTGTAACACTGGTTGTAGACCCAATGAGCCTGCAATACCTAATCGGTGGCGTGGTTGATTACACAGAAGGTTTAGAAGGAGCTCGCTTCTTCGTCAATAACCCAAATGCGACGACAACTTGTGGTTGTGGTGCATCATTCAGTGTTTAATTAACACGACAACAGGCAGCCAATTGGCTGCCTGAGTTTTACGTAGCAGGAAGTCACGTAAACGCACTCCCAGTTCCAAAGAGAGCTGAGAGCTAAAAATAAAAAGGACTTTGTATGTCTGGATCTTCTTTTGGACGTCGTATTGTAGAGCGTCCATGGCTAGTCTCTCTAACGCTTGTGATCGCTTTAGCTGCTTGGCTCGCAATGGGTCAACTTAAAGCACAAGACGAAACGTTTTCTCCTTCAAACACTCAAGCTGAAGACACACCTGTTGCTAAGGTGATGTTCAACTCTTTTACCGCCCAACCAACCAGCAAAACCATTGAACTGTACGGCCGTACTGCGCCAAATCGACAAGCTCGTCTAGGGGCTGAGGTCGCAGGTAAGATCATCAGTTTGAATGTGCAAAAAGGGCAAAGCGTGAAGCAAGGGCAGGTGATTGCCAATATTGATGAGCGTGACCTCGATATTCAGCTTAAACGCGCCAAAGCGATGCTGCGTGTTAAAGAAAAAGAGTTTAAAGCCGCAGAGTCTCTGAAAAATCGAGGCTTACAGGGTGAAGTTGCGTTTGCCACAGCGCAAGCTGCCTTGGTTGATGCACGAGCAAATCTAAGTAACGTTGAAACTGCACTCAAAAACACCAAAGTAAGAGCGCCTTTCGATGGCATTCTTGACCATAGATTCGTTGAAGTTGGTGACTTTGTTGGTGTTGGCGATCCGATTGCCACCGTTATTGACCTTGAGAAGTTAGTCATCGAAGCGGACGTTAGCGAGCGTCATATTCAGTATTTAAAAGAAGGCCAAGTCGCTGACGTTCGTACTATTAACAACGTTCACCATCAAGGCACGATTCGTTATATCGGACGTGTGTCTTCGACTTCAACCAATACGTTCCCAATTGAGATCGAAATTGATAACCGTGAGAGTGCAATGCCGGCGGGGATCAGTGCCGAAGTCGTGTTGTCTTTGAGCGAAGTGTTGGCCGTAAAAGTGACCGCAGCCATGCTCGCGCTCGATGAAGAAGGCAACCTTGGCATCAAGACACTGCGTGATCAGCATGTCCATTTTGTTCCTATTCAACTTGTGAAAGCCGAAAAAGATGGCGTTTGGTTGTCTGGATTGGGCGACCAAGTGGACATCATTGTGCTCGGACAAGGTTTTGCGCGTGATGGTGATTTAGTGATGGCGACCAAGGTGGATGACGCCATCGAAGCCGCGAATCAGCAGTAAGGGGGCAATATGTTTGCTTTGATTGATGCTGCGTTATCGCGTGCACGTACCATGCTCACCTTATTAGTAATGATTTTGATTGCTGGTGTGATCACCTACATTACGATTCCCAAAGAGTCGAGCCCCGATATCACCATCCCAATTATTTATGTTTCCGTTGGGCACCAAGGTATTTCGCCAACTGATGCTGAACGTTTATTGGTACGCCCAATAGAGCAAGAGTTGCGTTCGATCGAAGGCGTAAAAGAAATGACTGCTGTAGCTTCAGAAGGTCATGCCTCGGTCACGCTTGAATTTAGTGTGGGCGTCGATCTGGCCGAAGCGATGGCGGATGTGCGCGACGCTGTGGATCTTGCCAAACCTAAATTGCCTGAAGACAGTGATGAGCCAACCGTAAATGAAGTGACGTTCGCATCAGAAGAACCAGTTTTGACGGTGGTCTTGTATGGCACGGTGCCCGAGCGCACTACCGTACAAATCGCTCGCGCATTGCGAGATAAGTTAGAGAGCTATCGTCAGGTGTTAGAAGTCGATATTGCTGGTGATCGTGAAGATATCGTAGAGATCGTGGTCGATCCGTTGTTGATGGAAAGCTACGGTTTGGATCAAGCTGACATCTACAACTTGATTGCTCTTAACAACCGAGTCGTAGCTGCGGGTTTTGTCGATACGGGATATGGTCGTTTCTCGGTTAAAGTTCCTTCTGTGTTTGACTCTCTTAAAGACGTACTAGAACTACCTATCAAGGTGAACGGTAAAGAGGTGATTACCTTTGGTGATGTTGCGACGGTGCGTAGGGCATTTCGCGATCCTGAGAGTTTTGCTCGTTTAGATGGTAACCCTGCTGTTGTACTCAACGTCAAAAAACGCGCGGGTGAAAACATCATTGAGACGGTTGAGTTAGTCAAACAAGTGATGCTTGAGGCACAAAAGCGTTCAGAGTGGCCGAATAACCTACAAGTCAAATACACGTGGGATCAGTCTGATGACGTCAAACTGATGCTCAACGATCTACAAAACAACATTCTGTCAGCCATCATTCTTGTCGTCATTGTTATCATCGCGATACTTGGTGTGCGAACCGCTCTCTTGGTTGGTATCTCAATTCCCGGTTCTTTCCTCACGGGCTTGTTAGTGCTGTCGGTGTTTGGCTTAACAGTCAACATTGTGGTGCTCTTCGCGCTTATTATGGCGGTAGGTATGCTGGTGGATGGCGCTATCGTAGTGACCGAATTCGCTGATAGACGGATGCAAGAAGGTACGCCACGTAAAGAAGCATACCGAGACGCGGCAAAACGGATGGCTTGGCCTATTACGGCATCGACTGCGACGACCCTTGCTGCGTTTGCTCCTTTATTGTTTTGGCCAGATATTACTGGCGAATTCATGAAGTACTTGCCGTTAACGTTGATCGCAACACTGACCGCCTCACTGATGATGGCGCTACTTTTTGTTCCGGTGATTGGTGGGATTATTGGTAAGCCCCAAGTTGTGAATCCAAAAAGCCAGCAAGAGATGGTTGATCTGCATAATGGTGAGTTTGATAAAGCCACTGGCATCACCAAGCTCTATTACAAGACGCTTTCGATTGCGATTCGTCACCCGTTAAAAGTATTGTTCAGTGCGATTTTGCTCGCGGGTGGTGTTGGCTTTACTTATAGCAAAGCGGGCTTAGGCGCTGAATTCTTCCCAGAAGTTGACCCTGCATTCTTTACCGTCAAGGTGCGTTCTTACGGTGATTTGTCGATCAACGAAAAAGACGTCGTGATGAAAGAGATCGAAAAAGTCATGCTAGGGCATGATGAGTTTGAAAGTGTCTACACGCGTACCGGAACGGATTCAAATGATGGCGATGAGATTGGTCAGATTCAGATTACCCCTGTTGACTGGCAATATCGTCGCAAAGTGAAAGACATCATTGAAGAGCTTAAACAGACTACCAATCAATTCTCAGGCGTGGAGTTGGAGTACAAATTCCCCGATGCTGGTCCGCCAGTAGAGCATGATCTCGTTATTGAAATGTCGGCGCAAAATTCAAGCATTGACCAGTTAGACAGTGCAGCCAAAATGGTTCGTTACTGGGCTGATCGTAATCCAGCTTTAACTAACTTGAGTGATACCACTAATAAAGAAGGGATTGATTGGCAGATTGATATCCGCAGAGACGATGCTTCTCGCTTTGCTGCTGATGCGACTTTGGTTGGTAATACTGTCCAGTTTGTGACTAACGGTTTGAAGATTGGTGATTATCTGCCCGATGATGCCGATGAAGAAGTCGATATCTTAGTGCGTTATCCGCAAGAGAAGCGGGATATCGGCCGCTTTGATCAATTACGCGTGAAAACGGCGGCTGGCTTAGTTCCGATCACTAACTTTGCGCAGATTAAGCCTGATCACAAACAAGATACGATTCGACGTGTTGATGGCCGACGCGTAGTGAACATCAAAGCAGACATGGTTGAGGGTTATAACCTTGCCCTTGAATTACCAAAGATAACTGCAGAAGTAGAGCAGTTGGGCTTGCCTGCTGGTATTGAGTTTAAAATTCGCGGTCAAAACGAGGAGCAAGAGAACTCTTCTGCGTTTTTACAAAGTGCTTTCATGGTTGCACTAGGTGTGATGGCTTTGATCCTGATTACTCAATTCAACAGCTTCTACCAAGCATTTTTGATTTTAAGTGCTGTGTTGTTCTCTACGGTTGGCGTATTTGCCGGCTTGCTCATCTTCCAAAAACCGTTCGGCATCATTATGTCGGGGATTGGGGTGATTGCGCTGGCTGGTATTGTTGTAAACAACAACATCGTATTGATCGACACTTACAATCAAATGCGTAGACGCGGTTTAGAGAAATCAGATGCGATTCTACGTACTGGGGTGCAACGTCTTCGCCCCGTGTTGTTAACCACAGTCACTACCATTCTTGGCTTACTGCCAATGGTGTTAGAGATGAACATCGACTTAGTGAATCAGAAGATTGAGTTTGGTGCGCCAAGCACACAATGGTGGTCTCAGTTGGCAACCGCAGTTGCGGGCGGTTTGGCTTTTGCTACGGTGTTGACGTTGGTGCTTACGCCTTGTCTTCTAATGCTTGGTCGCGAACACAACCTTGATGAAAAAGAACCACAAACAAAAGAGGCAGCTTAGGCTGCCTCTTGGGTGTTGTTCTAAACAATCATATCTTTTTACTTCATCGCGAGTAACTTACTGTAGCGATCCAGCTTCGCCATGCTGATTTTGGCATTCGCCATGAAGGTTTGCTTCGCTTTACCCGTTAAAGACTTCGATTGCGGCAGCTTCACGGTTCTTGGGTTCTTATGAACCCCGTTAACCAAGAACTCGTAGTGCAGGTGTGGACCGGTTACACGGCCAGTACCGCCTAAAGTACCGATGGTTTGCCCTTGTTTCACTCGTTGCCCTGTTTTCACTGTGCGTTTCGTCAAGTGCAGATACTTAGTGATGTAGGTGTTGCTGTGTTTGATAAACACATAGTTGCCGTTGAATTTGTTATAAGCAGACTTTTGTACCACACCATTACCAGCAGCCCAAATTGGCGTACCAACTGGTGCAGCGTAATCGGTGCCTCGGTGAGGACGAACTCTGCCCGTTACAGGGTGTAAACGGCGGGGGTTAAAGTTAGAGCTCACACGGCGGAAATCCAGAGGAGCGCGCAAGAACGCTTTCTTCATTGCTCTGCCATTTTCATCGAAGTACTTACCGCTCTTCTCATCTAAAATCGCAGTGAAGGTATCACCTTGGTTTTTAAAGACTGCGGCGATAATCTTGCCACGTCCAATAACCTCACCCTCGACGACTTCTTCTTGATAAAGCACGCGGAAGGTGTCGTTTTTACGAATGTCCAAAGCAAAGTCGATGTCCCAGCCAAAGATGCCGGCTAATTCCATAATTTGGTTCGCATTCAAGCCTGATGAGATGCCTGCATTCCAGAAGTTGGATTTGATGGTCGCTTCTGCGTAGTTGAACTGGTAATCGACTTCTTTCTTGTCCACTTCAGAAACGTATTTGCTGCCTTGCAGCTTTATACGGAAAGTTTCGAAGGCATTGAGTGTACGTTTAAGTTGAATAAAGTCGTTGTTTTCATCAAAGCCAAATTGGAGTCTATCGCCAGGACGAAGTCGAGTGAGTTGTTGTTTGATTTCTTTATCGGAAGTAATCAGTTCATGTAAAAGACGAGGCGATAGACCAACGCGCTGAAACAGGACTGCAGCGCTCTCACCATTTTTGACTTTATACGTTTCCCAGCGCAAAACAGAAGGGAGGTTAGAAGAAGTGCTGCGCTCGGGTGATTCTACGGAAATCGGTACCGAATAATGCTCACCAACTTTGAGTCGGCTTTGCTGCGGATCGAGGTCTTGCGGATCGGGTAAGAAAAACAGCGCGACAATGATAAGCGCACTAAAAAAACCGATCAGTACTTTGTGCAAGAGTGGTAGTCGGACAAAAATCGAATGCATGAGGTACTTGATTACTAAATTAAACGTAAAAATTGACAACTACCTAGTCTAACGTGTTTCAAAATGCATCGCTATTCAAGTAAGATGTTCAGCTATTATATTTTTGCCAAATCTGTGGGAGTGAACAAGAATGGCGAGCATTGAAGCTGCATTAGCCGAGATTAAGCGCGGTGTTGAAGAGCTGATTCCAGAAGAAGAGCTGATCGCAAAACTAAAAGAAGGTCGTCCTCTACGTATTAAATTGGGCGCCGATCCAACAGCACCTGACATTCACCTAGGCCATACGGTTATTTTCAATAAGCTTCGCTTGTTCCAAGAACTAGGTCATGAAGTGACGTTCCTAATCGGTGACTTCACTGCGATGGTTGGTGATCCAACAGGTAAGAACACAACTCGCCCACCACTAAGTCGTGAAGACGTTCTACGCAACGCTGAAACGTACAAAGAGCAGGTGTTCAAAATCCTAGATCCAGCTAAGACAAAAATTCAGTTCAACTCTGAGTGGCTATCTGAGCTTGGCGCAGAAGGCATGATTCGTCTTGCTGCGAACCAAACTGTTGCTCGTATGCTAGAACGTGACGACTTTAAAAAGCGTTACGCTGGTGGTCAACCAATCGCTATCCACGAGTTCATGTACCCGCTACTTCAAGGTTGGGACTCAGTAGCAATGGAAACGGACGTTGAACTTGGTGGTACTGACCAAAAATTCAACCTGCTAATGGGGCGTGAGCTGCAAAAATCTCACGGTCAAAAACCTCAAGTTGTACTGATGATGCCTCTTCTAGTTGGTCTAGATGGCGAGAAGAAGATGTCTAAATCTTCAGGCAACTACATTGGTATCAGCGAAGCGCCAAGCGAAATGTTTGGTAAGATCATGTCTATCTCTGACGATCTAATGTGGAGCTACTACGAGCTACTGTCTTTCCGTCCATTGGAAGAAATTGCACAGTTCAAAGCTGACGTAGAAGCAGGTAAGAACCCTCGCGATATCAAAGTACTGCTAGCGAAAGAAATTATTGCTCGTTTCCATAGTGAAGCGGATGCCGATGCGGCAGAGCAAGAATTCGTGAACCGTTTTGCTAAGAACCAAATTCCAGATGAAATGCCTGAGTTTGATTTTGAAGCGGGTACACCAGTAGCAAACCTACTGAAAGAAGCCGGTCTATGTGCTTCAACTTCTGAAGCAATGCGCATGGTTAAACAAGGCGCAGCTAAGATTGAAGGCGAGAAAGTTGCTGATGCGAAGTTTGCACCTGAAGCAGGTACTTACGTATTCCAAGTTGGTAAACGTAAATTCGCACGAATTACTATTAAGTAATCAATAACTGTTCAAAATGAAAGCGCCTACTGGGCGCTTTTTTTGTATGAAAATTTGGTGAATCCGCAAGAGATTGACTGTAAAAGTGACTCGTTTTTGCTACTATACGCGCGCTGCTAGATGAGCAGCTTTATCGGAGATTTACATGAACAATACCGACCATCCTCCCAGTTGCTGGGTGAGTAAGATTAAGGGAGCGAAATAACCCGCTTCGGTATTGGCGATCTCCGCCTTACCTGAGTGGTGAGGCATCTTTTCTAATTTTTCCTTCTTGTTATTTCCCTTCATAAATTCTGAATAGACAGTGCTTTTGCATTGATGTTTTCGTGCATCCAGTATTTCTAATACACGTAATGGATTGTGCCGAAGGTTATTTGCGCGCGTTGTCGATGGTCGTTACCAATGCCAATCGGGAGATTCGCCATGACGGTAATGAACAACACTTTTATTGAAACAACACCAAATTTCTCAGAAGTAGAAATTGGTGCCGCTCGTAATGCTTTTTTGCGATACGAGCAAGAGCAACAGCTGCATTTACTCACTGTTATGCCTATTGATGAGGCGGTAGGTATTTTGCAGCATTGCTCAGTAGGTTATGTGAATAGCCTTATCGCTCAACTTGAACAAGCAGGGCATGACAAACGTGCGCGTCACTATGCTCACCAATTAGGCTTGCATATGTCTGAGGTCGATACGCCAGACGGGTATCTTTCCACGAGTGTATTAGGGCATGTGAAGCAGCGTATTGGCTGGATCATTGCGCTTGCGCTGCTTGGAATTGTGTCTGGCTTAATCATCGCCCAATATGAAGACACATTGAGCCAACTTGTATTGCTAGCGGTTTACATGCCGGTAATCGCGGCAGCTGGTGGTAATACAGGGACGCAAGCAGCAACTTTGGTGATTCGCGCTCTCGCAACGGGTGAGCTTAAGAAGCGCCAATGGTTGGAAGTGCTATGGAAAGAAAGCCGTGTCGCTCTTTTTATCGCACTAGCAATTGCTGTCGTTATGGTTGGTCGCATCATGCTATTTAGTGGTGGGCAATCTACAGGTGGCTTTGCGCTTGAGGATATCGCGTTGGCGATTGCCGTTGCGTTGTTTATTCAGGTGACCATTTCAACCACGCTAGGCGGATTACTGCCTATTATTGCTCGAGCTTGTAAACTGGACCCAGCCGTATTGGTGAGCCCAGTTTTAGCATCGATTGTCGATATATCAGGGATGTGGATCTACTTTACCGTTGTGAACTACTTCTTAGGCATCGCCTGACTAAAGCTCACAATGTCTTGGTAGAACAATTTCTCAAACTGAGTAATAGGGGCGACAACAGGTTTGTTATCGTCCCTTTTTTCTGGGAAATAGTCCGACACAAACTGAACAAAGACGGTGTTTGGTTTGCCATTCTTATCCAATCCATATCCAGCCATGTTGTAGGTTCCGTAAAGTGAACCGCTCTTCGCAATCAACTGTCCTTTAATTGGCGCCTTACGCATACTTTTGCGGTATTGCAAGGTCCCAGACTCACCAGACTTAGGCATGATTGCGATCAGGTTAAGCTCCTTCTCATGCTGCCAAATGTAACGCAAAATAGCCGCCATAGAAGTCGCTGAAATTCGGTTGTTGCGTGATAAGCCCGAGCCGTCCTCTAATCTTGCATTACGAATATCGACACCTGTATTGGAAAAGATGATCTGTTTGATGGCTTCTGTGCCATTCGTAAAGCTTCCCGGTTGAACAAAAAACTTCGCGCCAAGTGTTTTAGTTAGCGTATCAGCAATCAAGTTGTCTGAGCGTTTTAGCATTTGATCCAATAGTTGCGGCAACGGTTTAGATTTGTGTACAGCAAGCAATTTACGCTGTTTTTCTGGGGCTTTACCAATTCGGACATTCCCTTTTAATGAAATGCCGACTTGTTTGAGGAGCTTTTGCACTTTCTGGCTGGTGTAGCGTTCAGGATCTTGCACGGCGAATTTTAGAGGAAGGGGCTTGTCGCCACGGTCGACCAGACAGCCGGTTAGTTCATATTTGTTGTCTGGGTTAGCAATAAGGTCTAAATCACAGTGACGGCTCTTCTGAACGCTTCTAGAGACGGTTTTGACACTCGTGCTGACATTAATTGGTTGATGTTCAGGGACATAAACCCGTGTTGAGCCGTTTTTCTTAGTGTAGATGGAAGCTTGAACACAGTTGTCGTTTAGAGTGATTGCTGACGCTGGCGCACTATAACAAACCCCCAGAATATCCCATGGCCAGCCTACAGCGCGGTTGTACCCAGTAAAGGCGCTATTATCTAACCAAAGATCGCCTTTAATTTGGCTTAGCCCATTTTTCTTTGCTCGCGTCAGCATCGTTTTTAGATCTTGAGTGAGCAGGGTTGGGTCGCCAGAGAAGGTAAGTACAGCATCTGAGCTCGAGCTTTCTAATGTGGTACGAAATGCGAAGCTATTCCCCAGTTCAAGTTTTGCCGCTAAAGCCGTGACCACTTTTAAGGTGCTGGCTGGTGGGAAATACTGATCGGTTGGGTGAATACCAGTTAGCTCGCTTTGGTCGTTGAGCTTTTCAGCAATCAAGCTGACACGAGAACCTTCTGGCAAAACCTCTTGATGAGGATAAGCCATTGATGTGAGTGGGGCGAGACTAGAAAAAAGTAATAAAGACCAAGGTAAGCGCATAGTGACAGTTCGTGAGGTTAGTTATGCAATTGAGTATATACCGAAAAATCGCAGAATTCTGGATATAAAAAATGCCCGCATAGTGCGAGCATTTTATCTTCAAGTCTTAAGACTTAATTAGAAGTCGTAACGTAGACCTAGAGCTAGCTCGTCTTCTGCATCAGCTTTAGTAGCTTTGTAGTTAGAAGCAGTAGTTGAGCCCATTGAATCGCCAGCATCAATTAGGTTGAAGTTGTACGATACGTAGCCACGGAAGTTAGGCTTGAAGTAGTAAGATGCGTCTACAGCGAAGTTGTTTGCTGAAGTTTCGCCGTTTGTCTCTGCGTTGTTGTATGTAGAAGTGAACACAGTTTGACCTAGAGTGTAAGCACCCGCTAGTTCGTAACCTGTGTAGTCTACAGTGTTCTTGAAGTCAGCTTCTTTTTCGCCGTCAGTGAATACACCAGCGAAGTATAGGTCGCTCATAGTGTAAGAAGCAGCAAGCATGTATTCGTTAGCGTCAGCTTGGTCTGCGTAACCAGCACCTAGGTCAAGACCAGTGTCGCCTAGAGTGTAGATTGCAGATAGAGAGTAGCCATCTTCGCCGTTGTCTTTGTATTCGCCGTTTACTTCTTCACGGTCAGCAAAACGGTAGCTAGCTTTAACAGCTAGGTTTTCGAATTGGCCTTTGTAAGAGAACATGTTGTCAGAACGGTCAGCTGCAGCTAGTTTGTCAGCAGCAGAGTTACCGTGGTAAGCCATGATATCTGTGAAGTCAGTAATAACGCCTAGCGCACCGTCGTTTTTACCGTAAGTCATTTCACCGAAAGCACCGCCTAGACCAGCGTATGCGTAACGAGTGTCTAGATTGCTGTTGCCGTCTACGCCGCCGTTTTCAGCTGTAGTGAACTCACCTTCCCAGAAACCAACACCGTATAGGTTGTCGTTGATTGCTTGAGTACCAAGGAAGTTTAGACGGATACGAGAGTTGTCCGCTACGTCGCCATCTTTCATAGATAGACGTGCTTCAGCACGGCCGCCCATTTCTAGAGAAGTGCCGTCTTGGTTGTAAAGCTCAGCTGCGTTAACGCCAGTTGCCATAGCTGCTGCAGATACAGAAAGAGCAATTAGAGTCTTTTTCATCTTATTTGTCCTAGTTAGCTGTCCATAATCATTGTTTTATGGGGGAGAGGTTATCTCTCACAAGTTGTTGTTGTGCGTATAGTTTCACTCGTGAGAATCGCCCACATTCGAAAAAGCTATGACGTAACAACTTGCCGGACATGTTTTACTGCTAAAGTTTCCTTATGAGTTAGTAAAATGATATAAATCCAACTAATGAACAGTGTTCAATTGTGTGATTGCTTGTCTCAAGTGGTTGTATTTTAATGGTTTGTGTCGGCATGACATTAGCCTGACATTGATTTGTTTTTATCTTTCTTGAGGTTTTTTATGTAATGAACAGTGTTGTTTTTCAATAAATTGCGATGATGGTTAAATCTAAAAACAATTGATGGCGCGTTATTAACCACACAACTAGGCAGCAAAATCGAATTAAGGTGATTTCATACCCTAGTTTGTTTAAACTAATCAAAACAGAATCTTTGAACGTACTACCCAGTCACCATGATTGGGTGGGCTTTTTTTGTCCAAAGACACCTTTGGCCTTGAGGTTATATAATGGAAAAAGTTCCAATGACACTGCGTGGCGAACAACTGCTACGTACTGAGCTAGATCGTCTACTAAAGCTTCGCCCACAAATTTCAGAAGCAATCGCAGAAGCGCGTGAACTAGGCGACTTGAAGGAAAATGCAGAATACCACGCAGCTCGTGAAGAGCAGGGTATCTGTGAAGCACAAATCCGTGACATTGAATACAAGCTATCTGTAGCTCAAGTCATTGACGTAACAACCATGGACAACACTGGTAAAGTGATTTTTGGTTCAACGGTTACTCTAATTGATTGTGATACAGAAGAAGAGAAAACGTACCAAATCGTTGGTGACGATGAAGCAGATATCAAAGCCGGCCGCATTTCAATCAGTTCTCCAATCGCACGTGGCTTGATCGGTAAGATGGAAGGTGATGAAGTCGTTATTCAAACCCCAGGCGGTGCGAAAGACTTCGAAATCGATAGCGTTGAATATATCTAATTAAAACCAGTCTGTTTTAATTAGGCTTAAATAGTAGATGCAAAAAAGGTCGCCCATGGCGACCTTTTCTTCTTCCTCTGCGTAAGTAGGGATTACTTACGTGGGATTTCGATTTTACGCTCTTCAGACTGGCGGTATAGCACAAGTACTTTACCAATTGTCTGAACTTTTTCAGCGCCCGTCTCACGTACGATAGCGTCGATGATCAGCTGTTTTGTCTCACGGTCTTCTGATGCAACTTTAATTTTGATCAGTTCGTGGTGGTCAAGAGCGATTTCAATTTCTGCTAGCACGGCTTCTGTAAGTCCATTTGCGCCCATTAGCACAACAGGTTTTAAACTGTGAGCCAGGCCTTTTAGGTGCTGCTTTTGTTTGGTGCTTAGGTTCATTACGCGGCCAATTTTCTTTAAAATAAGGGTTGAAAAAAGCTATTTTAACGCCATCTATTGCTGAAGACTATAATTTATTGAGTAATAGGTTGAGCCTATTAGAACAATAGCTCCTAATTACGCCTTGTTGGGATTAAAATGAGTAAACAAAAACATTCGGCTAGTTCTGGTCGTTGGTTGAAAGAACACTTTGATGATAAATACGCAAACGAAGCTCGTAAAAAAGGCTACCGTTCTCGTGCTTACTTCAAAATCGAAGAGATCCAAACGAAAGATAAATTGTTGAAATCTGGGATGACTGTCGTCGATTTAGGTGCAGCTCCAGGTGGATGGTCTCAATATGCTGCTAAGATAATAGGTGAAGAAGGTCAAATCATTGCATGTGACTTATTGCCTATGGATCCAATCGCTGGTGTAAGCTTCCTGCAAGGTGACTTTCGTGACGAGGCGGTTTTAGATGCTCTATTAGAAAGAATCCAACCTTCGATGGTTGACGTAGTAATGTCTGATATGGCGCCTAACATCGCTGGTAATAACTCTGTAGATCAGCCACGAGCTATGTATTTAGTTGAATTGGCTTTAGATATGTGTCGACAAGTTCTAGCACCTAATGGTAGCTTTGTCGTAAAGGTTTTCCAGGGTGAAGGCTTCGATCAATTTGTGAAAGAAGTCCGAGACATGTTTAAAGTCGTAAAAATCAGAAAACCAGACTCATCGCGAGCTCGCTCCCGAGAAGTCTTCGTTGTAGCCACTGGTTACAAAGGTTAACTATTTCGCTTGTTTAGAGCATGGTTAACACTATAGCTACAGGAAATGAACTGTAGTACCCTACCTTTAATTACAATTAGTTATCGAGAGGCTGACACCTTGAGTGACATGGCAAAAAATTTAATTCTGTGGCTTGTTATCGCTGTCGTATTGATGTCGGTATTCCAGAGCTTTGGCCCTGGAGAGAGCAATGGCAGAACCGTGGATTACACCACGTTTGTACAGGAAGTTGGCCAAGGCCAGATTCAAGAAGCAACTTTTAAAGACGGTGAGATTAGCTTTGTTCGTCGCGGCGGCGGTGCCAAAATGGTTACTTACATGCCTGTGTATGACCAAAAGCTTCTAGATGACCTAATTAATCAAAACGTGAAAGTGCAAGGTACGCCTCCTGAAGAGCAAAGCCTGCTAGGCACTATTTTCATTTCTTGGTTCCCAATGATCTTACTGATTGGTGTATGGATTTTCTTCATGCGTCAAATGCAAGGCGGCGGCGGTAAAGGCGCTATGTCTTTCGGTAAGAGCAAAGCTCGTATGATGAGCGAAGAGCAGATCAAGACAACTTTTGCGGACGTTGCAGGCTGTGACGAAGCAAAAGAAGACGTAAAAGAATTGGTGGACTACCTGCGTGATCCAAGCCGCTTCCAAAAACTGGGCGGTAAGATTCCAACAGGTGTTTTAATGGTTGGTCCTCCTGGTACTGGTAAAACGCTACTAGCGAAAGCCATTGCTGGTGAAGCAAAAGTACCATTCTTTACTATCTCTGGTTCTGACTTCGTAGAAATGTTCGTAGGTGTTGGTGCATCTCGTGTACGTGACATGTTTGAACAAGCGAAGAAAGCGGCACCTTGTATCATCTTCATCGATGAGATCGATGCGGTTGGTCGTCAACGTGGTGCAGGTGTTGGTGGTGGTCACGATGAACGTGAACAAACACTAAACCAAATGCTTGTAGAGATGGATGGTTTTGAAGGTAACGAAGGTATCATTGTTATCGCTGCGACGAACCGTCCTGACGTACTTGACCCTGCGCTGTTGCGTCCTGGCCGTTTTGACCGTCAAGTCGTTGTAGGTCTTCCAGACGTACGTGGTCGTGAGCAAATTCTTAAAGTACACATGCGCAAAGTGCCTCTAGCGGGCGACGTAGAGCCATCTCTAATTGCACGTGGTACTCCAGGCTTCTCTGGTGCTGACTTAGCAAACTTAGTTAACGAAGCTGCTCTATTTGCTGCACGCGGCAACAAGCGCAACGTTTCTATGGTTGAGTTTGAACTGGCTAAAGACAAGATCATGATGGGTGCAGAGCGC
Organism: Vibrio sp. HENC-03; assembly: GCF_000305755.2. Classification (NCBI taxonomy): domain Bacteria; kingdom Pseudomonadati; phylum Pseudomonadota; class Gammaproteobacteria; order Vibrionales; family Vibrionaceae; genus Vibrio; species Vibrio sp. HENC-03. Next base: position 233,678 of record NZ_JH976128.1, on the reverse strand, counting down.
CGTTCAATGGTGATGTCTGAAGAAGTGAAAGAATCAACAGCATACCACGAAGCGGGTCACGCAATTGTTGGTCGCTTGGTTCCTGAACACGATCCAGTGTACAAAGTGTCTATCATTCCACGTGGTCGTGCGTTGGGTGTGACGATGTACCTACCTGAGCAAGACCGTGTGAGTATGTCTCGCCAACACCTAGAATCAATGGTTTCTAGCTTGTACGGTGGTCGTCTAGCGGAAGAGCTGATCTACGGTGCTGACAAGGTATCGACAGGTGCATCGAACGATATCGAACGCGCAACAGACATCGCTCGTAAGATGGTTACGCAGTGGGGCTTCTCTGAGAAACTTGGTCCGCTACTGTATGCGGAAGAAGAAGGTGAAGTGTTCCTAGGACGTAGCGTGACTCAGACTAAACACATGTCTGATGACACAGCGAAGCTAATCGATGATGAAGTTCGTAAGATCATCGACCGTAACTACGACCGTGCGAAACAAATCTTGCAAGACAACATGGATATCATGCATGCGATGAAAGATGCGCTAATGAAGTATGAAACCATTGATGCTGGCCAGATTGATGACCTGATGGAGCGTAAGACGGACATTCGTGAGCCTGCTGGTTGGGGTGACAAACCTGCAAACAAACCAGAAGACAACGATAAGCCTCAAGCGAAACCTGAAGTAAAAGCTGAAGAGAAATCAGAAGAACCTACAAAACCAGTAGAGCAACCTGCTTCTCAAGAAGCGACTTCAAGCGAAGCGCCAGAAAAGAAAGACTCTGAATAAAGAGTAGCCTTTGATAATAAACCCCGAGTTAAGCTCGGGGTTTTTGTATATGTTGTGATTATTAAAGCTATGATTATTAAAGCAAACAACAAATCTCTCGACCTTTCTCGCCCTCACGTCATGGCGATTCTCAATGTAACCCCTGACTCCTTCTCCGATGGCGGTAAGTTCAACTCACTCGATCTTGCGCTTGCCCAAGCTGAGAAAATGATTGCTGCTGGTGTCAGTATTATCGATATCGGTGGCGAGTCGACGCGTCCTGGCGCCCCAGATGTTGAGCTCGAGGTAGAACTACAACGCGTCATTCCAGTTATCAAAGCGATTCGCAAAAAATACGATGTTTGGATTTCTGTCGACACCAGTAAAGCTGAAGTGATGCGCCAAGCGGTTGCTGCTGGTGCTGACCTCATTAACGATGTTCGTGCACTTCAAGAGCCAGTAGCATTAGAGGTAGCAGCAGAAGCTAAATTGCCAATTTGCTTGATGCACATGAAAGGTCAACCTAGAACGATGCAGGCAAATCCACAGTATGATGATCTGATGGAAGATGTCTCAGAATTTCTCAAAGAACGCATTGCTGCTTGTGAAGCGGTGGGTATTGATAAGTCTCAACTTATCCTAGATCCAGGTTTTGGCTTTGGCAAAACCATAGAACACAATTATCATATGCTCGCTCATCTCGATAAGTTCCATGAATTCGGTTTACCAATACTTGCTGGTATGTCGCGTAAGTCAATGATCTTCAAACTGTTGGATAAACCCGCAGCGGAATGTACTAATGCAAGCGTGGTCTGTGCGACTATCGCTGCAATGAAAGGTGCGCAGATCATTCGAGTTCATGACTTTGAAGAAACCATTGAAGCAATGAAGGTGGTTGAGATGACGAACAAAAATATCAAAAAGAATTAAGGAAAGTTTTATGTCTGATAAAAGACGTTATTTTGGTACTGACGGTGTGCGCGGTAAAGTTGGTCAATACCCAATTACTCCGGATTTCGTACTAAAGCTTGGCTGGGCAGCTGGTCGTGTACTAGCAAAACAAGGCACTAAGAAAGTTATCATCGGTAAAGATACGCGTATCTCTGGCTACATGCTTGAATCTGCTCTTGAAGCCGGTCTTGCAGCCGCTGGCCTGAAAGCAACCTTTACTGGTCCAATGCCAACACCGGCAGTCGCTTACCTAACGCAAACCTTTCGTGCGGAAGCTGGTATCGTTATTTCAGCGTCTCACAACCCGTACTATGACAACGGTATTAAGTTCTTCTCGTCTGAAGGTACTAAGCTTCCGGATGATATCGAGCTTGCTATTGAAGCTGAGCTAGACAAAGACATCGAATGTGTTGAATCTGCTGAACTAGGTAAAGCGACTCGTCTAAATGATGCAGCAGGTCGTTACATCGAATTTTGTAAGAGCACTTTCCCTTCTGAGTTGAGCCTTGCAAACCTAAAAATCGTTGTTGACTGTGCACACGGTGCGACTTACCACATTGCTCCTAACGTATTCAAAGAGTTAGGTGCAGAAGTTGTCGCAATGGGTGTTGAGCCAAACGGCACTAACATCAACGCTGAAGTGGGCGCGACTGACGTTCGTGCGTTACAAAAGCGTGTGGTAGAAGAGCAAGCTCATCTTGGCCTAGCGTTCGATGGTGATGGTGACCGTATCATCATGGTTGACCATTTAGGTAACAAGATCGACGGTGACCAAATCGCTTACATCATCGCACGCGATGCATTGCGTCGTGGTGAACTAAAAGGTGGTGTTGTTGGCACGCTAATGACAAACCTAGGTATGGAAAATGGCTTAAAGCAATTAGGTATTCCATTTGTACGTGCAGCAGTAGGTGACCGCTACGTAATGGAACAGCTACTTGCGAAAGGCTGGAAGATTGGCGCGGAAAACTCAGGCCACGTTATCTTGCTAGACAAAGTCACAACGGGTGATGCAATTGTTGCCGCGTTGCAAGTTCTTGCTTCTGTAGTCGGCAGTGATATGACACTACACGACTTGTCTCAAGGGATGACGCTTTACCCACAAGTGCTAGAAAACGTGCGCTTTGCTGGTGAAAGCAACCCACTTGAAGCTCAAGCTGTACTAGACTCAGTAGCAGCGGTTGAAGCTGAGCTTGGTGACAAAGGTCGCGTGCTGCTTCGCAAATCAGGCACTGAACCTCTGATCCGAGTGATGGTTGAAGGTGAAGATGCCGAGCTTGTTCAAAGCTCTGCGCTTAAAATTGCAGATGCAGTAAAAGCAAGTTGTTAATCATTGCGTTAACCTATTTTGCGAGAGAAAAGGGCATCTTTTGCCCTTTTTTTGAGCGCTTAATGCGTTAGCGCTGACTTTTTGCTAATTTTCCCTTGTCAGCGTTACTGGCTTTCGCTAGTATTGCTCCGCCTCCCGTTAGGAGGTCGCTAGCCTTGTTCATAAATAAACATCATTGTTTTTGAACGGCGCTGGCTCAACAATTTGGAACATAGGTGGAAAAAAATGTTTTCAGTTCTACTTGTGATTTACCTGTTGGCGGCGCTTGGTGTGATTGGCCTTGTGTTGATTCAACAAGGTAAAGGCGCAGATATGGGAGCCTCGTTCGGTGCAGGTGCTTCAAACACAGTGTTTGGTGCAAGCGGCTCAGGTAATTTCTTAACCCGAACAACTGCTATTTTAGCAACCGTATTTTTTATCATTAGCTTGTTACTTGGTCGTATGTCTACGCACAAGACTGAGTCACAATGGGTAGACCCAACACTAGGTCAACCAGTTGTAGAACAAGTTAAAGATGCAGCAAGTGAAGTTCCAGCACCAGCAGGTGATGAGATTCCACAATAAGCTGTAAAGGTTTATGTAGCCGAGATGGTGAAATTGGTAGACACGCTAGCATGAGGTGCTAGTGCCTTTGGTGTGAGGGTTCGAGTCCCTCTCTCGGCACCATGAATTTACAAACTTGTAAATCACTTAGTTGAGCGTATAATGCTCAGCAAGTCGGACGCGGGGTGGAGCAGCTTGGTAGCTCGTCGGGCTCATAACCCGAAGGTCGTCGGTTCAAATCCGGCCCCCGCAACCAATCTCTTCTTTCATTGGAAAGAATGATTCGATTGGCAAGTTTGCACAGTGCTAACCACACTGTGAGTTAAGAAAAGCAAATTTTTGGCTATTCTTAACGTATCAGGGTCCAGCAGCATAAAACCCCGACTTTCGGGGTTTTTTGTTATCTGAGTTTTTGTAATTTAACTCGGATCACTGCTTGGTTTTTTGATTGGGCTCTGAGCCCTTTTTTTGTTTCTGGAGTGGTTCAAATGACTGGTTTAGAAAGACAACTTACTGAAATGCTTGAAGCTCCAGTAGAGGCATCAGGCTATGAGTTGGTTGGATTAGAATTTATTCGTGCGGGTGCGCACTCAACGTTACGTATCTACATTGACCACGAAAATGGCATCAATGTAGACGCTTGTGCAGAAGTAAGCCATCAGGTTAGCGCAGTACTAGACGTTGAAGATCCAATTTCTGTTGCTTACAGCCTAGAAGTTTCTTCTCCAGGCTTAGAAAGACCACTTTTCAAAGCAGCACATTACGAGCAATTTATTGGTCACGAGGTCAGCATCGTTTTGAAAATGGCTGTTGCAAACCGTCGTAAGTGGGCAGGTATTATCCACAGCGTAGATGGTGAGACAATTGCAGTTACTGTTGATGGGCAACAAGAAGAGTTTGCTCTAAGTAACATTTCAAAAGCTAACCTGATCCCTAAATTTTAGTTCCCTAAAAAATTTGAAGCTTAGAGGCTAAATACAATGAGTAAAGAAATTTTAGCGGTAGCAGAAGCGGTATCGAACGAAAAAGCGGTACCTCGTGAGCGTATCTTTGAAGCTCTTGAGATTGCTCTAGCAACTTCTACAAAGAAAAAATACGAAATCGAAATCGATGTACGTGTCGCTATCGACCGTAAAACGGGTGAGTTTGAAACTTTCCGTCGTTGGTTGGTTGTAGAAGATGTAGAAAACCCAACAAAAGAAATCTCTCTAGAAGCTGCACAGTATGAAGATGCAGACATTCAACTAGGTGATTTCGTAGAAGACGATATCCCATCGGTTACATTTGACCGTATTACGACTCAAACTGCTAAGCAAGTTATCGTACAAAAAGTACGTGAAGCTGAGCGTGCACAAATCGTAGAACAGTTTATCGACAACGAAGGTGATCTAATCACTGGTGTTGTTAAGAAAGTAAACCGTGAAACAGTTGTAATGGATCTAGGTAACAACGCAGAAGCGGTAATCCTACGTGATGACCAACTTCCTCGTGAAAACTTCCGTCCAGGTGACCGTGTTCGTGGTCTTCTGTACAAAGTTGCTCCAGAAGCGCGTGGTTTCCAACTGTTCATTACACGTTCTAAGCCAGAAATGCTGGCAGAACTATTCCGTGTAGAAGTACCAGAAATCGCTGAAGAAATCATCGAGCTTAAAGGTGCTGCACGTGATCCAGGTTCTCGCGCTAAGATCGCTGTTAAAACAAATGACAAACGTATCGACCCTGTAGGTGCGTGTGTTGGTATGCGTGGTGCACGTGTACAAGCAGTATCTGGTGAGCTTGGTGGTGAGCGTATCGATATCGTTCTTTGGGACGATAACCCAGCTCAATTCGTTATCAACGCAATGGCGCCAGCTGACGTTGCTTCTATCATCGTTGATGAAGATGCACACTCAATGGACATCGCAGTTGAAGCTGACAACCTAGCGCAAGCTATCGGTCGTAACGGTCAAAACGTACGTCTAGCATCTCAACTAACTGGTTGGGAACTGAACGTAATGACTGTGGCAGATCTTCAGAAGAAACACGCTGAAGAATCTCAAGCGTCTATCGAAAACTTCATGAAGTACCTAGACATTGAAGAAGACTTCGCTCAACTACTTGTTGAAGAAGGTTTCTCAACGCTAGAAGAAATCGCATACGTTCCAGTTAACGAACTGCTAGACGTAGACGGCCTAAACGAAGAGCTTGTTGAAGAACTTCGTAGCCGTGCGAAAGACGCACTAACGACAATTGCCCTAGCGCAAGAAGAGTCTTTTGAAGGTCTAGAGCCTGCTGAAGATCTACTAGGCCTTGAAGGTCTAGAGCGTGAGATGGCATTCAAGTTGGCAGCAAAAGGTGTAGCAACACTAGAAGATCTAGCCGACCAAGGTATCGACGATTTAGAAGGTATTGAAGGCCTGACAGAAGAACGCGCAGGTGAGCTTATCATGGCTGCACGTAACATCTGTTGGTTCGGCGAAGAAGCATAATATCAGCAAGGAGGAAGCGGCATGACACAATTAACAGTTAAAGCTCTGAGTGAAGAGATTGGTACTCCAGTCGACCGCTTAATGGAACAACTTGCTGACGCTGGCATGAACAAAGCGAGTTCTGACCATGTATCGGATGAAGAGAAGCAAAAGCTTCTCTCTCACCTGAAGAAAGAGCACGGCGATAAGTCGGGCGAATCTGAACCTACTAGACTGACGCTTCAACGTAAGACTCGTAGCACGCTAAGTGTTGCAGCAGGTGGCGGCAAAAGTAAGGATGTTCAAGTAGAAGTGCGTAAGAAGCGCACATATGTGAAGCGCAGCACTATCGAAGACGACGCAAAACGTGAGGCTGAGGAAGCAGCAAAGCGTGAAGCTGAAGAGCTTGCGAAGCGTGAGGCAGAAGAACAAGCCAAACGTGAAGCTGCAGAGAAAGCACAGCGCGAAGCCGATGAGAAAGCGAAACGTGAAGCGGATGCAAAACGTGAAGCTGAAGAAAAGGCAAAACGCGCACAAGCTGAAAAGGCTAAGAAAGACATGAATGCAAAAAATGCGGATGCTAATACGCAAGCGAAGAAAGAAGCTGACGAGCTAAAGCGTCGTCAGGAAGAAGAAGCCCAACGTAAAGCTGAGCAAGAAGCCGCGAAGCTTGTTGAAGAAGCTCGTAAACTTGCAGAAGAGAACGAAGCTCGTTGGTCTGAAGAAGAGTCTAAGAAGAAAGAACTTGAAAACTCTGACTACCACGTAACCACTTCTCGTTACGCTCGTGAAGCTGAAGATGCAGCTGACCGTAAAGAAGAAGGCGGTGCTCGTCGTAAGAAGAAGAAGCCAGCAAAAGAAGAGCAATCACGCGGTGGTCGTAACCAACGTGGTGGCAAAGGCCGTAACAAAGGCAAACTTGCTAAGCCAACTTCAATGCAACACGGTTTCGATAAGTCTGCGACTGTAGCAAAACAAGACGTAGTAATCGGTGAAACAATCGTTCTTTCTGAACTTGCTAACAAGATGTCGGTTAAAGCGACAGAAGTTATCAAAGTAATGATGAAGATGGGCGCTATGGCGACTATCAACCAAGTGATCGACCAAGAAACAGCACAGCTTGTTGCTGAAGAAATGGGTCACAAGGTAGTTCTTCGTAAAGAGAACGAACTGGAAGAAGCAGTACTATCTGATCGTGATACAAACGCAGAAGCAGTACCACGTGCTCCAGTTGTAACTATCATGGGTCACGTTGACCACGGTAAAACGTCAACACTTGACTACATCCGTCGTACACACGTTGCTTCAGGCGAAGCGGGTGGTATTACACAGCACATCGGTGCTTACCACGTTGAAACAGACAACGGCATGATCACGTTCCTTGATACTCCTGGACACGCAGCGTTTACTGCTATGCGTGCTCGTGGTGCTCAAGCGACAGATATCGTTGTTCTTGTAGTTGCAGCAGACGATGGCGTAATGCCACAAACAGTTGAAGCGATCCAGCACGCGAAAGCGGCAGGCGTTCCTCTGATTGTTGCTGTGAACAAGATCGATAAAGAAGACGCGAACCCAGACAACGTTAAGAATGAGCTAGCTCAATACGACGTAATCCCTGAGGAATGGGGCGGTGAGAACATGTTCGTTCACATCTCTGCTAAACAGGGTACAAACATCGATGGTCTTCTAGAAGCAATCCTTCTTCAGTCTGAAGTTCTTGAACTTACCGCTGTAGCTGAAGGCATGGCATCTGGTGTTGTTGTTGAATCTCGCCTAGATAAAGGTCGCGGTCCAGTTGCAACAGTACTTGTTCAATCAGGTACGCTAAACAAAGGCGACATCGTTCTTTGTGGTCAAGAATACGGCCGTGTCCGTGCAATGCGTGACGAACTAGGTCAAGAAATCACAGAAGCTGGCCCATCTATTCCTGTAGAGATCCTAGGTCTTTCAGGCGTACCATCTTCAGGTGACGAAGCAACAGTAGTACGTGACGAGCGTAAAGCGCGTGAAGTAGCAAACTACCGTGCTGGTAAGTTCCGTGAAGTGAAACTTGCTCGTCAGCAGAAATCTAAACTAGAGAATATGTTCTCTAACATGACTGCTGGTGAAGTTGCTGAACTAAACGTAGTACTGAAAGCTGACGTACAAGGTTCTGTAGAAGCAATCGCAGACTCTCTACTGAAACTATCTACTGACGAAGTTAAAGTGAACATCGTTGGTTCTGGTGTTGGTGGTATTACAGAGACTGACGCAGTTCTTGCAGAAGCTTCAAACGCAATCATCCTTGGCTTTAACGTACGTGCGGATGCATCTGCTCGTCGTGCGATTGAAGCAGCAAGCGTTGACCTACGTTACTACTCAATCATTTACCAATTGATTGACGAAGTTAAACAAGCAATGGGCGGTATGCTTGCTCCAGAATTCAAGCAAGAAATCATTGGTCTTGCTGAAGTACGTGACGTATTTAAGTCACCGAAACTGGGTGCAATCGCTGGTTGTATGGTTACTGAAGGTCTAATTAAGCGTAACAACCCAATCCGCGTTCTACGCGACAACGTTGTTATCTACGAAGGTGAACTAGAGTCACTTCGTCGCTTTAAAGATGACGTTCAAGAAGTTAAGAATGGCTACGAGTGTGGTATCGGCGTTAAGAACTACAACGACGTTCGCGTTGGCGACCAGATCGAAGTATTCGAAGTCGTTGAAATCAAACGTACTCTAGACTAATTGACTAAAATTACTAAACGTCTGAAAGACAAATAGTAATTGGTTGTTGAATACACCATGGGGGGCTGGCTTGACCATCCCCCCATTCTTTCTATTTAAGAGAATGAATATGTCAAAAGAATTTAGCCGCACGCAGCGCGTATCACAGCAGCTGCAAAAAGAACTTGCGATGATCCTTCAACGTGAAGTTCGTGACTCTCGCCTAGGCATGGTTACGATTTCTGATGTAGAAGTATCACGCGATCTTGCTTACGCAAAAGTATTCGTTACTTTCCTATGTGTGGGTGAGCAAACGCCAGAATCATGCCTAGCAGCACTACGTGAGCACGAAGTGCACATCCGTATGATGCTTGGTAAGCGTATTCGCCTACGTCTGACGCCTGAAATCCGTTTCTACTACGACAACACACTAGTAGAAGGTATGCGTATGTCGAACCTAGTTTCTGAAGTTGTTAACGAAGATAAACGTAAACAGCAAGATTCAGGTCGCGAAGAAGATCAGGCAGGGGAAGAGTAATGGCTCGTCGTCGTAAAGGTCGTCCAATTAATGGCGTTATCTTGTTGGACAAACCAACAGGTATTTCTTCAAATGATGCACTGCAAAAAGTAAAACGTATTTTCTTTGCTGAAAAAGCGGGTCATACGGGTGCATTGGACCCACTAGCGACGGGCATGTTGCCAATCTGCTTAGGCGAAGCAACTAAGTTCTCTCAGTTCTTGTTGGATTCAGACAAGCGCTACCGCGTAATCGCAAAGTTAGGTGAGCGTACTGATACGTCTGACTCTGATGGCGAAGTGGTAGAGACGCGTCCAGTTGACGTGAACCTTGAGAAGTTAGAAGCGTGCATCGACACGTTCCGTGGTGAATCAGACCAAGTACCTTCAATGTTCTCTGCATTGAAATACCAAGGTAAGCCATTGTACGAGTACGCTCGTAAAGGCATTGAAGTACCACGTGAATCGCGCAAGATCACCGTATACGAAATCGTACTTCACCGCTTTGAAGGTGACGAAGTTGAGATGGAAGTACACTGCTCGAAAGGCACTTACATCCGTACTATCGTTGATGACCTAGGTGAAATGCTTGGTTGTGGTGCACACGTGACCATGCTTCGTCGTACAGGTGTTGCAAAATATCCGTACGAAAAAATGGTAACGCTAGAGCAACTTAATGAGTTGCTAGAGCAAGCGCATCGTGACGAAGTAGCACCAAAAGAGTTGCTTGATCCACTGTTGTTGCCAATGGATACTGCCGTTGAAGAGTTACCTGAGGTAAACCTAAACGCAGAGCTAACCAACTTGGTACAGCATGGTATGCCAGTACAAGTGTTTGGCGCGCCAGAAGGGACGCCAATTCGCATGACTTCTGGTGAAGATAAGCTGTTTATTGGCGTTGCTGAAGTGAACGACGATGGAAAAGTGGCACCAAAACGTTTGGTGGTTTTCCGCGACGAAGAGTAACTTCATCAAGCTCTAGAAAATACCGGCTGTAATGCCGGTATTTTTATATTGCGCGGGTGAGGAAACTTCCCTATAATTCGCGCTTCGCGTAGCGGCTGAATCAGAGATTGGCTGCTACAACTTTAAACTTACTCTTATTAGGAGAGAATTATGTCTCTGAATGCAGAAACTAAAGCAGCAATCGTTGCAGAATACGCACAAGGCGAAGGCGACACAGGTTCACCAGAAGTTCAAGTAGCTCTACTTACAGCTTCTATCAACCACCTACAAGGTCACTTCAAAGCACACAAAGGCGATCACCACAGCCGTCGTGGTCTTCTACGTATGGTTTCTCGTCGTCGTAAGCTTCTAGATTACCTAAAAGGTAAAAATCTAGCTCGCTACCAAGACCTAATCAAGCGTCTAGGCCTACGTCGCTAATCAGCGACTGCATAGCAGTTTGTCTAAAAGGGGCTTTATGCCCCTTTTTTGTTGCCCGTTACTTATTTTCACTGCTATAGCTTAGCCAAATCAAACTTATGCCGTTATACTACACGCGGCTAAATCTCGTTTTGAGATTTTCACAAAGACTCATTGCATTACAGTCAACCACGTCGACCAAAAGGTCGCGACTATTAAAAGCGAATTGCACACCATGTCAGTTTGTTTTCACTAGTCGCGATTCGTAATGTCTTGAGTATCAATCAATACTCTCTGAGCAAGTCCATCGATGCGCTTAGAAACAAGGAATAACAATGTTCGAAAAACCAGTTGTTAAAACGTTCCAGTACGGTAACCACACAGTTACTCTAGAAACTGGCGTTATCGCACGTCAAGCTACGGCAGCCGTTATGGTGACTATGGACGATACAGCAGTATTCGTTTCTGTAGTTGGTAAAAAAGAAGCAGTTGAAGGTCAAGACTTCTTCCCGCTAACAGTTAACTACCAAGAGCGTACTTACGCTGCAGGTAAAATCCCTGGTGGTTTCTTCAAGCGTGAAGGTCGTCCATCTGAAGGTGAAACGCTAACGGCTCGTCTAATCGACCGTCCAATCCGTCCACTTTTCCCAGATGCATTCAAAAACGAAGTACAAGTTATCGCAACGGTAGTATCTGTTAACCCAGATGTTCAACCTGATATCGTAACTATGATCGGTACTTCTGCGGCGCTAGCTATCTCTGGTATTCCGTTCAACGGTCCTATCGGTGCTGCACGTGTTGGTCACATCGACGGTCAACTAGTACTTAACCCAAGCAACACAGAGCTAGAAGCTTCTAAGCTAGACCTAGTTGTTGCGGGTACTGAATCTGCAGTACTAATGGTTGAGTCAGAAGCTGACAACCTAACTGAAGAAGAAATGCTATCAGCGGTTGTTTACGGCCACGACCAACAACAAACAGTGATCAACGCAATCAACGAGTTTGCTGCTGAAGTTGCGACTCCTGCTTGGGATTGGGTTGCTCCAGAAGAGAACACAGCGCTTGTAAACAAGATCGCTGAACTGGCTGAAGCTAAGCTTGTTGAAGCTTACCAAATCACTGAGAAGATGGCTCGTTACGATCGCATCCACGAGATCGCTGGTGAAGTAAACGAAGTGCTACTTGCTGAAGATCCAGAAGCGAACACAAAAGAAATCCACACTATCTTCCACGATCTAGAGAAGACAGTTGTACGTCGCAGCATCATCGCTGGTAACCCACGTATCGACGGCCGTGAAAAAGACATGGTTCGTGCGCTAGACGTACGTACTGGTGTTCTTCCTCGTACACACGGTTCATCACTATTTACACGTGGCGAAACTCAGGCTCTAGTAACTGCGACTCTAGGTACGCAGCGTGATGCTCAAATCATCGACGAGCTAACAGGTGAGCGTAAAGATCACTTCCTACTACACTACAACTTCCCTCCATACTGTGTTGGTGAAACTGGTTTTGTAGGTTCTCCTAAGCGTCGTGAAATCGGTCACGGTAAACTGGCTAAACGCGGTATCGCAGCAGTAATGCCTTCTGTTGATGAGTTCCCATACACAGTACGTGTTGTATCGGAAATCACTGAATCTAACGGTTCTTCTTCAATGGCTTCTGTATGTGGTACTTCTCTTGCTCTTATGGATGCAGGTGTGCCAATCAAGTCTTCTGTTGCGGGTATCGCAATGGGTCTTGTTAAAGAAGGCGACGACTTCGTTGTTCTTTCTGACATCCTTGGTGACGAAGACCACCTAGGTGACATGGACTTTAAAGTAGCGGGTACTAACACTGGTATCACAGCACTTCAAATGGACATCAAGATCGAAGGTATCACTAAAGAGATCATGCAAATTGCGCTTAACCAAGCTCAAGGTGCACGTAAGCACATCCTATCTGTAATGGATGAAGCTATCTCTGGTGCTCGTGAAGACATCTCTGAATTCGCTCCTCGCATTCACACAATGAAGATCAGCGCAGAGAAGATCAAAGACGTTATCGGTAAAGGTGGTGCAGTTATCCGTGCTCTAACTGAAGAGACTGGTACAACTATCGAAATCGAAGACGACGGTACTATCAAGATTGCAGCAACTGAAGGTGCAGCAGCGAAAGAAGCTATCCGCCGCATCGAAGAGATCACTGCTGAAGTTGAAGTAGGTCGTATCTACACTGGTAAGGTTGCACGTCTAGCTGACTTTGGTGCATTCGTAACGGTTCTTCCAGGTAAAGATGGTCTAGTACACATCTCTCAAATCGCTGAAAAACGCGTTGAGAAAGTGTCTGACTACCTAACTGAAGGTCAAGAAGTTCAAGTTAAAGTTCTTGAAATCGACCGCCAAGGCCGTGTACGTCTAAGTATGAAAGAAGCAGTAGAGAAGCCAGCAGAAGAAGCAAACGACGCTTCTGAAGCAAAAGGCGAGTAATCTAAGTTTCGACTTTTGGTCTTTTATTAGCTTAAGAGACTGAAAGCATGCTATAAAAGGGGAGCATTTTCGCTCCCCTTTTTTTTGGCCTGTTTCGACAAGTTTAGCCTCAAGCGAAGTTATATATCCTATAGTGCATAAAGAGAAACAGACCCAGAGCGGTCCAAACAGGAGTACCAATTAGTGAAATGGTTTCAAACCGCAAGTTTATGTGTCGCTATCGCGCTGACCGGTTGTGCTAATACCTCTCAACATTCGGCACAAAAGTGGATCTATCCTCCGATGGCGGTGCCGCTACAGCCAAGCGTTCAGCAAGAAGTTCAGATTGCACGTCTTTCCCAGCTTTTACAGCGTCCAGACTTGAGCGATGAAGTTCGCGCTAAGATGCACTACGAGCGTGGTAACTACTACGACAGCGTAGGCCTGCGTGATTTGGCTCGTTTGGACTTTAATCAGTCTCTACAACTGAACCCTGCTCAACCAGATATCTTCAACCTATTGGGTGTTTACTTTACCCAAGTAGGTGAATTTGATGCCGCTTACGAAGCATTTGATTCAACACTTGAGCTCGCGCCACAGAATTCATATGCAGAGCGTAACCGTGCAATTGCCTTGTATTACGGTGGCCGCATCGACCTTGCTCTGGAAGACATGACTAAGCATTATGAAGAAATGCCGAGTGACCCGTTCCGTGCTTTATGGCTTTACATCATTGAAGCTGAACAAAACCCAGAGCAAGCAAAAGCGAACTTAGAGAAACGTTACCAACGTGACCGCAGTGAAGAGTGGGGTTGGGTTTTAGTTGCGATCATGCTGCGTGACGTGTCTGATGATGCTGCGCTTAAAGCCATCATGGATGGTACGCGTGAAAACTACCGTCTTGCTGAACGTTTAACAGAAACTTACTTCTACCTTGGTAAGCGTTACCAACTAGAAGGTGATATTGCTGATGCGATTTCATTGTACAAGTTAGCAATCTCTTTCAACGTTTATGAATACGTAGAACACCGTTACTCTTTCTTGGAGCTGGCGCAAATCTACGATCAGTTGCAGCAAGAACAACTTGCTAAGCTCAAAGCCGAGCAACAGCAACAAGAAGAAAAATAACCATGAGCCGCTCAACTAGAGCGGCTTTTTTGTGCTTGAAGAATTTGGATAGGTTCTCTAAAATAGTTAGCCTTGCTAACTAAATGAGCAAAACACAATGGCACTAGAAAAAAGCCTGATTGAGTTAGAACGATTTTGTGCCAAAGCGTGGCGTGTTTATGCCAAGGAAGATCCGCTTTCACATTTGAGCTTTAATGAGTTCGATTACTTACGAGTGATTCAGCTTCATCCAGAAGGTGTGCGTATTACAGACTTGGCTGAAGAGCTGCAAGTCACCAAACCTTCAGCTTCAAATATGGTGGTTCGTTTGGAGAAAAAGGGGTTGGTTAGACGCATCGCTTGTAACGAAGATGCGCGTTCAAAGCGCGTTTTGCTAACGGAAGAAGTGATAGCAGAGATGTCCCTTGAACAGGTGGTATACAAGGATATTTCTGAACAACTCGTGCGTAAACTTGATAAGCAAGAAGCACAGCAACTGAAAGCGCTACTGGATAAAGCGCTCGGAAACTAAACATACATTTTATTCTTTTATCTATTTAGTTAGCTTTGCTAACTATTGGTGGTAGTCATGCAAAACTCTATATACAAACAGTTTTGGAAATACACAATTCCGACCGTCGCAGCCATGTTGGTGAACGGTTTATACCAAGTCGTTGATGGTATCTTTATTGGTCGTTATGTGGGGGCTGATGGATTAGCCGGGATCAACGTCGCGTGGCCGATCATTGGCTCGATACTTGGTATCGGTATGATGGTGGGCGTAGGTACGGGGGCACTCGCCTCTATCAAACAAGGTGAAAAAGACGGTGAAGGTGCTAAACGTATTCTCTCAACCGGTCTATTGCTTTTAGTTGCTTTGATGCCTGTCGTAGCGACAACCTTGTTCTTCTTCGCTGATGACTTTATTCGTTGGCAAGGGGCTGAAGGGCGAGTATACGAACTTGGTTTGCAGTACCTGCACATCTTAAGCGTGGCATGTGTGTTCTCGCTTGGTTCAATTGCAGTGCCGTTTTTGCTGCGTAACGACGATAGCCCGAACTTAGCCACTATCTTGATGGTGATTGGTGCCGTGATTAATATCGTGCTTGATTACCTGTTTATTGCTTGGCTTGGTTGGGAGCTTGAAGGTGCGGCTATTGCGACTGCGTTAGCACAGATGGTGGTCACCATTCTTGGTGTGGGATACTTCTTTACTTCAAGAGCGAAGATGCGTCTGTCGACTGGCGACTTGAAGATGCAATTTGACGTGATCCCTAAAATCGTCATGATCGGCACGTCGAGCTTCTTTATGTACGCATACGGCTCGATGATGGTCGCTCTGCATAATGCACTGTTTGCCCAGTACGGTAGTGCGTTGTTGATTGGTGCTTACGCCATCTTGGGTTATATCGTGACGGTCTACTACTTGATCGCGGAAGGCATCGCTAATGGTATGCAGCCTTTAGTGAGCTATAACCATGGTGCACGCAACCAAGACAATATTCGTAAGCTATTGAAGGTCGCCATGGGCACGTCAGTGCTCGGCGGTGTCGCGTTTGTTATTTTGATGAACATCTTCCCATACGAGTTTGTGTCGGTATTCAACAATGCCGATCAAAACCTGATTGATGCGACGGTAGTGGGGATTCGCCTCCATATGTTTGCATTGTTCTTGGATGGTTTCTTAGTGGTTGCTGCGGCGTACTACCAATCGGTAAACAAAGGCAGCAAAGCGATGTTTGTGACCATTGGTAATATGGCAATTCAATTGCCGTTCTTGTTCATCATGCCAAAACTTCTAGGCGTAACGGGTATTTGGATTGCATTCCCACTGTCTAACATCGCCTTGAGTTTAGTGGTGATGACAATGTTGTGGCGTGATATTAAGAAGCTAATGAACGAGAGTTCAGCAGAGCCAAGTATTCAAGCGTCTTAACGACGAAAAGATGTAAAAAAAGCGAGGACAGTACCTCGCTTTTTTATTGCTTTGAAACCGTAAGCAGGGATTAGATGTTCTTCACTTCTAGACCTGCAAGTTGGTGCCAGTAACCGTTACATTGGCGGTCTTGGATCTTGCCTGGGTTGGTGCCTTTCTCGTTTGAGCGGAATTGGTCTAGCTCAGAGAAGGTGCTAAGACCGAGCGGGCTTAAACGAACCACATCAACCAGACCTTCCATGCTTGGTAGATCGTTGATCAGGTTGTAGCAGTAACCAGACTGAGTTTGGATGCCGTTTAAGTTAAACACTTCCTGGCCTTCTTGGCTGCTTACTTGGATACCCGTTGGGTACTTAATACAGCAAGTTTCGCAATCATCTTTAGCTTTGTTTTCTGCTCGAGCGGTAAAGCAGCGCGCCGAGTAAGCCAGTGGCAGATAACCGTGGCTGAAAACTTCCACTTCAAACTTATTGCGAATACCGAGTTCATCACATTGAACCAATGTGTTGCTGAGCCATTCACGAGACAGCTCTACAGGCATACACCAGCGGATCATGCCTTGTTTTAGGAACAAGTTAAGCGTATGCGCGTTGTAAGTGTTAACCGCAGGGCCAACGACGAATGGCACTTTATGCTCAGAAGCCAATTGAACCGCAGACACGTCGTTAGCTTCAATCGCGAAGTCACCGTTGTCGATGTATTTCTTCATGATGTTCACTTCACTTGGCGCTTCTAATAGTGCCATCGTGGAAAGCACGACTTGTTTACCAGATGCAGACAATTCTTTCGCGATATCGAACCAATGTGCAGGTTTCATTTCACGACGTTTTGAACACACGGTTTCACCTAGGTAGATGATGTCCGCAGAGCTTGATTTCGCTTGTTCGTAAAACGCTTCAACGTCTTGCTTTGGCCAGAAGTACAACAGTGGACCAAGTGCGTATTTCATTGAGTTATCCATCTTAACCTCTACTGCCATTTACGGTGGTAAGCACCAAGTGTGGTTTGCGTACCTTCAGATACGTTTGCCAACGCTGCATCCCAAGCCGCTTCAACTTGGTAAGCTTCTGGGTTTGCTTGGTAGCGATCAATCGCTGCACGCCACGTACGCGTTACTTGTTCTACGTAAGCAGGGCTACGTTGGCGACCTTCAATTTTTACGGAAGCCACATTTGCTGCAAATAGCTCAGGCAACATAGAAAGGGTGTTCAAACTGGTTGGTTCTTCCAGTGCATGGTAGCGTTTTTTCTCGCCTTCAATTTCAGCTTCGAAACGACCTTTACACAAAGTTGGGTAGCCAGCGTTTTCACCGGCGCTGTAGCGATCGATCAGAATATCGTTAAGACGCGATTCCAGACCGTTTTCTGTTTCTTGCCAGCGAACGTATTTCGCCGGAGAACAGGCACCAACGGTGTTTGGTGATTCGCCAGTCATGTAAGAGGACAGGTAGCAACGACCTTCTGACATGATGCACAGGCTACCAAAAGCAAAGACTTCCAGCTCGACATCGCTAGTGATGTTGCGAGAAAGCTGTTTTACCTGATGGATAGACAATACGCGAGGCAGTACGACACGTTTGACGTTGAAGTTTTGCTTGTAGAAATCTACCGCTGCAACGTTGGTCGCTGATGCTTGTACAGAAAGGTGCAGTTCGAGTTCTGGGTATTTGCGAGCAGCGTACTCAAGTACCGCAATATCAGCCACGATAAGCGCGTCCACACCCAAGGCTGCGGCATTGTCGACCGCATTTGTCCAACGCTCGAAACCATTTGGGTGGGCAAACGTGTTTAATGCAACGTGGATCTTTTTGTTGCGGTCATGAACGTATTGCACCGCTTTTTCAAGCTTCTTGCCGTTGAAGTTCAGACCAGCAAAGTGACGAGCGTTGGTATCGTCTTTAAAGCCGATGTATACGGCGTCTGCACCGCAATCAATCGCGGTTTTTAGCGCAGGCAGGTTACCCGCAGGACACAAGAGTTCCATATGCTCACAATCATAGAGAATAAAAAGGTGCCCGCATTTTATGAAGAATTATGAATAGCGAAATTGACCTAAGTTAGGTTTAGCTCAATAAAGTTGAGATTTACCCCTTGAGAGTAAGGGGTAACACTCAGATTTTGTTGCAGTTGAGATCAGTTCTTATGACGGCGGTTTTGCGCAAACAACTCTTCAACCTCGTGTTTAGGTTGAGGACGGTAAAAATGGAAGCCCTGAATCGAGTTACATTGCAGGTTCGAGAGCAGTGTCGCTTGTTGGTGGGTTTCCACACCTTCGGCGACCACGGTCAAATCCAATGATTTACCAAGGTTGATGATGTTCTCAATCACCGTCACCTGTTTTGGGAGCGTATCGATGTCGTTGATAAACGCGCGGTCGATTTTTAGTTCATCGATAGGGAACCGTGCTAAGTAGGAAAGGGAAGAGTAACCCGTACCGAAGTCATCGATAGATAATGCAAAACCAAGCTTCTTGATCGCATTAAGCATTTGCAGTGTGTGTTCGCTGTCGCTCATTACCGCACTTTCTGTTAGCTCGAAGGTAATGCAGCTTGGGTCAAGTTCGGTGGTGCGTAGTAGCTTCTCCATGTAGTCGATCAGTTGTGGGTTCCCGAACTGTTCTGGAGAGAGGTTGATCGCCACGCGTCCCGGTAGAATGCCTTGCAGTTTCCAGCGTTTTACTGTGTTAAACACATCACGCATGACCACGCGACCAAGGTGTTCAATCAAGCCTGCACGCTCAGCTACAGGTATAAATGCGCCCGGGCTGATGTAACCTTCGACCGGATGCTTCCAACGTACTAGCGCTTCGGCACCGTTAATGCTGAAGTCACGGGCGTTAACTTTTGGTTGGTACCATACTTCCAAGCCGTTTTGCTGCAATGCTTTTTGTAGCTCGATCTCCAACCACAAACGCATACGCGCTTCTTTGTTCATCTGATCGTTAAATTTGATCAGGCGGTTACGACCACGGTCTTTTGCTTCGTACATCGCGGTATCAGCATTTTGCAGCAGAATGCGCGCGTCTTGTCCGTCTTCTGGGTAACGCACACTACCAATAGAACATGCTAGGCGCTTGCTGAAATGATGCAGATCGAAAGGTTGGTTGATCAGAGAAATAATGCGCTCAGATAAAATCTCCGCCATACGAGTGTTTTCTGGCTCAGGCAGGATGATGCCAAATTCGTCGCCGCCTAAATGGCCAATAATTGCTTGATTTGGTAAAGAACGTTTTAGACGAGCGGAAACTTCTTGAATCACTTTGTCACCGATGTGATGGCCAAGTGAATCATTGATATTCTTAAAGTTATCGATGTCGAGGTAGAAAACCAGCAACGGCGTCTGGCTCTTGATGAGTTGCTCTAATCGTTTCGTAAAGCCAAAGCGGTTATACAGCTTGGTCAGCGAATCAATGTGCGCGTCTTCATTGGAATTGGAAGAAAGCAGCTTGGGCGCATCGTCGGCGTCTTGGATCAAAATGATTTGAGATTCACTACCGAGAATTGCTGTGGTATCGGCATGCAATTGAACTTTACGTTCGAAACCACAACGAGCGCTGGTCAGACACACAAAAGGTTTTTCAGAAAGTAACGTGCTGATGCGATGAGTGAAGACTTTTTTGCTGTTTTCATCGATAAACAGACGAGTCAGCTCTTCTCCAAGTAGCTCATGAGGCGAGTTTAACCCGAGTAAACGTGCGGAGGCTGGATTGGCAGAAATGATGATGTCATCTTCGACCAACAACAAACCGTCGGGCAACAGTTGAGTGAGCTTGGCGAACTTACTTTCGGACTCTTCTAACGAGCGAACCAGAATTTGTTTTTCAGACGTGTCGATGGCATGAAAGACCACAAAGCGAATTTCGTTTTCTTCATGAACGGGAGAAAGGCTGAAGTGAAGACTGGTTTCAAGATCGGTTTCGTCGAGCGTAATTTCCGCTTCAACATGATCACCTTTGAACGCGCGTTGGTAGTAGGGCGCGAGCTTCTTGTAGAACTGCTCTCCCAGTACTTGGCTGTCGTTCAGACCAACGATCTCGTCGTGTCCTAAGCCTGCAATGTCACAATAGCGATCACTCACCATTCGATAATTGTGTTTCTTATCAAGAATGGCAAAAAAGAATGGGCTATTTGAGGTAAGCGTTGCAAACCAATGTTGTAATTGCTGGGAAGGCATTAAGGTGTTACCGATCTCCAATGAGCCTGATTATTCGTCCGTGTAATAAAAACGCTATTTTGATAACTATAACTTTGAACATACCGTTATTAAAGCGTTTATCCACGACTTAGCGTCAATAATACACGTAAGGTCAAAAAAACGACGTTTGAGTGAGTAAACCGCCTACTTCTAAAACAAACAGATTTATTGATACATAACAGGTACTGGTATTACTCTATTGCGTAAGATAGACAACCTTATGACAAAGTAACGGATAATTAGCGTGTTAAACAAGATTCGCAGTCAACTAGTAAAGAACGCAGCATCAATTTTGCGATCTCCAGTCCAGTTATTGCCACAAACTGTTCAGAAAAAAGCCTTATTGGAAGGTTTGAAAATGGTGTTCAAAGAAGCCCTAGAAGATGGCGATTTTGAGTTCCTTGAAGACAAGTGGTTAAAAGTTGCGATTAAAGACTTGAACTTAGCATGGTACATCAGCTACCAAGATGAAAAATTAGTGGTAGCAGAGAAACCGGTTCAGGAAGATGTGAGTTTTAGTGGTAACCTTAACGACCTAGTACTTATTGCTGGTCGTAAAGAAGACCCTGATACACTGTTCTTCCAACGTCGCCTTTCTATCGAGGGCGATACTGAGCTTGGCTTAGAAGTGAAAAACCTGATGGACAGTGTCGACTTAGAGCAGTTACCAAAAGCGATGCAAGTAGCACTGAACCAACTGGCTGACTTTGTTCAGAAAGGGGTTCAAGCGCCTGCACAAGAAACCGGAGTAGCGAATGCTTATTCGAACTGAAGCCCCTGCGGACATTCTCACCATTGACCGCTTATTAAAACACGCTTTCCCAACAGATGCGGAAGCCAACCTAGTGATGCGTTTGCGTGAAAACGGCAAGCTCACTTTGTCTTTGGTAGCCTGTACTGATGAAGGTGAAGTGGTTGGTCATGCGCTGTTTAGCCCTGTGACGTTGAATGGTGAAGATTTATCTTGGCAAGGTCTTGCGCCTTTGGCTGTGCATGAAGATTACCGCCGTCAAGGCATTGCTGCTGAGCTAATCAAAGAAGGCTTTGATTCGCTACGTGACTTTGGTTACCCAGTATGTGTGGTATTAGGTGAGCCAGATTACTACGCGCGCCAAGGTTTTACCGCTGCTGAAGATATGGGCTTCGATTGCGCATGGGAAGTGCCACAAGGTGCGTTCCGCGTAGCAGAATTGGTCGAAGGTCAGTGTGACGGACGCTCTGGTCGCATCGATTATTCTCCAGAATTCTCTGAGCTATAATTGCCAATATTGAATGACAAAGCCCGCTGTAAAAAGCGGGCTTTGTTTTTGAGCTCTTAGTGAGTCGTACAGAGAAAAAGTGGTTTAATCCTGTTCTTGGACGCGTTTTTTGCCCCAAACTTCGATTTTTGCCTTTTTACTCATACCAGCCGCATTCAATGTCATGCTGCCCCAGCTTTTGTATTCCATCTCTAGACGTTTGAACTTCGCATCTTCAGAACCTGGTAGTGTCCAAGCGCGTGTCGACATACCATTCGTTAGTGTTCCAACCATGGTTTTGAGCTTTTTCTCGCTACCATCCGTCATGGTCACTTTCATGTTCTTAATGCTCATGGTGCCTTGAGTACATTTGATTTTGATTTTGCTGAACTTACGGTTTTTGAACAGACCGTTTGGTTCTACCGTGTCGGTCTCTGTTTGGAAGTTTACGGTTTTCTCGGCGATCAGCTCCCAGCCATCGTTGCTATCCTTAGCGAAAGCGGTAAAGCTGGTGGTGGCGATAAGTAACGTAATAGCGAGTGATTGGAAAAGCTTCATAACACCTCTGACTTTAAATGCGAAATTTTGATAGGATTGCCTCGTTCAAATAGGTGACAAAAGATGTCAATTAACGAGAAACAATATTTACATGAAATGGGGATCAGCACTTGGGAGCTGAGTCACCCAGAAAGGCTGGAAGGCTATCAATCGCCATTATTGGATTTGCAAAGTTCTTGTAAACTCCTATTGGTATCGCCAATGTGTCCAGAAAACGAGACAGCTTTGATGTTTGAGCGCGTATTAAAAAGCATTAAGCTCACGCTCGACGACGCACTGCACCTAGAGCCTGAGCGTTTATCCATGTTGGGTGAACATCAACTAGAGTGGGTGTGGTTCGCAGGTTGTGAGGCAGACGCCAGCATCAATGCCAAGCAACTGACTTCACCGCTATTACAAGATATTGATGGCAATAACGAACAACGCCGCGCATTGTGGCAACAAATCTGTTCGTACTCTTAACGGAGCGACCGCGTGACAATTGAAATTACGCCGATGCGTGCTGAGCACCTCGACCAAGTTTGGCAAATCGAACAACAAGCGCATTCTCACCCTTGGGCTGAATCTTTAGTTCGTGACTTATCCAGTCGCGGCGCTTGTCATCATGTTATGCTTGAAGACGCTCAAGTGGTGGGTTACTTCTACGGGCAGAATATTGTCGGGGAAGTGACGCTATTGAATATTGCCATATCGCCTTCTCAACAGGGCAAAGGGTTAGGGCAAAAATTACTGGATGCATTCATCGAGCATTGTGAGCAGGCCAAAGCCGAGAGTGCTTGGTTGGAAGTGCGTGAAAGCAACCACCCCGCTATCCATATTTATGAACAAGCGGGTTTCAATGAAGTGGATCGTCGTTACAACTATTACCCAGCGAAAAACGGTAATGGTAAGGAAGACGCCATTATTATGAGCTATCTGTTCTTTAACGAATAAAGTGTTTTGTAACCAACAGATTGCATCGCTCTCAGGACGCTAAGCCAAATCAACAAGCCTCGGAATTTCCGGGGCTTTTTACTTTCTCCCACCTGAAAACATGGCTTTCTCTCTTCCGAATTCATTCTTTTGACATATTTGTTGAGCTTATTTTTGTTCGCTTTATTACCATACAAGTTATAAGTTTATAAATTATATGAAACAAGATCTGAACAGGAGGAAGGATTTACGATGCCGTATCCGCAAAAATTCGACACTCCTGTCGCTCAACTGTTCGATGAGCAAAGCAGGGGAACCGTTCTTAAAGTTTTAATGTTGGTCACCTTGGCAACGTTTGTGCCACTTGGTATCAAGAATCTAATCATCGGGGAGACTTTCCTTGGTGTTGTTCTGCTTACCTTCCAACTCAGCTTCATTATTGAACTGGCGGCGCTCTTTATTCTGGGAGAAAGCAAGATAGGCTATCGCATTCCATTGTTTTTGCTCTGGTTGTCGGTGGTTCTGAGTGTGCACATCTTTGGCATCATCGCGACGTACTGGGTGTTCCCTGTGATTGTCGCGCTGGTATTTATCATTCCGACTAAAGATGCTTTGGTCACTAATGGTTGGATCATTGTTGGTTGTACGATTTCTGCTTGGCACCAGCTTGAATGGAACGTGACTTTGCGTTTTGTTCTTGCCGTGATTTGCTGTGCGATCGTCGCGCATGTCGCCGTACATAAAATCCTAGAGCTGCAAGATAAATTGACGTTCCTGTCTACACGAGACTCCATGACTGGAGCGCTGAATCGTGGGCAACTAGAAGCGTTTTTACATCGAGCATTGGATGACAAACGATTAGGCAAAGCGTCGACGATCGCCGTGATCGACATCGATCACTTTAAGCAGGTCAATGACTTGTACGGTCATGATGTTGGCGACGAGGTGATCAACCAAACCGTGACCATTCTTAATGATTATTCGCGAGAATACGATTTAGTGTTTCGCTTAGGTGGAGATGAATTTCTACTCCTGTTTGAAGGGCTTTCTGAACAAACGGCCCACTTTATGATGAGCAGCATCAGCGACAAGGTTCGTTCGAAGCACTTTGCGCGTCATGCACATGTCTCGCTAAGCGTAGGTGTGGCTGAGTGTTTATTGGAAGGCGATACGCCCGATCTGTGGTTGAAACGTGCGGATATTGCTTTGTACGATGCAAAGCAAAACGGGCGTGACCAAGTTGTGGTGGCTTCAAAGGCTACTGTTGAGCCAGAAGTGTTGGATTGGCAAAATGAAGTTCAGCAAGGTCACCTCCTTTAAACACGCTAGGAAAGTTGCCCCTAAAGCAATAATAAGCGAGAATACCGCGCAATATTGAATCGAATAAAGCTTGTTTGAATTTCGAACAAGACATCAGACATCAAAGAAGACCAGTTTCATGTCAAATACACCTTTTCTAGGCGAAGTTTCTAAGCGCAGAACGTTCGCTATTATTTCTCACCCGGATGCGGGTAAAACCACCATTACTGAAAAAGTACTGTTATTCGGAAACGCGATCCAAAAAGCAGGTACGGTTAAAGGTCGTGGTAACGCACAGCACGCAAAATCAGACTGGATGGAAATGGAAAAGGAACGTGGTATCTCGGTTACTACTTCTGTAATGCAGTTCCCTTACAACAATTGTCTGGTAAACCTACTTGATACTCCTGGACACGAAGACTTCTCGGAAGATACTTACCGTACTCTAACGGCAGTTGACTCTTGTCTGATGGTTATCGATGCGGCGAAAGGTGTTGAGGACCGTACTCGTAAGCTGATGGAAGTAACGCGTCTGCGTGACACGCCAATCGTAACCTTCATGAACAAACTTGACCGTGACGTTCGTGATCCAATGGAAGTGTTGGACGAAGTAGAAAATGAGTTGGGCATGATGTGTGCGCCAATCACATGGCCAATCGGTTGTGGTAAAGAGTTTAAAGGTGTTTACCACATCCACCGCGACGAAACTATTCTTTACGAATCAGGCCACGGTCATGAGATCCAAGAAGTTCGCATCATCAAAGGTCTAGACAACCCAGAGCTTGATGAGAAAGTGGGTGAAAGCCTAGCAGCAAGCGTTCGTGAAGAGCTTGAACTTGTGATGGGCGCTTGCCCTGAATTTGATCATGACGCTTTCCTTACTGGTGAACTAACGCCAGTTTACTTCGGTACTGCATTGGGTAACTTTGGTGTTGACCACATGCTAGACGGTCTGACTGAGTGGGCGCCAGCGCCGAAAACTCGTCAAGCGGTTGAGCGTGATGTTGAAGCGACAGAAGACAAGTTCTCTGGCTTCGTATTTAAGATCCAAGCAAACATGGATCCAAAACACCGTGACCGTATCGCATTCATGCGTATCGTATCGGGTACTTACACACAAGGCATGAAGATGAACCACGTTCGTCTTGGCAAGCAAGTAAGTATCTCAGATGCGGTTACCTTTATGGCGGGTGACCGTTCTCGTGCAGAACACGCTTACGCGGGTGACATCATTGGTCTACACAACCACGGTACTATCCAAATTGGTGATACGTTCACTCAAGGTGAAGCACTGAAGTTCTCGGGTATTCCAAACTTCGCTCCGGAACTGTTCCGTCGTATTCGTCTAAAAGATCCATTGAAACAGAAACAGCTACTGAAAGGTCTGGTTCAGCTTTCTGAAGAAGGTGCGGTACAGGTATTCCGTCCACTGCAAAACAACGATCTGATCGTTGGTGCGGTTGGTGTGCTTCAGTTTGACGTGGTTGTGGCTCGTTTGAAGTCAGAATACAACGTTGAAGCGATCTACGAAGGCGTTAACGTTGCAACTGCGCGTTGGGTTGAGTGTGGCGATGCGAAGAAACTGGATGAGTTCCAACGTAAGAACCAAACTAACCTAGCACTGGATGGTGGTGATAACCTAACGTACATCGCGCCAACTATGGTTAACCTAAACCTAGCGCAAGAGCGTTTCCCAGATATCGATTTCCGTGCGACTCGTGAGCACTAATCGAATCTAACTCGCTTTATATCGCGTACTAGATCATAAGCCGCCGTTAGCTATACACTTAGCTAACGGCGGTTTTTTATTTGGTGAAAATCGGTTTTTGTTTGTTAAACAGAAGAGGTTGCAATGAACTGGTTTAAGAAAGGACTCAAGCGTTACGACGATTGGTGTAAAGAGATGGGGCTGACGCCTGATCAAAAGCGCAGTTGTGTGCCGTATAAACAAGACCCAGTTCATGAAGACGAGCCTGCTGAAAAAGCAGAGCAAGAGAAACCGAACAATGAAGCTGTTTGATACCCACTGCCATTTCGACTTTGATGTGTTTCAAGAGGATTTTGCTCACCAACTTGACCTCGCTCGTGAGCAAGGGGTCGAGCGTATCTTGATTCCTTCTGTCGGACCGAGTAACTGGGTTCGTATTCAAGAGTTGGCTAATCAATACTCTTACCTTTATTACGCGTTGGGTTTTCACCCCTATTTTCTACAACAAGAGTTTGAGCAGTTTGCCCCAGAGCTGGAATCGTTACTTTCCTCGTCCCACCGACAATGCGTCGCGATAGGGGAGTGCGGTTTGGACTTCGCAATAGATGTGCCTGTCGAGCTTCAAGAGCAGGCGCTTGAGTTGCAATTCGAACTGGCAAGACGGTTCGATCTGCCCGTTATTTTACACAGCCGAAAAGCACATAATCGTCTCATCCAACTAGTCAAAGCAGCCAAGCTTCCTAAAGGTGGTGTATTGCACGCGTTCTCTGGCAGTTATCAGCAAGCAATGGAATGGATTCGATTAGGTTTTCTTATCGGAGTTGGGGGCACAATTACCTACCCACGAGCGAATAAAACTCGCGACGCGATTCAAAGATTATCACTTGAGAATATCGTTTTAGAAACAGACGCTCCGGATATGCCTATAATTGGCTATCAGGGCGAGCCTAATCACCCTTCAAAACTGATTCATGTATTGAATGAGCTGGCTCTGTTGCGCACAGAAAGTAAGCAATCGATTGCCTCTCAGCTATGGGAAAATAGCAATTCGGCCTTCTTTATATGTGAATAAAATCTAAAGATGGTGTTTAAAAGCGAAAACGTTTTCCTGCTTATTGTGAGATAACTCACAAACGGGAGTGAATCAATGATGAATCTTATAAGAAAGTGTGAGGGTGGCATTACTTTAATTGATTCTGCATGAGTATAATTGCCCCCGCTTTATAGCTCCATTTTGTAACACGCCAATAAATAACTTATAAGGAAGTCATAAACTATGAGCCTGTTTATGAGCCTAGTCGGTATGGTAGTGCTTCTTGCTATTGCATTTGCATTCTCATCTAACCGCAAAGCTATCAACTTTAGAACTGTGGGTGGCGCATTTGCTATCCAATTCATCCTTGGTGCATTTGTTCTTTACGTACCTTGGGGCCGTGATCTACTAAACGGTTTCTCTACTGGTGTTTCTAACGTTATCAACTACGGTAACGATGGTTCATCTTTCCTATTCGGTGGTCTTGTTTCTGACAAGATGTTCGAAGTATTCGGCGGCGGCGGCTTCATCTTCGCATTCCGCGTTCTTCCTACACTGATCTTCTTCTCTGCACTGATTTCAGTTCTTTACTACATTGGCGTAATGCAGTGGGTTATCAAGATTCTTGGTGGTGCACTACAAAAAGCGCTTGGCACTTCTCGTGCGGAATCAATGTCTGCAGCTGCTAACATTTTCGTAGGTCAAACTGAAGCACCTCTAGTTGTTCGTCCATTCGTACCAAAAATGACTCAATCTGAGCTATTCGCGGTAATGTGTGGTGGTCTAGCATCTGTAGCTGGTGGTGTACTAGCAGGTTACGCCTCAATGGGTGTTCCACTAGAGTACCTAGTAGCAGCGTCATTCATGGCAGCACCTGGTGGTCTACTATTCGCTAAGATTCTTCACCCAGAGACTGACCAGCCTCACGAAGACATCGAAGAAGCAATGGACGGTGGCGACGACAAACCAGCTAACGTAATCGACGCAGCAGCGGGCGGTGCGGCTTCTGGTCTACAACTTGCACTAAACGTTGGTGCAATGCTAATCGCGTTCGTAGGTCTTATTGCTCTTGTTAACGGTATGCTAGGTGGCATCGGTGGTTGGTTTGGTATGCCTGAACTAACACTAGAACTAATCCTAGGTTACGCGTTCTCTCCACTAGCATTCCTAATCGGTGTTCCATGGGACGAAGCAGTTGTTGCTGGTTCATTCATCGGTCAGAAACTAGTAATCAACGAATTCGTTGCATACTTGAACTTCACACCTTACCTAGGTGAAGGCGCTCAAGTTGTTGCGGCAACTGGTGAAGTAATGTCTGAGAAGACAACAGCTATCATCTCATTCGCACTATGTGGTTTCGCGAACCTTTCTTCTATCGCGATTCTACTTGGTGGTCTAGGTAGCCTTGCACCAAACCGTCGTTCAGATATCGCTCGCATGGGTATTAAAGCAGTTCTTGCTGGTACGTTGTCTAACCTAATGGCAGCGACTATTGCAGGCTTCTGCCTTAGCCTTGCAGCACTTTAATTAGAATCGGTTCTTAATATATAGACGCCGTTTTAAATCATGCCCTGTAGCAAGAGATTGCTGCGGGGCATTTTTCGTTTTTCGGGCCTAAAAAATTAACCGCACGTAGGTCTACGTGAGTAGCTTACGCAGTCGGTGGAATAGGGGCTGGGAAATTTTGAGATACAAACCGTTTGCGCTCTATTTGGTGCTACAGTTTTGCGGTGAAACTCTATAATGTAGTAATCACGAATTCGTGGTTATGATGACCACTTAATCACAGAGTGAATACTACATACTCGATGGGCAAATGAATTGCCCTGCAATATCAAATCTCACAAGCGTTTTATTGTTTGATGTGATATTAAAGACACCGCAATCATAGATTGTTGTGCCATAGGCCAAACTGGTACTGTGCGGTGACAAGGATAGCAATTGGTATATGATTTTTCGCAGTATATGCCGAGTCTTCAGGGAACCAAGTCCGTTCATTAATAGACTGCTTAGCTAAAATCTCACGCTGTCTCTACTTGTTGATTATAGTTAGAGAAGCGATGTGAAGCTGAGTAGTGAATTTTTTGAATATTGATCGGAGATAGAAATGAGCGATTTAAAAGCAGCAGCGCTACGTGCACTGAAACTTATGGACCTTACTACGCTAAATGATGATGACACTGATGCAAAAGTGATCTCACTATGTCATGACGCGAAATCAGCAGTAGGCAACACAGCTGCAATCTGTATTTACCCTCGCTTTATTCCTATTGCTAAGAAGACACTTCGTGAGCAAGGTACGCCAGAAGTTCGTATCGCAACGGTAACGAACTTCCCACACGGTAACGACGATATCGAAATCGCAGTTGCTGAAACAAAAGCGGCGGTTGCTTACGGTGCAGACGAAGTAGACGTAGTTTTCCCATACCGCGCTCTAATGGCGGGTGATGAGAAAGTTGGCTTCGAACTAGTTAAGCAATGTAAAGAAGCTTGTGGTGACATTCTTCTTAAAGTGATCATCGAAACAGGTGAACTTAAAGAAGAAGCACTAATCAAGAAAGCATCTCAAATCTGTATCGAAGCAGGTGCTGACTTCATTAAAACTTCAACTGGTAAAGTGCCAGTAAACGCAACACCAGAATACGCTCGCATGATGCTTGAAGTTATTCGTGACATGGGTGTTGCAGAAACTGTTGGTTTCAAACCAGCAGGTGGTGTGCGTACTGCTGAAGATGCAGCGGCATACCTAGCAATGGCTGACGAAATCCTAGGTGACAACTGGGTTGATGCTCGTCACTACCGTTTTGGTGCGTCTAGCCTGCTAACAAACCTACTAAATACATTAGAAGTATCGGACGAAGTCGCTGATCCAACAGCGTACTAATTCCAACAATACGTCTGAACGGTAGCACCAGCTTTGGTGCTACCAAACCTCTTCTATCCTACTTATACCATGGCTCAAAGTGAGCTTGGGAGGCACTAATGTATTTACCACAAGAAATTATCCGTAAAAAACGTGACGGCGAAGTTCTAACAGCCGACGAAATCAACTTCTTTATTCAAGGCGTAGCAAACAACAGTGTGTCTGAAGGTCAGATCGCTGCATTCGCTATGACAATCTTCTTCAATGAAATGACGATGCCAGAACGTATCGCACTAACCTGTGCAATGCGTGATTCAGGTATGGTTATCGATTGGAGCCACATGAACTTTGGTGGTCCAATTGTCGATAAACACTCTACTGGTGGTGTGGGTGACGTGACTTCTCTAATGCTTGGCCCAATGGTGGCAGCATGTGGTGGTTTCGTACCTATGATCTCTGGTCGTGGTCTTGGCCACACGGGCGGTACGCTGGATAAGCTTGAGTCTATTCCGGGCTACAACATCACGCCGACAAACGACGTATTTGGTCAAGTAACCAAAGACGCAGGTGTGGCGATCATCGGTCAAACTGGTGACCTAGCGCCAGCGGATAAGCGCGTTTACGCGACTCGCGATATCACAGCGACAGTAGATAACATTTCACTGATCACGGCGTCGATTTTATCGAAGAAGCTTGCTGCAGGTCTTGAATCTCTAGTAATGGACGTAAAAGTAGGTTCTGGTGCATTCATGCCAACTTACGAAGCGTCTGAAGAGCTAGCAAAATCAATCGTTGCGGTAGCAAACGGTGCTGGCACTAAGACAACCGCTATCCTAACGGATATGAACCAAGTATTGGCATCTTCTGCGGGTAACGCTGTGGAAGTACGCGAAGCGGTTCGTTTCCTAACAGGTGAATACCGTAACCCTCGTCTACTTGAAGTAACCATGGCTTCATGTGCTGAAATGTTAGTACTTGGCAAACTGGCTGAGAACACAGAAGACGCGCGTGCGAAACTAATGGAAGCGCTAGATAACGGCAAAGCGGCTGAGTGCTTCGGTAAGATGGTCGCTGGTCTAGGTGGTCCTGCGGACTTCGTAGAAAACTACGATAATTACCTAGAGAAAGCGGAAATCATCAAACCAGTATACGCAACAGAAACGGGCGTTGTATCTGCGATGGATACTCGCGCTATCGGTATGGCTGTGGTTTCAATGGGCGGCGGTCGTCGCGTTGCGACAGATGAAATCGACTACGCGGTTGGTTTCGATAACTTCATCCGTCTTGGTGAAGTAGCAGATAGCGACAAACCTCTTGCGGTTATCCACGCTCGCACTGAAGAGCAGTGGGAAGAAGCAGCAAAAGCACTTCGCAGTGCAATCACTGTAGGTGGTGAGTACACACCAACTCCAGAGGTTTACCGTCAAATCCGTGCAGAAGATCTTTAATCGAATAAGTAATTACACAAGGCCTACTCAACCATAATAAGAAGCCGAGTGGGCCTAAGGAACGAGCAATGAAAAGAGCATTTATTTTAGTACTAGACTCATTCGGCATCGGCGCAGCTGCAGATGCAGAGCAATTTGGTGATGTAGGTTCAGACACTCTAGGTCATATCGCTGACCAGTGTGAGCAAGGCTTAGCGGATAACGATCAGCGTAAAGGCGCACTTCGTCTTCCAAACCTATCTAAGCTTGGTCTGGCAATGGCACATAAAGAGTCAACAGGTCGCTTCGCACCTGGCCTAGACGCAGACGCTGAAATCATCGGTGCATACGGTCACGCTGCAGAGCTTTCTTCAGGTAAAGACACACCGTCTGGTCACTGGGAAATCGCAGGTGTGCCTGTTCTGTTTGATTGGGGTTACTTCACTGACAAAGCAAACAGCTTCCCGAAAGAACTGACTGACCGCATTCTTGAGCGTGCTGGTCTTGATGGTTTCCTAGGTAACTGCCACGCATCTGGTACTCAAGTTCTTGACGATCTTGGTGAAGAGCACATGAAGACTGGCAAACCAATCTTCTACACGTCTGCTGACTCTGTATTCCAAATCGCATGTCACGAAGAGACTTTCGGTCTAGATCGTCTACTAGAGCTTTGCCAAATCGCACGTGAAGAGCTAGAAGATTACAACATTGGTCGTGTTATCGCGCGTCCATTTGTTGGTGCTGGTAAAGGGCAATTTGAGCGTACCGGTAACCGTCGTGACCTTTCTGTTGAGCCACCATCAGCAACGGTTCTACAGAAACTTGTTGAAGAGAAGCAAGGCAACGTGGTTTCTATCGGTAAGATTGCTGATATCTACGCAAACTGCGGTATCACTAAGAAAGTGAAAGCGACAGGTATCCCTGCATTGTTCGAAGCAACGCTAGAGCAAATCAAAGAAGCGGGCGACAACACCATCGTATTCACTAACTTTGTAGATTTCGACTCAGCTTACGGTCACCGCCGTGATGTAGCGGGTTACGCTGCTGCGCTTGAGTACTTCGATGGTCGCATCAATGAAGTGCTGGATATTATGGAAGAAGACGATGTGCTTATTCTAACGGCAGACCACGGCTGTGACCCAACATGGCCAGGTACTGACCACACTCGTGAGCACATCCCAGTGATTGTTTACGGTAAGAAAGTACCAGCAGGTTCACTAGGCCGTCGCGATAGCTTTGCAGACATCGGCCAAACATTGGCGACTTACTTCGGTACTTCTCCAATGGATTACGGTAAGAACTTCCTATAATTAGATAGGTTTTTGAAAACTAGGAGCTTGATTGCTCCTAGTTTTATGTTCGCAGCATGAAAATGTTGCTTGTCGGAAATGAGAATATTCTAGCTTAAGCCGCCGATAGCAGTGCGGATCGCTAGAGACAGGTTAAGGAAAAGAAACATGGCAACTCCACATATCAATGCAGAAATGGGTGCTTTCGCAGACGTCGTTCTAATGCCGGGTGACCCACTACGTGCAAAATACATCGCAGAGACTTTCCTTGAAGATGTAGTTCAAGTGTGTGACGTTCGTAATATGTTTGGTTACACAGGCACTTACAAAGGTCGCAAGATCTCGGTAATGGGCCACGGTATGGGTATCCCATCTTGTTCAATCTACGTGACTGAACTGATCAAAGACTTTGGTGTGAAGAAAGTGATCCGTGTAGGTAGCTGTGGCGCTGTGAACGAAGACATCAAAGTACGTGATGTTGTTATCGGTATGGGCGCATGTACAGACTCTAAAGTGAACCGCATTCGCTTCAAAGGTCATGACTTTGCCGCTATCGCTGACTACAAAATGGTTCGCGCAGCAGAAGAAGCAGCAAAAGCTCGCGGCGTAGACGTGAAAGTAGGTAACCTATTCTCTGCTGAGTTGTTTTACACGCCAGATCCAGAAATGTTCGACGTAATGGACAAGTACGGTATTGTGGGTGTTGAAATGGAAGCGGCTGGTATCTACGGCGTTGCAGCAGAGTACGGCGCGAAAGCTCTGACTATCTGTACTGTTTCTGACCACATCAAAACCGGCGAGCAAACGACATCTGAAGAGCGTCAAACTACGTTCAACGACATGATGCTAATCGCACTAGATTCAGTATTGCTAGGTGACGAAGAATAAGGACGAACAGTCTTCTATTCTTTTGCTTATTAGCATAAAAAAACAGCCCGCATGTCGCGGGCTGTTTTGTTTTCGGAATTTGCTTTTCGAGTTACTTGGTTAGCAACAAGTTTTCGCCTTTCTTACGACGGATCGGTTGTCTGCGTAAAATCATGATGAACAACATGCCACACGCGAAGCTCATTAGTACCATCATGTACATGTAGCGATCACTCTTGCGGTAGTGGTGATCAGAAATAGCGGTGACTCGACCAGTTTCGAAGGTCACTCGCACAAAGCCAATCACTGCGCCATCCGACAACACTGGCTCCACGAGCTGTTGGCGGCCAATCGAGGCGGTCGCGAGTGGGGTATCTAATCCCAACACCTCACGTACTGACAATGCTTCTTCACTCGATGCCAAACGCACACCTTGCGCATCATAAATGGTTGCATCAAATACCAAGCGGTCTTGGGCAAGCTGGTTAGTGAGCTTGAGTAGACGTTCTTGGTCTTTATTGATGATCATCTCGCCGGCTGATAATGACGCCTGCGAAATCAAAACTTTGGTCAGGGTTTCAAGCTGCTGTGCTTGTATCTTCTCATTACCCTTACTGATCACGACACTGTTTTTGATGGTGACAAAAAGCATCACACATAACAGGATCAGAGCCAGAATTCGTAGGGCATTCCTTACTGAGAACAAGGATTCACTCATGCTCTTTACTCGTCCATTCAAATCAAAACAAAGACTTGCCTTTTTAGCTTGTTAAGGTAACGTTTTAGCAAAGTCACAAGGGATTATATACATGGACGCGTCAAAAAGCTTGCCTATCAGAAGGCATACGACTCTTTTAAAACGACTACCCGAAACTCGCTTCGCGACACAGCTTGATAAAGCCAAGGCGAATTGGATTGTGTTTGGTGAACATCTTGAACCCCGCAACTTTGAAGACATCGACTTCTTTACTGGCTTCTACAACCCGATTTTAGACACTTGGAAAGTTGGTCAATATGAAGTGGCTCTCATGGCGGGCAACCTGACACCAGAGCATGAAACCATTCTGAAAGGCTTAAATCTGGATTACGCCGCTCTGCAAGAAGTGCCAGATCTTTCTGCTCCGGGTTTGGTCGTGTTCGATATGGACTCAACTGCGATTCAAATCGAGTGTATTGACGAAATCGCTAAACTGGCCGGTGTCGGCGAAGAAGTTGCAGAAGTCACTGAGCGCGCCATGCAAGGTGAGTTGGATTTCGAACAAAGCTTACGTCAACGTGTGGGTAAACTGAAAGGCGCCGATGAAGCCATTCTTGAACAGGTACGTGGCCAACTCCCATTTATGCCAGATTTCGAAGCGCTGATTGCAACGTTTAAAGCGCTTGGCTGGAAGACCGCCATTGCCTCGGGTGGTTTTACTTACTTCTCAGACTTCATTAAAGACAAAGTAGGATTAGACTTTGCGCAGTCCAACCAACTGGAAATCGTGGATGGTAAATTGACCGGTGAAGTACTGGGTGAGGTTGTTTCTGCTCAGACAAAAGCGGATATCTTGGTTGAACTTGCGGAAGAGTACGAAATCGAACAACACAATACCGTTGCCGTGGGAGATGGTGCGAACGATTTGGTGATGATGGCTGCGGCTGGCCTTGGTGTGGCTTATCACGCTAAACCTAAGGTTGAAGAACAAGCGCAAACCGCTGTTCGATTTGCAGGTCTTGGTGGTGTGCTGTGTATTCTTTCTGGCGCTTTGGTTAAGCAGCAGAAAATCAGCTGGAAAGCGAAACCTTAGCTGGAGCTTCTTCCAAATTAACATAGAAAAACACCGCCATCTCGGCGGTGTTTTGTTATTCCGTTAGCTCTAAGCGAACAATCACTTCTTCAGTAATGTCTTCAAATTCGCTGTAACCAACTAGGGCGGTCAGCTCTTTTTCTAACTTACTCGCCTGATGAACACCAAATTGGGTTAAGTCGCTCAAGTCTTGGCGTAGTAATGATGTCATTGGATCGAAGATCGGCGCCGTTGAAATTCGTGTCGCGTAAAACTCACCCATCATGCGCGCTTTCTTAATGAACTGAATACGCTCTTTGACGCTGGTGAAGTCTTGCTGCATTTTCGATTCAATAGCGGTGATCTTATTGCCTACTTTACTTACGCTAATATAAATGTCTTGGTGTCGAGCTTGTGCTCCATCAATACGCTTTATTGGGTCGGCAATTAATGTGTTTGAGCGTCCTTTAAAAAGGGGCTCTAACGAATATTGCTGATTGTGACCAAGGCGAGCATACAACTCGATATGTTTTGCTAACGGTAAGTTCACCCCAATTACAGGGGTCTTCACTGAAGATGCGGCACTTTTACTGATGAAGATTGGCGTGCTCAGCGTTCGTGATAACAACACACTGTGCAGTCTTTCTAGTAGCGCATTGCTTGGCAGCATCTCTTTCTGCGGGATCAGCTTGTCTTGGTTGTGCTCAATAATACTGTTGAAGAAAGCGATCACTTTCATGGTCTTGCTTTGTTCATCAATCACCAGTTGGACACTTCGACCATCAGGGCTAACGCGAATGACACGGTAAGGCACCTCTGAAAGTGGCAACTTCTTATCGTAAAGCTGTAACTCTCTAAAGTTTATCCGAACCTCTTGTCCTGAACGCAGCGCGGTCGGTTCATCCAATCTGAGGCCTAAACCTCGCTTAGAAATATCCGCGGTAAAGCCAGCAGCTTTAGTGTTACCAGTATCAAGAACCAAAGGGGTTTTAAAACGGTAGCGTGGTTCTTTACGGCGAGATTGAGCATCGAAGTAAATTCCTTTTGGATTACCAAGGATTTTTCTTGGTTGCCTAAACTCATTCAAGGTGTTTGCAGGTACACGAGGCTTTTCGGTCAGCAAGTAATCTTGGCCTGACTTCTCATCGGCAATTTCTTGCAAGATACCCACGTGAGTCAGCTTTTGTGAGCTTTCGGCCAACTCAGAAGAAAACGCTGCAAGGTCTTCTTTCTCCTGTTGTGACAGCTCGAAAATCGAGATACGGAAAGCACGCCAACTTGCTCGTTTTGCTCCTAGGTGCCAGAACAATTGACGTTGTTCTCTGGTTGCCTCTGGGCGCAGCATTGAATAGAAGTAGGTTTTGCTCTCATGTTCATGAGTGAAGGAATACAACACGTTCGTTGCACCTTTCACGCCGGGTGCAATCAGGGAAGCCATTCTCTTTGGATTGAATAGCGAACCAAACACTTGTTGGTTACGTTCATCATGCCAGTATTGCCAAAGCTTTTGGTTGTTTGGCGTTAGCATTGCCAGCTTGAGTTCACTGCCTTCGAAAAACAGCGGTAGGTTACTGGTGTGCTTGAGTGCAATGTGCTCATAACCACGCGTGCGGGCACGGATGATTTTATCTTGATTGTCATGGCGAGCGCGTTTTGCCGCGCTGTTGAGTGCTTCGTCAATCACACGAGCAACGACATTCGTTTCCGTTAAACGAATGGTTCTTAAGTAACGAACGGCATCATTTTCGTAGCAATCGTCCACGGCTAAGACGCGATAAGTGATTGGCTTTTCTACGCCCGCAACCTGAGATTTGCTAGCAAACTCAGTAAAAGTGACTTGGATGACTTCGCCCAAACTGTATTTGAAAGCGCTTGGAACCTTGAATTTTGCGCCTGAACTGGAAAGATCGATACTCAAACCGTGAATCACTTGCCCTTTAGGGCGGATGATTTCGACTTGAGATTGTACCTTTAAGCGTTTTTCTTGGCGTTTTAGGTCATAACCAAGGTGGACAGGTTCTGCCAGAAATGGGCTTTTCGGATCGGTCAGTGATTGTTCTTCACTTTTACCATTGTTTTTACTCATCACGCGGAAGTTATTGCGCGTGTTGACCAAGGCTTCCCACATACCTTCGGTATAAGCGCCAAACTTCTTCAGGTTCTTGTGGTAAGCATTAAAAGCAACGTCATCCAACCAATGCGGGATGCCATCTAATAGGTATTCACGACATTCACCTTTCACTCGACCTCGTAAATCAATGCTCTTTTTACAAGGTGCCATGACACGGTTGAGTTCCATCTTAACTAGGATTTTGGCTGACGGCGGCTCACCCTCGGTCAATTGACCAAGGACAAAGTCAAAGTCATCAGTGCCATAAACAGGGATGAGTCGTTCTGCGAGCGAGAGAATTTCAGATTGCTGCATTATTTCTGTTAAAGTATGTCGTTATTCGAATTATATCGGCTAAGCAAAGCAAAACTTAAGTATATCAATACTTCATGTCCGATAAGGTCAGACATGGCTGTGTTTGGTCACATTTGTTGAAAAAATCGAGGCATCATGGCGAAAGCAAAACGAGCGTATGTTTGTAATGATTGTGGCGCGGATTTCCCACGTTGGCAGGGGCAGTGTAATGCGTGTGGTGCATGGAATACGATTACCGAAGTTCGCATAGCGGCATCGCCAACTGTCGCGCGCAACGAGCGCTTATCTGGTTATGCAGGATCTGCAACGGAATCAAAAGTTCAAACTCTGTCTGAGATTGATCTGCAAGAAGTTCCGCGATTCACCAGTGGCTTTAAAGAGCTCGACCGCGTGCTGGGTGGGGGCGTGGTGCCTGGTGCTGCCATTCTGATCGGTGGTAACCCAGGTGCAGGTAAGTCGACCTTGCTATTGCAAACCATGTGTTTACTCTCAGCGCAAATGCCAACGCTTTATGTAACGGGTGAAGAATCCCTTCAGCAGGTCGCGATGCGTGCTTCTCGTCTTGGTTTACCAAAAGAGCATCTAAAGATGTTGTCGGAGACCAATGTCGATAAAATCTGCCAAATCGCAGAGAAAGAGCAGCCTCGAATTATGGTTATCGACTCGATTCAGGTAATGCACGTCTCGGATGTTCAGTCTTCTCCGGGCAGTGTGGCGCAGGTGCGTGAATCAGCGACCGCTTTGACTCGCTACGCAAAGCAAAACAATGTTGCCGTCTTTATTGTTGGTCACGTAACAAAAGATGGTACCCTTGCAGGTCCGAAAGTGCTTGAGCATATTATTGACTGTTCTGTGCTGCTCGATGGTGGCACCGATAGTCGCTTCCGTACACTTCGCAGTCACAAAAACCGTTTCGGTGCAGTGAATGAGTTAGGTGTATTTGCCATGACGGGGCAGGGGCTGAAAGAGGTCAATAACCCATCGGCTATCTTCCTTTCCCGCGGTGAAGAAGAAACTTCGGGTTCTTCTGTTATGGTGGTATGGGAAGGCACGCGCCCTCTATTAGTAGAGATTCAAGCGCTGGTGGATTATTCGCAACTGGCCAACCCTCGTCGTGTTGCCGTTGGCTTGGAACAAAACCGCCTCTCTTTATTACTCGCTGTCCTGCATAAGCACGGTGGCCTTCAAATGGCTGACCAAGATGTATTTGTGAATGTCGTCGGTGGCGTAAAAGTGACAGAAACCAGTGCTGACCTTGCGTTAGTTATGGCGCTTTTGTCGAGCTTCCGCGATCGCCCATTACCGAAAGATGTGGTCGTATTTGGTGAGGTTGGCTTGGCGGGTGAGATTCGCCCAGTACCAAGTGGACAAGAACGCTTAAATGAAGCATTCAAGCATGGCTTTAAGAAAGCAATCGTCCCTGCGGCAAATATGCCTAAAGGTGGCATTCCTGGTATGCAAATCCACGGCGTGAAAAAATTATCAGAAGCGATTGAAGCATTTGATGAGTTGTAAACGCCACTTTGTGCCCCAATTTAAGGGGTAACAATAATGTTGAATCTGTCCTCATTATTATCGAATAGAGCACACAAATTGCTAAGTTTGACTATTATTTGAGGACGGAAAATTTACGTTAAAATTTTTTTTCTTCCATCCGCACGCAAGGGTATCAGTATTGACAGAATGTGATATACTCTGCGCGCACTTTATACCTTATTAACAGAGTAAGACAATGACTGATTTATCAAAATACAGAAACATTGGTATTTTTGCTCACGTAGACGCGGGTAAAACTACCTCTACAGAGCGTATCCTAAAGCTAACTGGTAAGATCCATAAGATCGGTGACACTCACGACGGTTCAACTACTACTGACTTCATGGAGCAGGAAGCTGAGCGTGGTATCACAATCCAGTCTGCAGCAACAACTTGTTTCTGGAACGATCACCGTCTAAACATCATCGATACTCCTGGACACGTTGACTTCACTATCGAAGTTTACCGTTCTCTAAAAGTACTTGACGGTGGTATCGGTGTATTCTGTGGTTCTGGTGGTGTTGAGCCTCAGTCAGAAACTAACTGGCGTTACGCTGACGAATCACACGTATCTCGTCTGATCTTCGTTAACAAACTAGACCGTATGGGCGCTGACTTCTACAAAGTTGTTGACCAAGTACAAAACGTTCTAGGTGCTACTCCACTAGTAATGACTCTACCTATCGGTATCGAAGAAGATTTCGTAGGTGTTGTTGACGTACTAAGCCAACAAGCTTACGTATGGGACGAGTCTGGCCAGCCAGAGAACTACGAAGTTCAAGACATCCCTGCTGATCTAGTTGAGAAAGCGGCTGAATACCGTGAAATGCTAATCGAAACTGCTCTAGAGCAAGACGAAGATCTAATGATGGCTTACCTAGAAGAAGGCGAAGAGCCATCTCTAGAAGACATCAAACGTTGTATCCGTAAAGGTACACGTGACCTAGCATTCTTCCCAACTTACTGTGGTTCAGCGTACAAGAACAAAGGTATCCAACTTATTCTTGACGCGGTAGTAGATTACCTACCATCACCAACAGAAGTTGATCCTCAGCCTCTAACTAACCCAGAGACTGGCGAACCAACTGGCGAAGTTGCAAAAGTATCTGCAGACGAGCCACTAAAAGCGCTTGCGTTCAAGATCATGGACGACCGTTTCGGTGCTCTAACGTTTATCCGCGTTTACTCAGGCCGCATGAAGAAGGGTGACACAATCCTTAACTCTGCAACTGGTAAAACTGAGCGTATCGGCCGTATGGTTGAGATGCACGCAGACGAGCGTAACGAAATCGATTCAGCACAAGCTGGTGACATCATCGCTGTAGTTGGTATGAAGAACGTTCAAACTGGTCACACTCTATGTGATCCTAAGCACGAATGTACTCTAGAACCAATGATCTTCCCAGATCCAGTAATCTCTATCGCAGTTAAGCCTAAAGATAAAGGCGGTTCTGAGAAGATGGGTATCGCGATCGGTAAGATGGTTGCAGAAGATCCATCATTCCAAGTAGAGACTGATGAAGATTCAGGTGAAACTATCCTGAAAGGTATGGGTGAACTTCACCTAGACATCAAGGTAGATATCCTAAAACGTACTTACGGCGTTGAGCTAGAAGTAGGTGCTCCTCAAGTTGCTTACCGTGAAACAATCACTCAAGCAATCGAAGACAGCTACACGCACAAGAAGCAGTCTGGTGGTTCTGGTCAGTTCGGTAAGATCGACTACCGTATCAAACCAGGTGAAACTGGTTCAGGCTTCACGTTCAAATCAACAGTTGTTGGTGGTAACGTACCTAAAGAATTCTGGCCTGCAGTTGAGAAAGGTTTCGCATCTATGATGGAAACTGGTGTTCTAGCTGGCTTCCCAACTCTAGACGTAGAAGTTGAACTATTCGACGGTGGTTTCCACGCAGTTGACTCTTCAGCTATCGCTTACGAAATCGCTGCTAAAGGCGCATTCCGTCAGTCTATGCCTAAAGCTGGCGCGCAACTTCTTGAGCCAATCATGAAAGTTGACGTGTTCACTCCAGAAGATCACGTTGGTGATGTAATCGGTGACCTTAACCGTCGTCGTGGTATGATCAAAGACCAACAAGCTGGTACTACTGGCGTACGTATCAAGGGTGATGTACCTCTATCAGAAATGTTCGGTTACATCGGTACTCTACGTACTATGACTTCTGGCCGTGGTCAGTTCTCTATGGAGTTCTCACACTACTCGCCATGTCCAAACAACGTTGCTGAGCAAGTAATTGCTGACGTTAAAGAGCGTAACGCTAAGAAGTAATTCTTAAGTTAACTCTGTAAGACATCAAAGCCCCGCCTAGTGCGGGGCTTTTTACTGTCTGTCGGTAAACCCATCTATGGGGCCTTGCTATACCGATTACTGACTTTATTCTTCTTTTAACTGAATCGTTTCAAAATCTCGGACAGTGTTGCGTTCGAAATCAGCAATCTCTTCTTTTATCCACTGGCTAAACAGCTGTGCTTTTTGGCGCTTTAAGTAACCAGTCGGTGCACAAAGGTAATACGCGTATTTCGGTTGAATGCCTATGTCTCCAATTCTTACCAGTTTTCCTTCTTGGATATATCGATAAGCCAAACTGTGCTTAACCAAAGCTACGCCTTGCAGCGACAAAGCGCCTTCCAAGACCAAATGTGAACCACTGTATTTGAGGGTTGGCTTCGCCGCTTGATGACCTAGTGTATTGAGCCACAAGTTCCAGTCTAAATCTGGCCAGAGGTCTTCGATTAATTCTGCTTTACCTAAATCTTCAACGCGGTAGATACCGTGCTCTTTTTGGTAAATGGGATGGCAAGCAGGGTAGAAAACTTCATCCATCAACCACTGTGATTCAAGGTTCGGATAGTCGCCATGCCCATAGCGAACGCAAAGGTCTATCTGACTGTCTTGAAATGACACCAACTCGTTGGTTGGCTCCATCAGTAAAGAGATATCCGGATGACGCAGCCGAAAAGCGGTGATTCTTGGTACTAACCAATGGTGTGCAAAAGAGGGAAGCGTAGAGATGGAGAGGTGGTTCGGGTTGGGATCTTGATTAATCAGCCGTACACCTTGCTGAAGGTGGTTGAACCCTCGCTCAGTTTGGGCAAACAGTAAATCGCCTTCTGCGGTAAGGAGTATCTTTCTATGTTGGCGGACAAATAAGTCGGTACCAAGAAACTCTTCCAACTGACGTATCTGCTGACTAATCGCGGCTGGTGTGACAAATAAGTATTTGGCAGCGGCTTTAAAACTGCCTTCCTTTGCCGCGATGTAGAAGTAGTACAGCCCTTGTAACGGAGGCATACGTTCTTTCACATTAGTTTTCCTTAACTCAGTGTCAGATTCTATCGTTTGAGAATAGCAGGGTAGTCACTGATTATTAAGTGGTCAATGTGAATGAATCGAGGAGGATATATGAACAATGCAACGCAAACCTGTGGCCAGTTAGCGTCGAAGCCACGCAAGAGTTTAGTTCAGTATATCTTTTCCAAGTTAGCCATATGGAGAAAGAACTATCGTACACGCCGTCATTTGTCTGAGTTACCTCGCCACCTTTTGGATGATATCGGTTACAACGAAACCGAAGTCCAAAAGGAGATTCAGAAACCGTTTTGGCGAGATTGATTAACGTGGGAATGAAAAACGCTCCCTTTGTGGGGAGCGTTTGATTTATTGATT
This sequence comes from Vibrio sp. HENC-03, assembly GCF_000305755.2. Taxonomy (NCBI): domain Bacteria; kingdom Pseudomonadati; phylum Pseudomonadota; class Gammaproteobacteria; order Vibrionales; family Vibrionaceae; genus Vibrio; species Vibrio sp. HENC-03. Next base: position 190,766 of record NZ_JH976128.1, on the reverse strand, counting down.
ACCTAGGTGGGTAAGAATTACAAATCCTCTTCCCACACAACCAATTCGCCTTTTGGCCAGTTGTGTCCGATTTCATGATATTTCTGTTCAAGAACGTGGCGTTTAATTTTCAAGGTTGGCGTTAGAATGCCGTTTTCAATACTCCACGGGTCTTGGATCATCAATACCCCTTTAATCTGCTCGTGTGACTCCAGTTCTTCGTTCATGCGAGCAACAACCTTACGTGTTGTTCGGGCGTAACGTTCCTTATCAAAGTTCGGGAAGTCATGTGGCACAACCAATAATATTGGTCCAGGTAAGCCTAAGCCGATCAAACACATCATTTCGACGCGGCTGTACTCAAACAGCTTCTTCTCGATAGGTACAGGAGCAACAAACTTACCTTTGGCAGTCTTGAAGGTGTCTTTTTTACGACCTTGAATGGTGAGGTAACCATCCGCATCAATTGAGCCAATGTCACCAGTATGAAGCCATCCTTCTGAATCAAATGACTCTTGTGTCGCGATGTCGTTTTTGTAGTAACCAGAGAACAAGCCTTTGCCGCGTACCATGATTTCATCATCGTCGGCGATCTTAAGTTCAATACCTGGTCCGGCGTTACCAACAGAACCAATTTTATCGGCTCGGAATGGGTAGTTTAGTGTGCTGTAGGCGAAAGACTCTGTCATACCCCAAGCTTCAGTGATGTTCAGGCCAACACTGCGGTACCACTCAAGTAGTGCTGGTGACACTGGGGCAGAGCCACAGCCGAGCACGCGAGCTTGATCTAAGCCAAGACCGTCCGCCAATTTCTTCTTAATCAATGAATTAACGAATGGGATCTTCAACAGGATGTTGAGCTTTTTCTGTGGAAGCTTGTCTTGAATACGTTGTTGGAACAATGTCCATAGTCGAGGTACTGAGATGAAGAGTGTCGGGCGGTGCATTTTTACATCTTCAATGAAAGTATCGAGTGACTCAGGGAAAGCCGTCGTTACGCCACCCATAATCGATGAACCAAAGATGTAAACTCGTTCTGTGATATGAGCGAGTGGTAAATAAGAGAACAATCGATCGTTTTCTTGGATGCCAATGTGATTGATCAGTTGTTGAACGGACCAACTGAACGCGCCGTACGTCAGCATTGCCCCTTTCGGCAGGCCTGACGTACCTGAGGTGTAAACGAGAGACATTAGCTTGTCATCATGGTGTTGAGGGCGCTCTGCACTTGGCTCAACGTCCGCAATAATCTCGTTAAATTGATATTGGCATTTCGGCGCCGTGTCGTAAGGAAGTGCAATGCTAATTAAATCTGGCATTGAATCGATCACTTGTTGCGTTGCCGCTGGATCATCTAACTTACCGCCAATCAGTGCTTTACTTTCACTGTGGGTCACACAGTACTCAATGGTGTCTGCACCGGCTGTTGGGAAAATTGGCACACTCACGTAATCGCCAAGCATCATGGCCAAGTCGCAGATGAACCACTCTGCACAGTTTTTCGATACTAATGCGACTTTTTCACCGGGCTGTACACCCAAGTTGCGCAGGGCTGTAACCAGTTTAAGCGCCTTATCGGCTACGTCGGCGTAAGTAAATTCAACAAACTGTCGATTAATGATTTGTTTTAAGTAAACCTCATTTGGGCGTTCCTCTGCCCATTTAAGGATCATTTCATTCGGCGGCGGGAGAGCGCAACCAGCGGTATGTTCTAGGTTAGGCTGATTCATTGTAGATGACTCCATGTCTTCTCTCGTTTGTATTTATAGTTGTTAAAACATTGTTAACTTTAGCATGTTAAATCATTATACGGGAATGCATTTTGATGAATTCTGTGGGAAAGGTAGCGTTAGAGAGGATAAAGCTGCCGTAGTTATCATTACTTAAAATTGTTGCCGATAGGTCGCCGGGGAGAGCCCAGTTTTCTTTTTAAAGATACGAGAAAAATATGAAACGTCTCGGTAGCCACACTGATAAGCGATGTAGGCGATCTTCATCGAATCCTCTTCGAGTAGCATCTTCTTCGCTAGAGAAATGCGCTTTTCTGTGACGTAATCACGAAAACACATACCAACCTTTCTACGAAAAAGCTTCGAAAAATAGTTTGGAGAGTAGTGGCAAAGTGCCGCAGCTTCCTCTTCTCTTAAATCTTTATGTACATTATTTGCAATGTAATGGACCACATCGACAAAGTTTGATTTGCCACTTTTGAATAGCATGGTGTCGGATGACAAGTATTGCTCATCGAGTGCCGTAGGTGAGAAGTACTTGAGTTTTACTTGCGATATCCACTCGTTTGGTGAACATGCGTTTGCTTGGCAATATTCGGCGACAATATGCTTGGGGGGGAGACGGCTATGGTCTTCTCCGTCATGAATCACAATGAGTTTTTTATCTAGGTTCTCACAAAGGGTCAACAAACTCTTTTGTAAACATCGATGCTCCGATGTTGGACAGTAAAAGAAGTGGGTGAACTCTTTATCGCTTAGCACGGAGACATCTCCTTCGCTCTTAATGAGAGTAAAGGACTTTTCCAGTTCTGAACGAAAATCGTGATTAAGAGCTTGTGGGCTTTGTCCGATCCAGTAGGCTTTGATAAGTTCTGTCATATTATTTCCATTTATAGTGAACTTTGCCGAAGGGTGTTCGTAGAAGGCTTCAACTGACCCGCATCCTTGCGAGCAAAAACTAAACCTTTCGTTTATTAAGCTTAGGCTTATATAGAAAGTCTGCAAGTGTGAAATACGTCACATATCGCCCGAAGGGGTGTCTCAAAAATGCTACATTCGTGCTTTGCCAGCAGATCTAGCAAGAAAGTGCTAGTGTTTGGCAAAAAAGTCCTAACCCCCAACATTCTCGATGACTAAGGTTTAGTCATGATTCAGACACACCCACGCGTCGAATCATCAACAAGCGAGACTGTTAAAGAGGGGAAATCTTATGGAAAACTTTCGCAAACTAATCAATGACTTCATGGAAGACGAAGAGGGTCTAACGCTTCTAGAATACATCTTAGGTGCGGCACTTATCGTTACTGCATTCTTGACCTCAGGCTTCTGGGATACTTTATCTAGCAAATTCTCATCTGTTGCATCACGTATCAGCAGTTCGTAATGACATTAGAGATTGTCATCTGGTCATTGCTGTTCGCTATAGGAGTATCTGATGCACAAAAGCATAAGATCCCTAACAAAGCCGTATTGCTTTTATTAGTCGTAGTCGCTGCAAGCGTAGTACTCGTTCCTAATTCGAATGGTTTAGATCATTTGTATGGTGGACTGGTCGCGTTTGCAGTCTGCTTTGTTCTATACCTGTGCAAAGTGATGGCTGGAGGAGATGTTAAGTTACTCGCCGTATTAGGGGCTTGGATAGGGCTGAGTAACTTAGGAGCAGCGTCAATAGGTATTGTGATGGCTGGCGGAGTAGTGAGCTTGTTTTACCTCGCTCTCCATATTGCGTCTTCTAATATTAATCTATCCGACCAAGTAAAAGGTTATTGCTTGGAAAAAGTAACGCCTGGGTTAAAAGCATCAAAACCGCTAGTCATTCCTTTTGCTCCCGTGATCGTTATCGGATTAGCTTACTTTTCTTACTTAAACTAAATCTAATAAAAATAAATAACTTGGCGTTAGACATCAGTTGACTAGGCAACGACAGAGGGGAATTGTCATGGGGTCAGTGTATTGGGATAAGCTCGTGCCACAAATAACGCCGCCTAAAGTACCAGCTAATATAGAAGGGCTTGGCATACCGGCTTCGGTTGTCGAAAATTTGGTACTAAAACATCTTTCTGCTTTTCCTAAAATCGATTTAGTCGAGTTGACTCAGCGATTGGGAGTCGTCTCTACGATCGTCGATTTAGCGTTAGCACAGCTGAGAAAACGCAGTTGGGTTGAAGTGTATCAGCCGACAGCAGAAAAATTGTCTAGCTCTTACACTAACGTTCGATACAGCCTGACTGAGCTTGGTTTAGCGGAAGCCGATATTGCATTTCGTAAAGATGCCTACGTTGGCCCTATTCCTGTTTCTTTGGAAGAGTACTGGGAAGTGGTGGAAGGGCAAGATCTCCGCAAGCATCCTATTACTCGTGTGGATGTTGAACGCGCTCTTAGTGATGTTTTTGGCTCTGAGCGGTTGATTCCTATTTTAGGACCTGCCATTAACTCTGGCCGAGCAATGTTACTCTACGGCCATGCCGGCACGGGTAAAAGTTACGTTGCGGCAAGAGTGCTCAACGCAATGAGCACGTCTGTGTTCATTCCTTATGCGGTTTATGCTGATGGGAACATCATCAAAGTGTTTTCTGAGCAGCACCATCGTCGATTGGACAACTCCCATTCTAAAGTGTTTGTTAAGCTTGAAACCCACTATGACAAACGCTGGGTTTTGTGTGAACGCCCAAATATTCAGGTTGGTGGTGAGCTGACCATGGATATGTTGGAAGTCAACCACAGTGAGCACAACCGAGTCTGGAATGCGCCTCTGCAAATGATGGCAAACAACGGCATTTTGGTCATTGACGACTTGGGGCGTCAGGCAATGCCCGTCGATGCATTGCTAAACCGCTGGATAGTGCCGATGGAATACTTGTTCGATCACTTGGCACTACCCAATGGGCAGCAGATCACGGTTCCATTTATGCTGACATTAGCATTCTCATCCAACTTTGCCCCGAGCCAGTTAGCCGATCCCGCCTTTTTACGTCGTCTAGGATACAAAATCGAGTTTAGCCCTTTGAGCCCTGAGGACTACAAGGCGCTATGGTTGAGTTTGTCCGGCGACTTGAAAATGGCGCTTGCCCCAGATTTTTTCGACCAGTTACATCAGTTGCACCGCGACAACAACGTCCCTTTCTTTCCATGTTTGCCAAAAGATTTGCTAGGGATAAGCCGCGATATTTTAGTGTTTGAAGACAAAAAGAAGCTTGTCTCTGCAGACACACTAACCCGTGCTTGGGCGCTGTATTTTACAGTGGATGAATAGGGAGATTTCGTTATGAGTAAGACGCAAGTTGTCATGCTATTACTGCTCTCCATTGTGTTTGGTCTTGCGGCTGTTTTGATTGCAAAGCAGTGGGTTGATGGGCAAAACCAACCAACAGTAGAGCTTGAAGAGATAGAAAGGCACCCAGTATTAGTGGCTGCGATGGAGCTGGAGCCAGGAACGGTTTTAGAAGAAAAACACCTCACGACCAAGTTAATGGAAGTGGAGTGGATTGAAGAAGATACCTTAAAAGTCTCTGAGCAAGCGTTGGGGCGTATTGTTGCCAACACCATCTACTCCGGTGAAATGGTGAACCCAAACCGACTTGCATTACCTGGTGAAGGGGCGACATTAGCAGCCCTGATCCCTGAAAACAAACGTGCGATTACCATTCGTGTTAACGACGTTATTGGTGTGGCTGGTTTCCTACTTCCGGGTAACAAGGTCGATATCCTCAATACCATCAGCTCGGGTAAGGGGAAAAGTGCTTCGACTAAAACCGTGCTCAAAAATATTAAAGTACTGGCCGTCGACCAAACCGCAAAAACCAACGATAACAAGCCAGTTATTGTTCGAGCAGTGACGTTAGAAGTCACACCAAAAGAAGCGGAAAAACTCTTATCGGAGAACAGTAAAGGCAAGATTCAACTTGCATTACGTAACCCTCATGAAGTCGATAAACCACCTGTTGCACGCAAATATACACCTCGACCTAGTGTGACCATTATTAAGGGATCTCAGGCATCGAATGTCCGAGTCAGTAATTAGGTGACTTATGAAAAGAATAATATTACTCATTAGCCAGTTACTTTTTGTCAGCTTGTCTGTAAATGCAGCGCCTGCGCAGTCAGGGAAGTTAGTTAGCGTTGCACACCACCAATCAACACAATTGATTATTTCGGGTAAAGCGAAAAAAGTGACGTTAGGGGATCCGGAAGTTCTGGATATTATTGTGCTGCGTTCCAATGAGTTGTTCTTGGTGGGCAAAAAGCTTGGAACAACCAATGTGTCTGTTTGGGACAGTCGAGGCCGCTTAATTGAGCAGTTTAACGTTGAAGTCACTCACGACTTAAACACCCTAAAATCCAAACTTTATCAATTCTTACCAGATGAAAGTATTGAGGTGCACAGCGCCCAAGAAAAAGTCGTGTTAAGAGGTTTGGTCAGCACTCAGCAAAACATGGATACCGCCGTTAAGATTGCTGAAACCTTTGCCGCAGGCGATGCTGCGGATGAAGGGGAAGACGATTCAAGAGACGACAGCATGGTCATTAACCTCTTGAACATTGGTGGCGCGCAACAGGTTACTCTAGAAGTCACGGTTGCCGAAGTGCAGCGCACGTTAGTACGTCGCTTTGATTCGAACTTCCACTTCTTCCAGAAAAGCGGAGACTTCACTTGGGGGGCAACTACCGCTGGTGGTGGCATCGACAATATTGGGCCAATTCTAAATGTGCCTGCAGTGGATGATTTTGGTTTCCTCGGTTCCTTTATCGACAGTAATACACTGTTTACCTTCGCGTTAGACGTTGCGCGTCAAAACGGTGTAGCAAAAGTCCTTGCCGAGCCAAGCTTGACGGCTCTGAGCGGAACCCAAGCTGAGTTTGTTGCTGGTGGTGAGTTCCCAATCCCTGTGCCAAACGAAGATGGTATTACCATTGACTACAAAGAGTACGGTGTACAACTGGACTTTGTTCCGTACATCTTGAGTGATAAGCGCATCAATCTAAAGATGAACGTCAACGTCAGTGAAATCTCCAACTCTGGTGTATTGACCTTCAATCCTAATGAAGTGAATGCGACCTTTTTCATCCCACCGATTACAAAACGAAGTGCAGGAACCACCATCGAGCTTGCTGACGGGCAGACGATCGGTATTGCGGGCTTATTGAGTGAGAACGCACGTAATGTTGCCGATGGTATTCCGGGAGCGAGTGATTTACCGGTACTTGGCCGACTATTTAAGAGTGAAGAGTTCACTTCTGGTGAAACCGAACTCGTTATCCTAGTTACTCCAAGACTTGCAACACCTATTGACCGTCGTCGTATTACCTTGCCGACCGATGGTTTTGTAAGCCCTAACGATGTTGAGTTTTATTTGTTAGGTAAAGGTGCTGAGTTGGATTTCGACCGATACCAACTCAACGACATAAGAGAAGAAGAAACGTTTGAAAGTTTCGATCAGTTTGGTTCGTCAGATGGTGGCTCTGAGGGCAAATTTGGGCACAGCTTATAAGTGGAGAATAAGATGAAAAACATAATGATAATGACCATTTGTTTCACTTCATTCGGCTTGTTTGGCTGTGCGAATGACCCTGAGCTTGGTATCTCTGTCAGTCAATTGCGTGCAGAGCAAACTCTTAATCCAGAAGCTTGGTATGAGAATTTGGGATATTTACCAGAAGGTAGCGGACAACGTACGCAAACGAGTTTAGAGGTATACGACAATAATGGGGTAGCCAAAGATGATTAAGTGATTTATTCACTTAGGAGGGGCTATGCGACGGAAAATGCAAAGGGCAACAAGACGAGCCCAAAAAGGGATTACCTTGGTGCTGATCAGCATGGTATTGCTGATCCTATTGGGCGTGGCGGCGTTTGGTATTGACCTTAACCACCAAGTCCTAAATAAAACGCGTCTTCAAAATGCCGTTGATGCAGCGGCATTGGCTGGCGCGGTTGCCGCAGATGAAAATGGCGACGTGGTAGCGGCAGAGGCCGTTGCAACTGCCACATTGAACGGTATTAGTGCTTCGTCCGGTAACTCAGAACTGGTGTTTGATGACAGTAATACATCCATAACTTTCTCACTTGATAGAACGACGTTTGTTGACGCTGCGAGTTTTACTGCTCCTGCTGGCGCTTATGATATCTACGTTCGTGTTGCTGTTACCGAGATTGGATTGACACAGTTTTTGAGTGGTGTGTTTGGGATTAACAAAAACATTTCGGCAAGTGCAATGGCAGGGCGAAGTGCAGGGTTTACCCAGTCATGCAACCTGACGCCGATCGCCATGTGCGGTGAGCCGACAGGCAGTGCAGAAGATGCATGGGGATATAAACCTGCTAACTATGATCCTAATGTGGACACGGATCCATCTTTGGTACATGAACTAAAAGTCGGAGACCAGAACAATACAGACATGGGGCCCGGTAACTTCCAACTATTGGATTTTGGTCAGGGAACAGGCAACAGCGGTGCCGCATTAGTGAGAGATGCTTTGTCCGGTGCATATAACGGTTGCGCTGCAATAGGCGATACGGTAACAACCAAACCTGGTAATAGTGCTGGTCCTGTCGCTCAAGGTTTAAATGTTCGGCTGAACGACTTTTCTGGGCCGATCAAAAATGATGGTACCGTTTTGCCGGATAAGTATGTACGAGAGCCCGACGTATTAGCGGCAACGGATGAGACTTATGCCGGTAATTTGTATTACGCAAATTACTTACAAGAGCTTAGTGCATGTAGTGGTGGGTCGTCTCCGTGTGATACTTCGAGTTACATGGGTGATGGCGGATTAAATGGACGTCGTATTTTGCGCATTCCTATTGTCAACTGCACCGAGTCGACAGGTAAAACTGACTTTGATGTTTTGGGATTTGGCTGTTTCTTCTTATTACAGAAAGTGAGTAACTCAGGACAATCCTCAGTATTTGGGCAGTTCTTATATGATTGCTTAATCAATAACGGCTCTACTGGTGTTGATCCGACAGACAAAGGCTTCTATCGCATCCAACTCTACAAAGATCCGTTTAGCGGGGCATCTTGATATGTTGAATAAAACTATTAAGCAAAAAAAACAAGCGGGCCTCGCGATCGTTGAGTTTATTGTGGCGCTGCCAATATTGCTGATGCTTACTGTGCTGGTGATTGATGTGTGTCGAGCTTTTATTCAATACACTGAGGTTAATAAAGCACTACAAAATGGTGCTCGTTATGCGGTTGTCGACACGTATGGCACGCTAACTTTTGACGCCATAGCCGATGAAACGAGCATTAAAAATGTCGTCGTTTACGGCAGCCCAACAGCGAGTACGACGCCGATCATCGATCATATATCCGTCGGTGACATTACGATTACGCAGCCTACATTGGCCAACAAGGTCGTGACACTTTCTGCGACTTACAATTATGTCCCTATCTTTTCTAGCTTACCGTTCTCCGGTCAATCATTGCAGTTCAGTATCGGTGCAACAACGACGATGAGGACAGGGCCATGATCATAAATCGCTTTAAGCAAAAAGGTGTTACCCAAGTAGAGTTCTCTCTTATCGCATTGGCCGTCATATTAGTGCTCTTTCTGATCATGGAGTTTGCGGTGTACTTCTTTTCTGTTCAGATGGTCAATGAAGTGACGCGTCGAGCTGCCAGATTAGCGACGGTATGTTACATCGCAGATCGGGATGATATTCCTAACTTACCCGCAGTATCAGATCTGTACCCCTCTGGATTTAGTGCGAATAATTTAGAAATCACTTACCTCGATGCCACAGGGGCGAATGTCGATGTGTCTGGCTTTTTATCTACCCCACCCGCTGATGACTCTGTACTAGGCGCTCAATTTTCACAAATAAAATACGTTCGCGC
>NZ_JH976128.1:0-181191 GCF_000305755.2 Vibrio sp. HENC-03 | reverse complement strand
CGAGCCGTAAATTACACTTTCCAGTTTTTTGTTTTGGCTGCTTTAATTAATGCAGTAGGGACAACACCTGCGTTTGAAACCATATTACCAGCCGAAAGTTTAGGGGTGTTAAGACCGGAAGGTGCAGGAACGGACGATATAGAAAATTGCTGATGGAGTAGCAGTATGCTGAAACCAGTGAAAATGAATAATGAAAACTATAAAAACCTTAAAACAAACTTGATTGTTTGGGTCGTATATTCTACGTCAAATTTTAAGCTACATTTAACCAATGAGCTGTCTCAATGTGTCAATGTCAATGTTGAATGGATAGAACTTGACTTATTTAACGTCGATTTGGTGAGAAATAAACAAATTCCAGATCTTATTTATATTGAAACAGGGGATAACTGGGCGCAAAAAGTCGCACATGTGTACTCCAGTGACAGTAATTTGCAGCACAACCATACCGCATTGATCGTCTTTGGTGATGAAGCTGATACAGCGTCCCTCAAGATGGCATTACGCCTTGGAGCAACGGACCACTTTTCACGTTCGGCGGACTTAGGCGAGCTGTATCCGCTACTCAAATCAACGGCAGAAGAAAAAGTCTATAACAAGAAGATGGGTGACCTGACCTTGTTTATCAACACAAAAGGCGGCTCAGGCGCAACGACACTGGCGCTTAATACTGCGATTGAGTTGTCTAGTTATGCCAAGAGCAATGTGTTGCTCATCGATTTGGACATGCAATTTAGTGATGCGGCAGACTATTTAAACTGTAAGCCAAAATACAACATCAATGATGTTATCGACTCGGTTAATGACCTCGATGAATTGTCGTTAGAGGGGCTTGTTTACAAGCATCCATCTGGACTTAATTACTTGTGTTTTGATCAAGGAAACTTACAAGGTAATTACAACTATGCGAATGAAGTCAGCAAGTTATTACCTATTCTTCGACAGTTTTATTCACATATTATTGTAGATATGTCCCATGGGATTGAACATGTATTCCAAAAAGTTGTTTCGCCAGCTACCCATATATTTTTGGTCATGCAGCAGAACGTCACGTCAGTAAAACACGCAGTAAATTACGTGAGAACCTTAGAACTGGACTATGGTTTAAATAATCATCAGGTCGAACTTATTGTGAATCGCTTTGAGAAAAAATCGACCATTTCATTAAAAGATATTGAAAGCGCTGTTGGTGGGCACTCTATTCATTTAGTTCCAAATAATTTTGCTATTGCAATCGAGAGTGCAAATTTAGGTAACCCAATTGTTCAATCTAAGAAAAATAGTGCGATAAAAGCTTCTTTGGCTGAAATCTCACATTTATTGGAAAGCCCAACCAAGGAAAATCAAAGTTGGATTAAGAAATTTTTTTCTTAATAAGGGGGAGTCATGTTTTTCAAAAGAAAAAGCGTCGGAAGTGCGTTTCACAATACCGATGAGGCAAAAGACCAAGAATCAAAAGTGGATGAGTTAAGTCGTACAGAACACGTTGAGACTCACTCTGAAAAAGCGACCTTATCTCCGGTTGAAGCTAAACTGAAAGCGATTGAAGAACAGAAAAAACAGCTGGAACAAGATCTCTCAATCAAGCATTACTACCACAAAAAATTGCTTGATACGCTCGATCTCGGGCTGTTGTCCCACTTACAAGAAGACAGAGCAAAAGAAGAGTTACGAGAGGCGGTAGTTCAACTGATTGCTGAAGATCAGACGCACCCTTTGAGCTCAGAAGCGCGTAATCGCGTCATCCATCAGATTGAAGATGAAGTGTTTGGCCTTGGTCCTTTAGAACCTCTTCTGGATGATCCTACCATCTCCGATATTCTCGTAAACGGACCTAAGAACATCTACGTAGAGCGTTTTGGTAAATTGGAAAAAACGCCACACACCTTTTTAGATGAGCGCCATCTGCGCAACATTATTGACCGCATTGTTAGCCAAGTTGGGCGTCGTATCGATGAAGCATCACCTATGGTAGATGCGCGTTTGAAAGACGGCTCGCGCTTTAATGCGATTATTCCACCTCTAGCCATTGATGGGCCATCGGTGTCGATTCGTCGTTTTGCTGTCGAACGACTCAATATGGACAACCTACTAGAGCTTAACTCCCTGTCACCAGAAATGGGTAAGTTTCTGAATGCCGCGGTTGTCGGGGAAATGAACATCCTTATCTCTGGTGGTACGGGTTCAGGTAAAACCACCACACTCAATATTCTTTCTGGTTTTATTCCAAGTGACCAACGTATCGTCACCATTGAGGACTCTGCGGAGCTTCAATTACAACAACCACACATCATCCGACTAGAAACACGACCATCGAACATCGAAGGCAAGGGGGAGATCTCTCAGCGAGATCTGGTGAAGAACTCATTACGTATGCGTCCCGACCGAATTGTGATTGGTGAGGTGCGTGGATCTGAGGCCGTGGACATGCTGTCTGCAATGAACACAGGTCATGATGGTTCTCTTGCCACGATTCACGCGAATACACCGCGAGATGCGTTGAGCCGAATTGAAAACATGTTCTCCATGGCAGGTTGGAACGTGTCGACAAAAAATTTAAGAGCGCAGATTGCTTCCGCGATAAACATCGTTGTTCAAATGGAACGTCAGGAAGATGGTAAGCGCCGTATGGTCAGTTTGCAGGAAATTAATGGCATGGAAGGGGAGGTGATCACCATGTCTGAGATCTTCACCTTCCGTCGACGAGGGGTAGACAAAGAGGGCAATGTTATTGGTGACTATGAAGCCACAGGCATTGTGCCTAGTTGTCATGACCATCTTGTTAAACGAGGCTTAGACGTACCATTTGAAATCTTTAACGAAAAAGCCCGTTAGGAGAGTGTGCTATGGAAAGCCAATTCCCACTTTTCCTTGTGCTGTTGTTTTTGTCGGTATTCTTTATTAGCCAAGCGTTAATTCTTCCTTCTGCTGGTAAAAAAGTAAAACACAAGCAACTGATACAGAGGATTCAAGATAGCCACAAACACATAGACCAAGAGAGCATTTCTCTTCTTAGAGAGAATTCACTCAAGCACCTTTCTCCCCTAGAGCGATGGTTGGTGAATTTCAGCCTCTTTGATGGATTGAAGAAAAAGCTTGAGCTGGCTGGCATCTCAATGGGGTTTACCCGATTTCTGTTCTTATCTTTTCTTGCTGGGGTTGCGGTTGGGTTAGTGATCTTTATCTTTGGTCAAGAATGGTACATGTGCGTCGGGGTGACGGTTGCCTGCTGGGTCGCTATCTATTTCTATTTACAAAAAATGATTGCCGATCGTTTGATGAAGTTTGAGGAGCAATTACCTGAAGCGCTCGACATCATTAAGCGTGTTCTCCAAGCTGGTCAGCCCATCACTCAAGCATTTGGTGAGGTAGGGAACGAAATGAGTGCACCATTAGGGCCAGAGTTTCTCAACACCTTCAACATGCTTAACTATGGCTATGATTTAAGACTCGCCATCATGCAAATGTCAGAGCGTACACCTACGGTGTCTATGCTCGCGTTCTCAAGTGCCGTTCTGTTGCAAAAAGAAACGGGTGGTAACTTAGTTGAGAACATTGAAAAGCTTTCCCAAATCTTACGAGCTCGCTTCAAATTAGCACGAAAAATCAAAACGATTTCTGCTGAGTCTCGTATGTCTGCGTGGGTGCTCGTGCTCGCGCCATTTGGACTCTACGTCATCATTTCATTGGTTCGTCCCGAATACATTGAACTGCTCCATACCACACCAATGGGCGTCAAGATGATTGTGGGAGGGATGGTGTCCTTGTTTGTTGGCACTATTTGGATTCGCAAGATCGTCAACATTGAGGTGTAACTATGAATACAGAAAGCATCCAAGCATGGTTGGCCGGTCTTGCAATTAATCAAGAGACGTTGTTGTTTGCTCTGATCCTCATTACGACGATTCTTGTGGTAATGACCATCGGCTCTATTGCTTTAGGGGTGAATTCACCAGTTAAACGCAAGCTCGCGGAGTTGTCTGGTGATAAAAGGGAAAAGGTCTCTGCCAATAGTAAAGTCGCAGACACACTAGAGTCTCTTGCTCCACTCACTTCGCCAACCAGCGAAAAAGAGCGCCAAACAACACGCAATAAATTAATGCATGCGGGTTTTCATCAAAGTAACTCGCTATCGATGTTTTATGCCATTAAGTCCGTGACAACCATCATCGGGGTTATGGTTGCTACCTTGGTTTATTTGACGATTCCTGAATCGAAATACCTCTATACTTTTATGGCATTAGCTGTGTTTGTTGGCCTAGTGCTCCCTGACTTCATTCTTCGCCGCATGATTGATAAGCGTCAAAGAGCGATTCGTGCCGGGGTTCCAGATATGCTGGATTTGCTGGTGGTTTGTACGGAGTCTGGTCTTGGTTTTAATGCGGCATTGCGTCGCGTTGCCGATGAGCTTGTGATATCTCATCCTGAATTGGCTGACGAAGTGGATACAGTGTGTAACAAAATTCAGGCTGGTAAACCCATGCCAGAAGCGCTTCGAGAACTGGTTTATCGCACAGGTTTAGACGAATTGATGGGGCTAGTGAGTATGCTAAGCCATGCATCAAAAATTGGGGGGAGCTTAGTCAACTCCCTACGCGAATACACGGAAGATTACAGGGATAAGCGCCAACAAGCAGCGGAAGAGATGGCTGCAAAAATCCCAGTGAAAATGATGTTTCCAATGGTGCTGTTTATTTGGCCATGCTTTTTTATTGTGGCAATTGGTCCAGCGCTGATTTCACTGGCTGAAGCATTTAAATAAAAGCAGAAAAGGGATTTGTTATGTGGATTAAGAGATTTGCCATAATTTCGTTGTTGTTGCTTACCGCATGTTCAACAACAGATACGTCGTCGGACTTCAATTCGGAACTTTACTCGGGTAAACCCGTAGAGTCCCTCACCAATGATGAACCACCAAAAACAGAGGAAGAAGCGATTTCTCGAGGCGATATCGCTTTGAGTAATAAGAATGCCGACTTGGCGTTATATGAATACATCCGCTCCCTTTCTTTTCCAAACGCGAAGCATAAAGATAAAACACTCTACACCGTTGGCCGAATCCACCTTGCTCGCGACAACCAAGAGTTGGCAGATAAATCGTTTAGAGCATCATTGGCAGAGAATCCAGATAACATCGGTTCACTAGAAGAGCTAGGTACGCTCTACACCAAACGTGGAGACAGAGAGGCTGGGCGCAGTTACTACTTACGTGCACTGAATGCCGATCAAACTCGCCTCGGAGGAGATCCCAACATCACGAAAGATAATGTCTCTAAAGAAAACATTGCGACTTATCGCTACGATGAGAACTCGCCTGTCGCTGCGTATTCCGGTTTAGGCGTGCTGTACGATATTCGAGGTGATCACGAACTTGCACAAACACTTTTCAGAAAAGCGCTAGATATAGAGTCGAGAAACGTGAATGCACTAGTGAGTCTGGGTTATTCCTACTACATGGAAAAACAATACTCGAAGGCAACGCACTTCACTCAAGCCGCATTGGGTTTGCAGCCTAGCAATGAAAGAGCGATTAACAACTTAGGTTTGATTGCGCTTGCAAAAGATCAACCTCGCCAAGCTCTCAATATTTTTACTCGTCATATGACGGAACCAGAAGCATTAAACAACGTGGGTTACTTCCTGATCTTGCAAGGAAAACCAGATGAGGCCATTCCTTACTTGCAACAGGCTATCGATAAAAATCCGGCTTACTATGAACTTGCTAATAAGAACCTAGAGCGTGCACTGTCTATGGTGAGAGAGCAGAAAGACACCTCAACTGCTTTTCTTCAATAAACATCTCTCTACTACGGTCATAATAATGAAAGCCACTCTTGTTGATAAGAGTGGCTTTTTTACATCGCGATCTTAATTGAACCACTGAGGAAAACGGGCAATAAACCTACCCACGAGTTTCCACAATAAGACGGTCAATATAATCGAAACATAACCATCCACAGCGTAATGCCATGCAAGATGTACTGAGCCGATTTGAATGAGCGCGGCAAATGCGTACGCAAGATAGCCGGCGGTTTTATTTAATCGGTAAAGGCTTAAAGCAACCAAAATCGCGATAGAGACATGCATACTTGGTAGCGCTGAAATCCCAGCACCTAGACCATTCTGTTGATTCTCATAGGCTTGCCACAAGTAGTTTTGCGTATTCAATGCCCATAATGATAGCCCTCCGTAGCCTTCTAAATATTGGCTTTGTGCGTTGAGTGTATCCATAAGAGGGGCAAATTGCTGATCTCCGGTTAACAACTCTAGGTAGCACGGCCCAACCGAAGAAAAGAGGGTCGCGGTGACACTTCCTAACAGCATCCAGGTCAGTAAGAACGTAATTAAAAACTGGAACCTTAAGACAGGTTGACGCTTGTATATGAGAAAGAAAAACAACACGCCCCACATGATAAAGAACCACAAGTTGTAGGCGGTATTGAGCAGCAGTGAAGCCCAAGGTGATGAAAAGACATAGTGAGTAATTAACCATGGATCCAAACCAAGGTGCAGCACTCTATCCAGTTCTGCTAGCGCATGGTCGAACTCATAGGGGTTGATGACAGGAATGATGAACTTAAGGAAGGTGTAGTTTGCGAAAACCACGCCAAGCGTGAGGAACAATAGGATGACAGCAACAGTTTGGTGGAGAGGAAGAAGTATCGACTTCAACTTCAATAGAAAGCGCTTCGTTGGTCGCTTTTCTTTCTTATAAAGTAAATACAGGTAGTAATAAGTACACCAAATAAGAAAAGCAGAATACGTCGCAAGGTATAGAGTGTGGAAATAGGTGTTAACGGAATACTGAAACGGAAACGAATAGTACAGCGTTAGGGCATAAATAGCCGAGGTTGTGAGTAAGCAATACAGATAGAGAAATCGGTCTTTTATGATCTCAATTTTGAGTAATACACACCACTGATAGACTTTATCGAGGGCTTCTCTTTGAGGTTTGTAATTACTTTCTTGTGTCATAGGCCGCACCTCGGGTGAGTGGCTTTATTTGTATCTAATTTCTCGATTTCTTACTTGGTGGTCTCTCAAGGAAACGCTGAAGGGTAGCGGTGAATAAGGTAACCGACGCCTTTCCAGATCAGTATGGTTAAGACGGTCGCGAAATACCCATCAATCGCGTAATGCCATGCTAAATGAACCGAACCGATTTGAATGATTAGCGCAAAAAAGTATGCAACGTAACCGGCGATTTTGTTCAGACGGTAAATGCTCAGTGCGATTAGTACAGCGATGGATACGTGCATACTTGGCATCGCAGAAATTCCGGAACCAATGCTATTGGCTTGCTCAATATAGTCATGCCACAGGTGTTCTTGTGTCGCGAGCGCCCACAGTTGCCCAATTTCTATGTCTAGCAAGTATTGGTTTTGTGCTCTTAATGTCTCCATGAGAGGAGAGAAGTAATTGTTCTCTGATAAAGGCTCGACATAACAAGGTCCAACCGAAGAAAGTAAGGTGGCAAAAAAGAATCCAATCACCATCCAAGATAGGACGAAGGAAAGCAGAAACTGCTGCCTAAGTTGGGGGCATTTTTTGTATATCAGGAAGAAAATCAGCATCCCCCACATCAGGAAAAACCAAGCGTTGTAAGCCATGTTCAACACAAATGAGGACCAAGCTCCGGGAAATAGAGAGTGGGTGATAACCCAAGGGTCGACGCCAAAATGCAATACGCGGTCGAGATTGATAAAGGCTTCATCGAAACTAAATGGGTGCAGAATAGGGATCAGCGATTTCAAAAAGGTGTGGTTTGAAAACACCAGGGTCAACATCAAGACCAACGTCGCGACTGCAATCGTGCGATTTAGCGGAAAAAAAATCTGTGCCAGCTTTCGAAGAAACTGTTTAGTGGGAGACTTCTCTTTTTGAACTATGAGGTAGAAGTAATAATAGGTACACCACATTAAAAAGGTGATGTAGCACGCGGTGCCAATCGTTTCTAAATAGGTCGTCAGTGAATAGCGAATGGGGGATTGAAAGTAGAGGGAAAGCGAATAGATAACAACAGTCGTGACTGCACAGTATAAATAAAGAACCTTGTCTTTGAGTAGGTGTACCTTTAACTCACCAAACCAAAGCGACACTTTTTGCTGCCAGTTAAGTGGCAATTCGTAATTATTATCTTGCGCCATCGATGATCCATCACCCTGATTTTCCCCACCTTATATAAGCGTAGTTGAGAAAACGGGCACTCGTGTTGAAGTGCCCGTTGTTTCTGGTTGGATGACTTGTTTGCTGTTGGATAACGAGGCGTAAGCGAAATAACTTACATCATGCCAGTCACAATACCTGCCGCGACAAAGAACACAATCATCCAAAGCACCGACAAGTTAAGTTTCTTATGTAGGTAGAAGCCAGCTATCACAAGAGCGATATCAATTGGGGCAACGACAGCGCTGCTGAATACCGGTTGGTAAAGTGCTGCTAATAGCAAACCAACGACCGATGCGTTTACGCCGTTGATTGCACCTGATACTGCAGGTTTACCAGCCAGCGCTTGCCAGTTCTTTAGCACGCCAAGCAGCAATAAGAAGCCCGGTAAGAACACCCCTAATGTTGCAACTAGCGCGCCTAGGATAGGTGCATCAGACAGCTCGTAACCAATGTAAGTTGCGAAGGTAAACATCGGTCCCGGTACTGCTTGCGCTGCGGCGTAGCCCGTTAGGAACGCGTCTTGGCTGAGTTGATCGCCAACGATGTTTTGCAATAGCGGAAGTACCACGTGACCGCCACCGAACACTAAGCTACCCGCTTGGAAGAAGTCGCTAAATAGCCCAAGCATCGGCAGGGTATGAGCCACAAACGGCAAACCAACTAGAAGTACTGCGAACAGTGCCAATGGTGCAACGGTTGGTTTAAAAGGTTCGGCAGGCGCTGCGGATTCTTTCTTAAGATATTGAGTGCCAATCAAGCCCGCTACTACAAGCACCAGCATTTGAGTTGCGATACTCGGTGCAACCAATAACGCAATCGCGGTTGCCACACACAAGCCGGCAGTTAGTTTGCTTTGACAGAAGTTTTTGTACATTCCCCAAGTCGCATCCGCCACCACAACGACCGCAAGCAACTTCAAGCCGTGAACAATGTTTTGGAACAGCGCCGTATCGGTGATCTGGCTGCTTACCATCGCAAGCGCCAACATGATGATCACGGAAGGCAGCGTGAAGCCAAGAAACGCCATGCATGCGCCGCCTAAGCCTCCGCGTTTGTAACCCAGAGCAAAGCCAACTTGGCTAGAACCAGGGCCCGGCAAGAATTGGCTCAAAGCCACGATCTGTGCGTATTCGCTGTCATCAATCCATTTGAGCTTTTCAACGAACGTTTGGCGGAAGTAACCGATGTGCGCCGCAGGGCCACCGAAACTGATCCAACCAAGCCAAAAAAAGGTTTTAAAAATGGTAAACATGTTGAGCCTGTTAAATCTCCAATAAAACTGCATCTACTGTAAGAAATGTACTAAGATGACTCAAATTAATAGTTTTAATTTCATCTATGAATGAAATGGGATGAGGTTTGTTCTGTGAAAGATGACATCCAGTGGCGCAATATCGACTTAAATCTGTTGGTGACCTTTTCTTACCTATATCGCTATCGCAGTGTGAGTTTGGCGGCCGAGAAAAGCTTTGTCAGTCAGTCTGCTATGAGCCACAGCTTGTCGCGTTTGCGCGTGTTGTTTGATGACCCATTGTTTGAGCGTAAAGGTCATAAGATGGACCCAACCGAGCACGCGCATCATATTGCGCCGACGGTGCATCATTTATTGGACTCGATTGCCAAAGACTTACTGACGAAGTCCGCTTTCCAACCAGAAAACTACGCCGGCGTGTGCCGCATAGGGTTAACCGACTACGCCGAGTTTATCTTCGCCCCACTGCTTTATGATGAAATCCGTAAGCGTGCGCCAGAAGCCCAAATCAGTTTTATTAACGTCAACCGCAGCAATTATGTGGCGATCACGGAGCACGATAAGCTAGATGTCATCATCGGCAGTATGCCAGTGCTCGACGATAACTTTGAGAGCCAGTACCTCTACACAGAAAAGCACGTATGTCTGTGTGATAAGCGAGTGTTGAAAGGCGAAACACAATTGTCGATTCACGTTTTTGCCAATATTGAACAAGCCCTCGTGAGCCCTGATGGTAGCTTGAGTACACAAGTAGACAAAAAGCTTGCTGAGCATGGCTTGAGCCGAAAAGTCACCGTTGCTTCACGTAACTTCCTGACAATTCGAAACTTGCTTAAACAGCGTGAGTTGGTTGCGATTGTGCCGGAGAAAATGGCGCAAGCGGAAGGGTTCTCGGACGATTTGGTGAGCGTCCAGCCGCCGATTGCGGTAGCGGATTTTGATATCGCCATGTTGTGGCATACCAGCCGTAACAACGAGGATAAAGGGATTTGGCTGCGTCAGCTGGTGGCAGAATTGATTACAGGGAGCAACGAAGGCTCCCTGTAATTGACGACTGATTTCTACTCAGTGAAGAAGTCGTTGTACAGCATGTATAGGTGCGCCGCGCTCCATGAGAAGTTTGGTGCGCCTTGTTGATCGCCCGTCAGTGGGTTGTAGTTCTCACGAATCGGGCCATCTTGCACTAGGCCGTCCGCATGCTGGAAGAAGGCCGTTGCCATTTCAATGGCGTCGTCACGATAGCCATATCTGTCCATGCCTTTCAAGCCGAAGTAGAACTGATCGACCCATACGCGCCCACGCCAATAAATGTCAGGGCCGAAGGCAGGGTTGGAGAGTGCAGCCGTACCCAGTGGCACATACGTGTTGAACTCATTGCTGTCTTTCATCACTTTTACGACGGAATCGGCATGGGCTTGAGTCGCCGCACCATTAAACAGTGGCGACCAACCTTCAGGTCCCATACCGCGCTCGACAATCGGTTTGCCTGCACAGCCATTTGCGAGTGGTTTATCTTCGATGCGAATGTCGTAGAAGAAGCCCGTTGACTCATCGAACATACAAGTGTTGATGTAGTTCGCTAGATGTTTAGCCTTCGCTCGGAAGTCTTTTGCTTCGTCTTCTTTGCCTAACATGTCCGCCATTTCAGCCAGATATTGGTTATCGCTGTACATGTAGCTCGCTTGGTCGACGGATTCTTGTAGCAGCGAGTAACCCAGTAAGGTGCCGTCTTCAGCGCGGTTCTGCGCAAATTCCACATCCCAATCGCTGCGCTTACCGCCTTTGGCAACGTAAGTATCCAGCTGTTCTTTATCGATGAAGCCAAATACCGCTGCGTCATCACGGCCAGATTCCCAAGAAGCGGCGGTTTGTGCTGGGCTTTCGATGTAATCGTAATTACCCTCTGCCATCACTTTCGCCAGCGCTTTCTTACCCACCACCGTTTCATGCTCTTCGCCGCGAACCACCGTAAAGTACATTTCACCTTCTGGCGTGTTGTGCGCTTTGTCTACCGCAGCGCCGTATTCAGGAACGCCGTTGCCGTTGTTATCGCGGTTACGCAACCACCAGTTGTGGTACGCCACAAGCTTCGGATACATTTCTTCGATCCATGCCTTATCGCCGGTGGTTTTGTACACCTCCATTACCGCCCACGCAGCAAGGCTTGGTTTGGTATTACGTTCGTTCCAGTTGCCTCCGTCGCCGCCACGTTCAGGGCTTAAGTTGTAAGCCAATAGATCCGGCACATAACCCTCATCCCAAGGGCGAACAGGATCGTCTGCTTGAATTTGATAAGCGAACATCGCACGAATGTTGTCTTTCGCGACATCTGGGTTGAAGTGCGCCATCGCATAAGCTTGCTTCCATGTGTCCCAAGGCCAAGTTTGGTTACCTGAGAACCAACGAGCGGTCACGGATGGGGTTACCGAATCAAACTTCATCGCGCCTGCGACACCGCGCCAGTTACCGTTCAAGGTTTCCATCGATTTCACCGCCACGCGTTCTTGCTCTGGTGTGGCGTGTGGGTTGGTTAAACCTTTGGCTAGATAGTCTTCCCAACGCTGCTCAGAAGCCGAAAGGTAAGCTTCTGGATTTGCCAAAATGTCTTGAATCTTCGCTTGTTCAGCTTGGTTTTCTTTTGCGGTTAAGACATGAGAGTAGGTGGTGTAAATCGTGGTTGAACCGTCGATTTCCGCCGTAGAAGTAAACTGATGACCATTCACTTGAGTGTCCATGTCGATGGACTTATGGATTTGGTATTCAGACTCGCCAGAGGTCAGCAGATCCCACGTTGAACGCACTTTGCCAAATGTCACTTTTAAACCGTCATCCGTCGCGACGATCGTGCGCTTGTAATTTGGGTACTGCTCATCAATGGTTTTATCTGATTGGGATTTGCCTTCCTTCGCGTGGTACTTCTCAAGCAATTGGCCATCCCATACGAGTTCAACTGGGGCGTCTGTGGTGATGCTGGTTTCTAACAGAGACGTGCGATCAGAAGCAAAGCGCAGAGTCATCTCCACAGTGACATCATCAGAGGTTAGCTTTTGCACCAATGCGCCCGGCAAGCTGTACGCTTCCATTTCGAAGGCGACTTTTTTGCCATCTTTGTACACGCTTAAGCGATCAAAATTATTGGCCATAAAGTTGATGTATTCTTCGGTCAGGAGCGCCGTGCCAGGAAAGCCACCCATACCTTCTGCATTGTCAGGCAATAAGTGTCCGTGCCATGCGCCCATATCGAAAAATGGATTAAAACGCTGGTGGTCATCAAAGTCGTAATCGCGCATGTATTCTGGAGAGCCTGTACGGTCAATTACATTCTTAAACTCGCTCGCTTGTAACGGTGCTTCAGAAGTTGTGACGGTATTACAGCCAGAGAGTGTCACCGCTGAACCAACGGCTAAAGCAATTAGGGTTTTACGTAAAGTCATGTTTGGTTCCTCGGTTTACCAGTAGAAATATTGCATTGCGAAAACTTGAGCATCGCCCGTCACGTTGTCATCCCCGACAGCAAAGCGACTATCAAATGCGGTTGCCCATGTGCCGCTGGCGTATTCCCACCACACGCCGGCATTGATGTAAGAAGTGATTTCATCTTCAGCGGTGTCTGATTCAAAGTTAGCGTAGTTGTAGGCCGCTGATAGATAGACACCCGGTGCGGCTTCATACCACGCACTGGTCATAAAGCCTGATTCGCTGCCGTCTGAAACTTGGTTGCCCTTATCGGTGTCGTGCCATACACGCGCGGCAACGTTTTTGTATTCCGCACCAATGAGGAACAGTTCACCACCGTCGTTGTTACGAACTTCGGCACCGCCCATAAGCGTTAAGTGCTCAGCAATGTCGTATTGGATGTAACCGTTAACCATGGCGTTCTTATCGATCCATTGATCAGCGAAGCGGTCGTATTTACCAAAGTTGACCCAAGAATCATCTTCAGAGAAATCCGACTCAGGAGCGGCTGAAATGCTGTAGCGGAATTTACCTTCAAGGTTTTGGATCTTAGCGCCCAAGAACACGTCCCTTGTATTGGAGATCACGTAGCCATATTCGACCGTAGCATCGCCCCACCATTGAACGTCATCCAGAGAAGAGTCCATACGGCCAATCATAAACTCGGTGTTGCCATTGGTGCGGTAGCCAGCATAGAAACGGTTGAAGCCGCCCTCGAAGCCTCCCCAACCATGGCCTGTCGCCCAAGCATTGCCATCATCATCGGCTTGAACCGTCCAACCTTCCATGTACGCAAGGCCGAACCAGTTACCGTATTGGACCGCGAGGCCACCCTCGATGTAAGTGCCGTCTGCGTAGCGGCCTTTATTTTCGCCTTCTAACGCGACATGGCCACCAACGCCTAATTCGCCGTAAAAGTCGAAGCTGACTTCTGCGTCGGATTTTGGAGGTTGAGTAGGGCTATGGTCAGCTTGGCTTTCAGATGCATGGACATTGACAGCGGTAAGAATCAATCCGGACAAAACAGTTTTAGTAAAACAAGTCTTCATTTTAATCACTTCTTAATTGAGTAGGATTTATCGTTTGCTGACGTGGCTGAATTTATATGGGGGTGCTCTAAAGGCTTTAGGATCAGCTCGTTTGCAAACTTGGGATCAATTTTATCGATCAAATGGTATTTGATTAAATGCTATATAGTTAAATTGTGATCGACATTTAGTAAAGTTTTACTTGTCGTTTTTATGGATTGAGAGCGCTTATATAGGAAGAGGGAATGATGGTTTTTGCTATGTAATTACGCCCTAGAATGCGCTTGAAGTGTGGTGGTTTTGCAGGGGAAGCAGGACAAAAGCAAAAAGAGCATCACGAAGATGCTCTTTGAGTAAGGATGGGATTAACGCTTATTTATGATTGCGTTACTGGCTCTTGCGCCTTTTCTTGCGTTGCTTGTTGTTTGATAGCTTGCTTCTTTTCAAAGCGAGAGATCCACCACCAAGCCAGAGCAGAGAAGACGGCAGTCATAAACACGTTAATGAAGAACGCACGTACCAAATCAACACCTGTAGGGAATGCCGATGCGGTCATGCTCACCACGAAGATGACAATCAGTACCGACACCACACTCATGCCCACTTTGCGTGAACCCATACGGAAGTCGCGCGGTGTATCGTCGTGTTTTAGACGGAACACAAAGTACGCAATCATGATGAAGATTGGCGGTAGCATCGCCGTACCTGCCGTTAGGTTGATCGCTTGGTTCATCATGTCTTGCACGGATTCTGAACCAAAGCCGTTGACGATCAGCATCACCACAACGAATGCGAATTGCCACCATGCTGCACGCACAGGTACACCGTGTTCGTTTAGCTCTGTGGTTTTCTCGCCGTACACACCTTTTGGAATTTCAGAGAAGTGAATTTTTACTGGTGCTGCAGTCCACATCATCATTGAGCCAAACATCGCGATGAACAAGATGATACCAACGAAGCGGCCAACCAATGCTGTTGAAATGTCGAAGTATTGCGCCATACCGGTAAAGATTTCTACCATGCCGCCTGCGTAGGTTAAGTCTTCACGCGGAACGAACACGTTCACCAAAAGTGAGCCAATAGCGTACATCGTACCAATCAAGACGCCCGCCATGATGATCACTTTGATGAAGGCTTTTTGGCCGCCTTTGACGTCTTTCAAGTAAGCCGCTGCGGTTTCTGCACCGCCTGCTGCTTGGAAGATCCAACACATAATGCCTAGCGTTGCCCAGTTAATAGTTGGGCTCATTGCCTCTAGTGTGATTGGTTCAGCTGGCGTGTAAGTGTCGCCGCCTAATGCCATTAGCGCGCCGAGAACGTAAATGCCGAATAGTGCAAACACACCGTAAGCAACCAGCTCAGAAATTTTGCCCAACCAAGATGCGCCTTTGGTTGAAATGTGGGTCGCCGCTGCGAACAGAACAATCGAGATCACCGACGTCACCATTGGTGAGAAGGTGTATTCGTAACCAAGCATTGCGTAAGACGCGTAAGCAATCACGTTTGGTAGCAGAGACACAAACCAGAATAGGTTTACGAACCAGTATAGGAACGAACCTAGGTAAGCGGCTTTAGAGCCAAGTGGTTGTTTAAGCCAGTCGTACATGCCTGACTCAGAGTTTTTGTTCGCCGAAACGAACTCCGCAATGATGAATACAAATGGAATGAAGTAAACGATCGTCGCGAAAAGGAAGATAGGGGCAGAGCTAAGGCCAAGCTCAATGTTGTTGTTCACGATGTTACGGACGTTAAATACCGCCGCAAATGTCATCGACAGCAAGGCGAATTTGCCAATGGTGCCGCGCATAGATTCAGACATAGAGTCCTCCGATGAATCACGTCAATTCCCTTCGTAACTCAGTGATAGTGCTATTGACCGTTTTATCATCCTTGGGCGAATACTATTCGTAATCGCGTTGGAATGCTGAGGTCGACAACTGATCTGTGATCTGAATTACTTTGGGTTTATTTAATTATTTTGTTGTTAGGCCAGACGCGTTGTCTGGCCTTGCCTGTAAGCCGTTATTTATTTAGGAAATAGCCATCTTCGATGGTCACTTTGAGCACCACTTTTCTTACTCGGTTGTCACCGTGGAAGCGGTACGCTTTATCGTTATCAAAAATTGCAACTTGGCCTTCGCAAAGCTCACGTGTCTCACCTTGACCTGAGAGAAATTCGCGGTCAGTTTCATCTCGATATGCTTGCTCTAGGCGTAAATCGGATTTGTCGGCGAACTCCACAGTTTCGCGACCTTCTAGGTAGTAATGCACGTCGAAGTAGCGGCGGTTCCCTTCAAACAGGTCGGTTTGTTTTGTGCCGTCTTCAATCATGTAAACCAAAGAGTCACCAATCGAATACATCACGCCGTCTTTGATGTTGGCGATGTTCTCAATCGCTTCCACGCAGCGGTTCCATTTACGACCGTCGCGGTACACGACTTTGAATTGTTCTAAGTTGTCTAACACGATCATGGATTACGCCTCGTTTGCTGTTTGAGTATTAGGTTGAGTGAAGAACGCATTGTCGAAATCATGGTTTGCCATGGCTTGTGCACTGCAATCGCCTGCTTGAAGTGGCATCAGTGTTAGGCCATAACGGAACTCGTTCATGTAAACGCGGTATGAATCAAGCACTTCGCTGCCCCATGAGTTCGAGCCCAGTCCCATCACTTGATGGTCAAGGTTGAGCGTGATGTAGCCGCTCTTTTCTAGCTCAATGGTGTGTTGCGCTTCGTGCAGGTTTTGGTTGGTGTAGAACCAAGCGCTGAAGTTGATTTCTTGCTGTGGTTTCACTAATAAGCCCGTGCCATGGCGATTCGTCAGTGACGCCCAACGAACGTGTTGGCGGTTGCCGTTGTTTTGTGGGAACGGGTAGTTCTCAAACATGTCGGCTACCGTGCTGCGGTAGACATCAATCAAGTTCGCTTGGCGGCTGTCTTGGTAGTTTTCTTCAGGGCCACGACCGTAGTAACTCACTTGGTCAAAGTTGCCGTTGATGCCCAAATCCAAGCCAATTACAGGGATTACGTGTGGGTAATCGCCATAGCGTTCGCCGCTTAGTTCCACATTCAAATGACCTTGTGCGTTGATTTGGTAGCGGTAGGTACAGCGCATGCCAAAATCGAACACCGGTGGCGCAATGATGCTGGTGGTCGTAATCGAAACCGAGTCGTCCGTTGCTTCGACTTGTAGCGTGCGGAAGTGCTCTTGCATGATTTGTAAGTGCGCTGGGTGCCACAAACCTTCGTACTCTTGTTTGTGGTTATCAATCATTGGCTTGAAGAAGTTCAGTCTAGGTTCTGACTGAATCAGCTCTTCACCATTGACGCGCCAAGAGGTCAGCTTGCCGTTGACTTTAGAGAAGGTCAGAGTGAAGTTGTGGCCTTCAATCACATGTTCCAAGCGGCTTTCTGTGGTGACTAACGCTTGTGCATTGTGGCTAACAAATTCGGCTTCGCTTGCAGTGTTCTCTTTTAGTTGGAATTGGTATACCGCGATGTCGTGGTTTGCTTCGCTGTACAAAGTGCGGCTGTCTTTACGCACGGTGAAGTTGATAAAGGCTTCACGCTCGTCCAGTTCTGGCAAGTTAATCGTGATTTCACGCGCGCTGTTTGCAGCAAGTTGTTCGACCTTAAACTGCACGCTGCGCAGCGTTTCACCTTCCGCTCGGACATCTGCCGTGATGGTGTAATCATCAAGGTTGGTAAACCACAATTTGTTCTCTACGGTGAAGGTGTTTGTCTTGCCTTCTACTGCTTGAATTTTCACTGGAGCGATGACTTGTTTGTACTCTTTCAAGCCCGGTCCAGGTGTTTGATCTGGGTAAATCAAACCATCCATACAGAAGTTGTAGTTGTTCGGGTAATCGCCGTAATCACCGCCGTACTTGTAAAACTCTTGGCCGTTTTCATCACGTGCTAATACGCCGTGATCACACCATTCCCATACGTAGTGACCTTGAATGTGGTCGTGCGCATAGAACACGTTTTGGTATTCCGTTAGACCGCCAGGGCCATTACCCATCGCGTGTGCGTATTCACAAATGATGCGTGGTTTCTCGTGTGGGTGCTCACCAAAGTGATTCATGAGCTGCGCTCGTGAGTACATGGTTGAAATCACGTCGACAACTTCTGCATCACGGTCTTCTTCGTAATGCACCAAGCGGGTGTCATCAATCGCTTTGGTTGCGTCGTACATTGCGCGGATATTGCAGCCGTAACCGGACTCGTTACCCAGTGACCACATGATGATAGAAGGGTGGTTCTTTTGGGCGTGAACGTGGCGTTCTGCACGGTCAACAAACACACTTTCCCATGCTGCATCGTTGGTGATGCGGCTTAGATCGCCAACGTTCGCGAAGCCGTGGGTTTCTACGTCGGTTTCTGCCATTACGAATAAGCCGTAAATGTCACACAGTTCGTAGAAGCGTGGGTCGTTAGGGTAGTGCGCGGTGCGAACTGAGTTGATGTTGTGTTGTTTCATCAAGATCAGATCTTTCTCGATGCGCTCCATGCCGACTGCACGACCTTTTAGGTGGTCGTTGTCGTGGCGGTTCACACCGTGCAGCATTACGTATTGGTTGTTGATGTAGAACAGACCATCACGCACTTTGATGTCACGGAAGCCAACGCGCTGCGGGATCACCTCAATCACATTGCCTTGTGCATCTTTCAGTGTGATGAACAGTTGGTACAGGTATGGGGTTTCCGCGGTCCAGTGGGTTGGGTTCACTACATCAATGGCAAAGTTTGTTTGGCTGTTGTCTTGGATAGTCAGTGCATCACATTGGCCACTAGCAATCACTTTACCTTTGTCTTGGAGCGAGTATTCCAGCGTGTAACCAGAAGCAGCCGCAGTAGACAGGTTTTCTAGCTCAACTTGGCAGCTTAAAGTGGCACTTTGGTAATCGTCGGCGAAATCAGTACGAACAGCCAGGTCTTGGACGTGAACGTGCTCTTTTCCGACAAGGTAAACATCACGGAAGATACCCGCCGTCCACCACATATCTTGGTCTTCAATGTAAGTCGAGTCTGCCCATTGCATGACGCGCACAGACAATAAGTTCTCGCCTTGTTGAACGTAAGAAGAAATGTCGAACTCAGCAGTCAAGCGACTGCCTTTGCTAAAGCCAACGTAATGACCGTTTACGTAAACCTCGAAGTAAGTTTCAACGCCATCAAATTTGATTATGGTTTGTTTGTTGTCCCATTGCTGGCCAAGCGTGAAAGTGCGTTGGTATGCGCCAGTTGGGTTGTCGGTTGGGACAAACGGTACGTCGATAGGGAATGGGAAACCTTCGTCAGTGTATTGAAGGTCACCGTGGCCTTCCATTTGCCACATGTTCGGAACGGTAATGCGTCCCCAATCTTCCATTTTTTGAGAGTAAAACGCTTCAGGCACCAAAAGCGGGTTAGTGAAGTAGTTGAATGTCCATTGACCGCTCAGCAGTTTAAAGCGGCTGCTCAGTTCGCGTTGGAACGTTTGTGCGTTTTTAACTGAATCGTATGAGAAGAAGTAAGCACGTGGTGCCATACGGTTCTCATGTAGGTGAAGGAAGTTTTCCCAGTTGTTCACGTTTGTTCTCCCCTCGGCTTAGCTTGGTCATTTCGACGCGGTATCGTCAGCGTCGAATCTGCCCAAAAGAAATGCAGCCGATGTATTGTGAAAAGGCTTATGAGTTATCTGGGAAAGATATTAGTAAAAGTTTTACTAAAATAAATTAGTGAAAACGTTTAACTTTAACTCGATCACGTTTTAATACGTGATTGGTGAGCAAGATGTGATCAGCGTAAAGGAATAGCATCCCAAGCTTATTTGCTGGGTAAAATGAGTAAAAAATGACGGGGATTTAGATAAGGGAAATAAAAAAGCACTGAGGATTCAGTGCTTTATAAAATAAGAATGAAGAGGGAGAGTTACTTAGTCGTGCCGCGCAGTTTGAGTTTGCTTGGTACGTGAACTTGCAATGGCAGCGCACGACCATCGCGGTATTTTTCTACCAATAAGTTTACCCCTTGTATGCCCATCATCTCTGAGTGAATGCGCACAGTAGAGAGCGGTGGGAAGGTAAAGCGAGCGGTTGGAATGTCATTCACACTGATAAGAGCAATGTCTTGTGGAATGTTCAAACCGAACTCATGGATGGCACGTAAAACCCCAATCGCAATCGAGTCTGATGCGATAAAGAGTGCTGTCGGAAAGTCGCCTTTTGCCAACATCGCTTTGGCTAAGTCGTAACCCGATAGGCTAGAAAAATCGCCGCGGTAAATGTCGTTCTCTGATACGACACCTTTTAGGTTGCCGTATTCCACAAACGCGTTTTCACGAATGTCCGCCGTGTTGGGCTCGTCTTGTCCGCCAATGAAACCAATGCGCTGGTATCCTTGTTCGACGAAGAAGTCGACGACTTGCTTACTGATGCGAGCAAGATCGATATCAACACTGTCGTACACGCTGTCGCTGTCTGAAAAGTCGATATAACAAATGCTGTCTGCGAGGCGCTTAGGTAGTTTATTGATGATCGCTTTGTCGGTTTTACCAACTAAAAGGATGCCGGTGATCTTTTGCGTTTCGACATCAATGACGCTGTCGTAGCAGTTGGTTAATGTAATGCCCAATCTATCGCACTGGGTTTCAATTCCGTGACGAATCGACAGGTAGTAGGGGTCATTCACCTCTGCTTCTTGCTTGTAGTTATACAAAGCTAAAAAGTGGTGTTTTTGTTTCGCCTCTTTGGTGGCTTTTTTCGAACTGCTGGTGCGGTATTCCAGCTTTTCAGCAATCTCTAAGATGCGGTGTTTGGTTTCTTCTTTTACGCTCAGAGTCGGATCGTCATTCAACACGCGTGAGACGGTTGCAAGTGAGACGCCCGCTTCTGTAGCGATATCTTTTAGTGTTGCCATGTTCACTTCCCGTTGGCAAAGCTCACTGTCCCAGTGAGATAAGCAATAATCCCACCATTGTAAACAGCTACTTATGGATGCACAAATTTTTAGTAAAACTGTGCGATGAGTGAAATGAAGCGATCACCGCGAGAAGCGGACTTTTTAAGCAAACAAAAGCCCGAACGGCTAGGACAATCCGTTCAGGCTTTGTTATTTATCATTACCACTTAACACGAGAGGTAGGGCGATAAGATTAAACCTAAGACTTTTTACCTTTGGTTTTATCTGGGTCGACAAGTAAGTGGTCGAATACATGGCGAATGAATGGTGCCCCGACTTTTGAACCACCGTTACCGTGCTCAATCACAACGGTCGCTACGTATTTTGGATGGTCGTACGGTGCAAAGGCAGTGAACAACGCATGGTCAAGCAGGTGGTTAGCAAGCTTTTTCGAGTTGTAGACTTCGTCTTTACGCAAGCCAAATACCTGCGCCGTCCCCGATTTACCGCCGCTGCTGTACTCTGCGCCTTTGAATGCGCGGCGACCAGAACCATGTGCGCCATTGTTTACCAAGCGCATCGCGTTGATTGGAATGTCCCAGTATTTATCTGGCACACCTTCAATTGGCGGCAGGTCTTTCGGTGCAACGTCGACTTGGTTTTCAAACTCTTCACCATGTTCAATCACGGCTTTAAGTAGGTGAGGTGCTTTCATTTCACCATGGTTGATAAGGAACGAAGTCGCTTTGGCGATCTGCATTGGCGTCGCTGTCCAATAGCCTTGACCTATACCGATAGGCACAGTGTCGCCCTGATACCAAGGCGTGCGGTGGCGTGCGACTTTCCACTCGCGGGTCGGCATGTTCGCACTGCTCTCTTCATAAATATCGATACCGGTTGGCAAGCCAAAGCCGAACTTGTTCATCCATTTCGAGATGCGGTCGATGCCAAGGTCAAAGGCGGTTTGGTAGAAGAAGGAGTCCACGGATTCTTCAATTGCCTTAGTGACATCAACATTACCGTGCCCCCAACGTTTCCAATCTCGCCATGCTTTTGAATTCGGTTTTGAGCCAGGAATACGCCAAGAACCGTGATCGTTACGCACCGTCGTTGGCGTAATCACATGTTCCTCAAGCCCCGCCACTGCCATAAATGGTTTTACGGTTGAAGCCGGAGGGTAAACACCAAGCGTAGTGCGGTTTACCAAGGGGTGAGCAGGATCGTTCAATAGTGATCGGTACGCTTTGCTGGAAATGCCGTTCACAAATGGGTTGGGGTCATAGCTTGGGCTAGATGCCATCGCGAGTACGCTGTTGTCTCGTGGGTCGAGCACCACAGCACTACCTTGACGATGGTCGAGCTCTTTGTAGACGTATTCTTGTAACTCGATATCAAGGTTTAGCACGATGTCTTTACCCGGAATCGGCGGTACGTATTTGATGGTGCGAATGACACGGCCGCGGCTGTTTACTTCGACTTCTTCGTAGCCCTTGGTGCCATGGAGAAGGTCTTCGTAGTAGCGCTCAACGCCCAACTTGCCGATGTTTTGCGTTGCTTGATAGTTCTGCGCTTTGCCTTCTTCATCAAGGCGGCGTAAATCTCGGTCGTTGATGTGCGAAACGTAACCCAGTACGTGCGTCAGCTTTTCACCGTAAGGATAAAAACGCTTGAGGTCGGCAGTCACAAACACGCCGTTAAACTCATGCTGATGAACAGAAAAGCGCGCGACTTGTTCGTCATTCAGCTCATTCATGATGGTGACAGAACGAAAGCGGCGAGTGTGCTTATAACGTTTTTTAAAAGCGTCGACTTGTTCAGGAGAGATGTCGACGTAATGACGCAACTTTTCAATCAGAGCATCCGGATCGCCTGCTTGCTCTGGGATCATGTCAAGGTTGTAAACCGGGCGGTTCTCCGCCAGCAATACGCCATTTCGGTCGTAGATCAAGCCACGTGTTGGCGCGATAGGCAGGATTTTGATTCGGTTGTCGTTAGAACGAGTTTGATAATCTTTAAAGTGGTTAACCTGCAAGTTGTACAGGTTCGCGACCAATCCACCCAGCAAAATAACCATGCCGAGGAAGGCAACGATGGCACGGTTCTTAAACAACCGCACTTCTTGGTTGTGGTCTCGAAATTCGTTTCGCTTGCGTAGCATGAGGGCCCTTCA
Source organism: Vibrio sp. HENC-03 (assembly GCF_000305755.2). Classification (NCBI taxonomy): domain Bacteria; kingdom Pseudomonadati; phylum Pseudomonadota; class Gammaproteobacteria; order Vibrionales; family Vibrionaceae; genus Vibrio; species Vibrio sp. HENC-03. Next base: position 158,232 of record NZ_JH976128.1, on the reverse strand, counting down.
GATCTGTTTTTATTCTTTGCATGCCCCGATAAAAGGAAAAGACGCGATTCGAGTCTTGTTACAAAAGGTTACATTTGGGGCGGGGCTACTGTAGCGGGCTTTATCTCTCGTTTTGTAAGAGCAATGTCAGGTATCGATTGCGGAAAATCATCTTTCTGGTTTGCGTGAATCACCGTGTTTTTCTTACATTGTGTAAACGTTTATACATGTAAGTGTCATAAATCTTTCCCATTTTTCTGGTCTAACCCAACTTTCTTTATTTTTATTGATTTTAAATCGTGATGTAATTTTATGGAAACGTTTACACTATTTGAGTTTGATCACGGATCTGGATCGGTTTTGATTGGTAGACTTTTAGCCAGTTAAGAGATGAGCGAATTTGCTTGGTGAGCAGGCTCAACCAATTTCCAAGCATCGAGCAGCAAAAGTGGAGAAGCAAAAGTGAAAGTTCTTGTCACAGGCGGTATGGGGTACATCGGCAGTCACACATGTGTCCAGATGATTGAAGCAGGTATGGAGCCAATCATTGTCGACAACTTGTGTAATGCCAAAGTGGAAGTGTTAAGCCGCATTGAAGCGCTAACCGGTAAGCAACCGGCTTTCTACCAAGGCGACATTCGCGATGAAGCCTTTTTGGACTCAGTATTTGCCAAGCATGACATTCAAGCTGTGATTCACTTTGCTGGCCTGAAAGCGGTGGGCGAATCTGTCGCGAAACCATTGGAATACTACGACAACAATGTAAATGGCTCGTTGGTGTTGGCGCGCAGCATGCGTAAAGCGGGCGTGAAAAGCATTGTATTTAGCTCATCGGCAACGGTTTACGGCGATCCTGACATTGTGCCGATTACGGAAGACTCTCCAACGGGGGCTACCACTAACCCATACGGTCGCAGCAAGTACATGGTGGAAGAGTGCTTGAGCGATTTGTTCAATGCAGAAAACGACTGGAGCGTGACTTTGCTGCGCTACTTCAACCCAGTTGGTGCGCATCCATCGGGCACTATGGGTGAAGACCCTCAGGGTATCCCAAACAACTTGATGCCGTTTATCGCGCAAGTGGCAGTAGGCCGCCGCGAAAAACTGTCGGTATTTGGCAATGACTACCCAACACCGGATGGCACAGGCGTGCGTGATTACATCCACGTGATGGATTTGGCAGACGGTCATATCGCAGCGCTGAAATCGGTAGGTGAAAAAGCTGGTTTGCACATTTACAACCTAGGCACGGGCAAAGGCTCTAGCGTGCTTGAGATGGTAGAAGCGTTCGCAACGGCTTGCGGTAATCCAGTGCCTTACGAACTTTGTCCTCGTCGCCCAGGTGACATTGCAGAATGCTGGGCAAGTACAGATAAAGCGGAGCGAGACCTTGGCTGGAAAGCGACGCGCAGTGTTGCGGAAATGACGGCAGATACGTGGAAGTGGCAGTCAAATAACCCGCAAGGTTACTAAATAATTAGAGATTCCAGACATCTCGTGCCTCGATTCTGGAATGACAACGTTGAGCTATGAGCTTTGTCATTCCCTAGAGCGAGGGACGAGCGGAGTAGGGAATCTCTAGCAAGCAGATTGATGAATTTTGGTTCTGACACCAAAAGCGAAAAAGTTGAGTAAGTAAGATGTCGAATGTTGAATTTAATCCAGTGGATCACCCACACCGTCGTTACAACCCCCTAACGGGTCAGTGGATTTTGGTGTCACCGCATCGTGCAAAACGTCCTTGGAGTGGCGCTGATGAGAAGCCTGCAATTGATGAGCTACCAAGCTACGACGAGAAGTGTTTCCTTTGCCCGACCAACGAGCGTATTTCTGGTGATGTAAACCCAGATTACCAAGGCACGTACGTGTTCCAAAATGACTTCGCAGCACTGATGGTGGACTCTCCAGATGCACCTGAGTCAGACAACCCTCTGTTCAAAACGCAAGGTGTGCGCGGTTTGAGCCGAGTGATTTGTTTCTCGCCTGATCACAGCAAAACCTTGCCTGAACTACCGGTCGACAAAATCCGTGGCGTGATTGACACGTGGAATGATCAAATCGAAGAGCTGGGTAAAGACTACGTTTGGGTTCAAGCATTCGAGAACAAGGGCGAGACCATGGGGTGTTCTCAGCCTCACCCACACGGTCAAATCTGGGCAAACAGCTTCTTGCCAAACGAAATCGAACGTAAAGAACACAACTTAAAAGCTTACTACCAAGAGCATGGCAGCAACTTGCTGGTGGATTACGTGCAAGCTGAGCTTAAAGATGGTTCACGCACCGTGGTTGAGACCGAACACTGGGTTGCTGTTGTTCCTTACTGGGCGGCGTGGCCATTCGAAACCATGCTACTTCCTAAAACGCACATTCGTCGAATGAGTGAGCTAACCGATGAGCAACGTGATGACCTTGCGGTTGCAATCAAAAAGCTAACCAGCCGTTACGACAACCTATTCCAATGCTCTTTCCCTTACTCAATGGGTTGGCATTACGCGCCGTTCTTTGAAGAAGGCACCGATATCGACCATTGGCAACTGCACGCGTTGTTCTACCCGCCACTGCTACGTAGTGCAACGGTTCGTAAGTTCATGGTTGGTTATGAAATGCTGGCAGAAAGCCAACGCGACCTAACCGCGGAACAAGCGGCGCAGCGTCTGCGTGACCTAAGCGATGTGCATTACAAAGAGCAATAACGCCTCAAAGTAGATTGATAACGAATAACGGGATAGCGCGACTTTACAGATAGAAAGTTAGGCTCAACGCGCTATCCCAATACCAAATTTATAATTTAAGAGAACGTCCCTATGTCTGATCTAATCCAAAATGTGAAAACCTCTTTTGAACAAGTGCTGGGTTACGCGCCAAGCCACATTATTCAAGCCCCTGGTCGTGTAAACCTGATTGGTGAGCACACTGATTACAACGATGGTTTTGTACTGCCATGTGCGATCAACTACCAAACTGTTGTGGCGGCAGCGAAGCGTGAAGACAACTTAGTACGCGTAGTTTCTGTGGATTACGGCAATGCCGTTGATGAATTCGACATCACGCAAGAAATCACATTCCAACAAGACAAAATGTGGGCGAACTACATTCGCGGTGTGGTGAAGTGTCTTCTTGCTCGTGGTTACCAATTCACTGGTGCGGATATTTCTGTTAGCGGTAACGTGCCTCAAGGTGCGGGTTTAAGCTCGTCGGCAGCGTTGGAAGTGGTGATTGGTCAAACCTTCAAAGTACTGTTCAACCTAGAAATCAGCCAAGCGGAAATCGCGCTAAACGGCCAACAAGCAGAGAACGAATTCGTTGGTTGTAACTGCGGCATTATGGACCAAATGATTTCAGCAGAAGGTCGTGAAAACCACGCTATGCTGTTGGATTGTCGCAGCCTAGAAACTGAAGCGGTATCAATGCCTGAAGACATGGCGGTGGTGATCATCAACTCAAACAAAAAACGTGGCTTGGTAGACAGTGAATACAACACGCGCCGTGAGCAGTGTGAAGAAGCTGCACGTATTTTTGGTGTGAAAGCACTGCGTGATGTGACCATTGAACAGTTCAACGAGAAAGTCTCTGAGCTAGACGAAATGGTCGCAAAACGTGCTCGTCACGTAATCACAGAAAACGATCGCACGGTAGAAGCGGCGCAAGCACTTCGCGCACACGACATGAAGCGTATGGGTGAACTGATGGCTGAGTCTCATGCTTCTATGCGTGATGATTTCGAAATCACAGTCAAAGAAATCGATACGTTAGTTGAGATGGTGAAAGAAGTGATTGGCGAGCAAGGCGGCGTGCGCATGACAGGCGGCGGCTTTGGTGGTTGTATCGTTGCAATTGTACCGCCAGCATTGGTTGACGAAGTGAAAGCAACGGTAGAAGCGAAGTACCAAGCAGCAACGGGTCTAAAAGAATCCATCTACGTGTGCCAAGCAAAAAACGGCGCTGGTTTAGTCGAAGTACTTTAAGTGCAAAATTGCTTTAAGTTCAAAGTGCTTTAAGACGCAGTAGGAGCGAGAGATGACTGAGCCATTAACTATCACGATGACACAGCAGGCCGCCTTTGATGGCGCGACTGCCAACGTGGTCGAACTGAAAAATAACACAGGCATGAGCGTTACCTTTATGGATATTGGCGCGACATGGCTGAGTTGTCGTTTACCTTTGGCGAATGGGGAGTTGCGTGAAGTGCTTCTCGGAGTGGGGACGATGGGGAGTTTCATGCAGCAACAGTGTTACATGGGTGTCACTGTTGGTCGCTACGCAAACCGCATCGCCAATGGTCTTTTTGAAGTGAATGGCGAAGTATTTCAAGTGTCTACTAACCAAGCGGGCAACTGTCTGCATGGTGGTGAAGAAGGTTTTGATAAACGTCGTTGGAAGATTGAGTCTCACTCAAATCAGCAAGTGACGTTCTCTTTGTTGTCTGAAGATGGCGACCAAGGTTTTCCGGGCAATCTAGAAGTGCAAGTGACCTATACGCTGACTGATGATAACCAAGTGAGCATTGCGTACTTCGCTAAGACAGATAAAGCGACACCGATAAACTTGACCAACCATGCTTACTTCAATTTGTTGGGGGCAGAAGCGGACTTAGATTGTCGTTCGCATCGCTTAACCATCGTTGCAAGCCAATACTTACCAACCTCTGAGGTCGGTATTCCGCTGGGTGAATTGCAAGATGTGAAAGGCACTGGATTTGACTTTAGAAGTGAAAAACCAGTTTCAGAACACTTCTTACAAGATGAACAACAGGTTGCCGCCAAGGGGTATGACCATAGCTACCTATTTGATGCTCATCGTGATGTTTCAAAACCGGTTGCGTTGGTGGTTTCTCCTGATGAAAAAGTGCACCTGTCAGTGGTGACAAACAAGCCTGCGATGCAATTGTACACGGGCAACTGGCTAGCTGGCGCACCAAATCGCCGTGGCGGTGAATATAACGATTACGCGGGTCTGGCGTTAGAAACGCAGTTTTTACCAGATTCGCCAAACCATGCTGAGTGGGCGCAGCCAAGCTGTATTCTTGAGCCTGAACAAGAGTACCGCTTCTGCACCACTTATCAGTTTGCTTTCTAGGTAAACTGAGCATTTTCGAGCTTTTGGGTTGCTGTAGGCTTTTTGCTCACAGTAGGTCAAAAGCTCATCGAAAGTTGGCAAAATAACGCTCTCTACAAACACCCCAAAAAGAAAAAGCTCTGTCACTTCGGTGGCAGAGCTTTTACTTTATAACCTTTCTTGGCACTGACTAGCGAGATATCTTAAAGACGATCCACCGAGTTACGGCGCACTAAAGTCGGGCTAAAGATGATGGTGTCATCTTCCACTTGCTCATCACGTGATAACGCTAATGCCAAACGCGCGGCACGCTCTGCCATCATTTCGATTGGGTAACGAATCGTGGTCAAACTTGGATTGACGAAGCGAGCAATTAAGCCATCGTCGAAGCCAACCATGGACACTTTTTCTGGTACGTCGATGCCGTTTTGGTCTAACGCTGCCAGCGCACCTGCTGCCATGTAGTCGTTGTACGCCACCACGCCAGTGATTGCGAGTGATTTGGTTAGCAGATTGGTCATGGCTGTTTCGCCGCCGTCACTGTTTGGCTCGCCATATTCGACATAGCTTTTTGATAGCTCGATATCGTGATCTTTCAGTGCCGCTTGGTAACCTTGTAAACGCTCGTCGGTATCTTCGATGTCATGGGATGAGGCGATACAAGCGATCTTGGTGTGACCATGACGAATCAGATATTCCGTCGCTAAGTACGCGCCTTTGCGGTTATCAAGAGAGATACAACGCTCTGCCAATTCTGGGATATGGCGGTTGATCAACACCATGCCTTTGACTTCTTTGGCGTAGCCGATCAGTTCTTCATCTGATAGACCTTTAGAGTGAATCACAATGGCTTCACAACGGCTGTTGATCAGAAGTTCTAGCGCTTGGCGTTCGTCTTCTGGGTTGTGGTAGCCATTACCAATCAGAATGTGTTTGCCATTTTCACGCGCCACGTTATCTACCGATTTCACCAGTGTGCCGAAGAACGGATCTGAGACATCACCCACAAGCACGCCCATGGTGTTAGTACTTTGGCTGACGAGTGCACGCGCTGCTGCGTTTGGACGGTAGCCCAGTTTGCTCATTGCTTGCGTCACTGCGTCGATAGAAGATTGGCTTGCTTTCGGTGATTTATTGATCACGCGAGAGACGGTCGCGACCGATACGCCGGCTTCTTTCGCGACATCCTTGATTGTTGCCATGAGGGACCTTTCGTGGGCTAAAAAACGTTAATTGGGGTATTAAACACCCATTGTGTAATAAGTGCAATCAACACCATTTTTATATTGCGATGAGTTTGGTCTTACTCTATGAATTTATTGAATATATGTGATGTGTAAACGTTATCTTAGGTAGGGCGCTGTTTAGTCGCATGAAAACAAAAAATCGCGGTCATTGATGTGACCGCGATTTGTCGTTTCTCTTTACAGACCACAGAAAATGGCGCTCAGAAAGCTAGTTGTTGTTCATCCAGTCAACCATTTGAGTTTTGTACACATCGCTGTTGCCGCCAAAGATAGCTTGTACGCCTGTACCGACTCGCACCACACCCGCTGCACCAAGTGCTTTCAATTTCGCTTCATCGACTTTGTCTTGCTCTGCGACTTGGATTCGCAAGCGAGTGATACAAGCATCGGTGCTTAAGATATTTTGTTTGCCGCCAAACGCGCTAATTAACTCACTGGCAAACTCTGAACTGGTGTCATTGACGGCTTTGCTGCTGTCTTGATCTTCGCGGCCTGGTGTTTTCAGATCGAACGTTTTAATGAACCAAGTGAACACAACGTAGTACAGCGCTGCGTATGCCAAACCTAGTGGGATGATCATCCAGCCTTTGGTCGAAATACCAAAGAAGGTCACGTAGTCGATAAGACCTGCACTAAAGCTGTAGCCATGTTTAACGCCCAGCATGATACACAGTGGGTAAGCCAGACCCGCAATGATCGCGTGAATTACGTAAAGCACAGGCGAGATGAACAAGAACGCAAACTCGATAGGCTCAGTGATACCAGTTAGGAACGATGTTAGTGCAGCTGAGATCATGATGCCCATAACTTTGGTGCGGTTCTCTGGTTTTGCTGCACGGCCAATCGCAATTGCCGCCGCAGGAAGACCAAACATCTTGAATAGGTAACCACCTGCTAGGTTGCCCGCATTTGGGTCGCCTGCGAAGAAGCGAGGGATCTCTCCGTGGAATACTTGACCAGCAGCGTTCACAAACTCACCAGCTTGAAGCTGAATAATCACGTTAATCACATGGTGCAGACCAAATGGGATCAGAGCACGCTCTGCGGTGCCGTAAGCCCAGAATGCCACCAATGGGTTTTGCTCGGTTGCCCATGTGCCAAACCAATCAATGCCAGAGCCAATTGGTTGCCAGATAAAGGCAATCGCAATGCCCAAAAACAGCATAGAAAATGACGTCACGATCGGGACAAATCGTTTACCCGCGAAGAAGGCCAAGTAAGCTGGCATCTTAATGGTGTAGAAGCGGTTAAACATATACGCACCAACTGCACCGGAGATGATGCCGCCGAGCACACCTGTGTCGATATGATCCACACCCAGCACGCCAGCCATGACTTTTAGTGTCGCGACTAATACGTAATAACCAATACCTGCCGCAACTGCACCAACACCATCATTGTTGGTAAATGAGATAGCAACGCCAAGCGCAAAGATAAGCGGCAGGTTGCCGAAGACCGCGCCCCCCGCTTCTGCCATCAATTCAGAAACTACGGGTGGAATGAACCCAAATTGCGCCGAGCCAATACCCAAAAGGATACCCGCCGCGGGCATTGAGGCTATAGGCAACATGAGCGCCTTACCGACCTTAGAAAGGTTGGCAAAAAAGTTAGCAAACATAAAAATACTCCAACTTGTTAGATAAAAATCTTGAGTGGCGCAGTCATGAATAAACTGTGGGAAGCGGGGAGATTAGCGATAGCATCGTGATTATGGTTTGCGGGGGGTTGGAGCATAAACATAAAAACTGGTTGCTATCGCTAAAGCTTTATAAGTGGTGTGCTGAGCTAAAATAGAGGGCCTTAACCAATTGAAGGGCACTGTCTCGATCGCTCAACCATAGGACTGCGTCAGAATCTAAGTGTATTTTGGGTAAAAATAAGGCATGAAAAAACAGAGTGAATTTTGTTTTTCTTGTTCCTGATAACTAAGTTTTTAGACCTTTTTACTTGAATGAAGGCATTAAACGCTAATATAAGGAACGGAATCTTAGTTTTGGAGTGCCTGTTTTGGAGAGTATTAATCTTTTTCGTTACTACGAACGTGTAGAGAGTTTTGAGCTGCGAGAGGAATACGCGGTGACGCTTGCCGAGATTGCAGACAAGATGTTCACCAGCCCAAGGCATGCCCGAGCTATTCTCAAGCAGATGAATGCGCTCAACTGGATCGCTTGGATACCCAGAGTGGGGCGTAACCAACGTTCGACCTTAATTCGTAACATCGATCGTACAGAGGTGAAGCGCTCTATTGCTCTGGAGTGGATCAAAGAGAGCAAATACGACCGGGCACTTGAGTTTCTTGACTTCGACCAAGTGGTGTTTGAGCAACTGCTAAAGCAGACTTCCGGTGCCCAAGTGACAGAAGGCAAAGTCAGTGTACAACTCACCTATAACCGCTCTTTTGCGACGCTCAATCCAATCACACCGCAACGAAACAGCGAACGTTTCTTAATACGTCAAATTCACGCTTGCTTGGTTTCCATGACACCCGAAGGCGAGTTAGTCGGAAACATTGCGCATCATTGGCAAGCCGATGAAGAGTGGCGAACATGGACATTTTATCTTCGTCCGTCCGTTTGCTTTCATCATGGCGGTAAAGTGGATGCAGAGCTGATGGTGAAGCTACTAAACCATTGGCAGCAGCTTCCATATTATCAAAATGAGCTCGATCACCTTGAAACGGTTTCCGTCGAGTCGCCTTATCGATTTTCCGTTCAACTTACTCGGCCAGACAAAGGTTTTGCTGCATTATTGAGTGATCTGAAATACTCTTTACAACCTGTCGATCAACTCAATAACCTATCTTCCGACAGTATCGGCTGTGGCATTTTCTCTCTGGAATCGCACACGAACAATAAGCTTACCTTGGTGGCGAACGAGCGCTTCCACGGATTTCGCTCCCTCACAGATAAAGTCACCATCTGGTCGTTAAACAGTGACAAGAAGGAAGGTGCAAAGGTTTCCGATTACCCCCACGATTTACCTAAGACAGAGCAGTACTCGAAAAAGGTCATCACCAACTCTCCAGATGAAGAAGTGGATGAGCGCATCATCGATGCCAAACACACTGCATCGAAAGATCGCGTGGAAGAAGGGTGTTTGTTTATGATTTTCAATCACAATCATCCTAACTTATCACACGCTCAGCGACGTTGGCTGAGTGATGTCTTGAGTGGTGCGAACATTTGGCAACAGTTGGAACGCAACGAAACCACCTTTGGGGCTGAGATCGCACATAACTTTTTCCCTTTCTGGCACAACGTCAAATATCTGAGAAGCGATGAAGAAGCGCTACCGAATTCAATCCGAATCGCCTGTTATTCCCATCTTGGTATTCAACGCAGTGCGAGAGCCGCTGAGCAAATCTTGATGGAGCATGGTATCAAGGTTGAAGTGAACGTTTATTCGTTTGAAGCATTCATTGAAAAAGCGTCTGGAGAGGGCTTTAGTGAAGAGATTGTTTTAAGCAGTTTTAACTTGGATGACAACCGACAAGTCTCGGCTTTACTGTTTTTCCTCAGCGATCCTGTTTTGCACGCAACGATCGGATCTGACGTCAGCGACTGGCTGGTTGCTGAGATCAACCAAATTCGACAGTTTAGCGCTCCGGAAGATTACCTCACTAAGTTAGAGCAACTTGGCTCCGTGCTTATCTATGAAGGTGTGGTTAGTCCGATGCTTCACCACCGACAAACACTTAGCTTTCAAGACATATTCAAAGGTGTAGAGATCACGGCGTGGGGTTGGCCGAAGTTGAGTGAGGTTTGGTAAAGGACGATTGTAAACAGCACGATCTTTGCTCATCAAAATGCGATCTTCACCTCTTGTATTTAAAGTACTAACTGATAATGTAGAGTTTGTTTTAGTAAAATTTTACTTGAGGTTTTAATCAATGGAAACGATCGCTTACTCAGACTTCGCAAAACTAGAGATTCGCACCGGAAAAATCATCGAAGTGGCTCGTCACGAAAACGCAGATAAGCTTTACATCGTGCAGATCGACATCGGTGAGAAAACACTTCAAACCGTAACCAGCTTGGTGCCTTACTACACAGAAGAAGAGTTGATGGGGAAACAAGTGGTGGTGCTGTGTAATCTTGCAAAAGCTAAGATGCGTGGTGAAACCTCTGAGTGCATGTTGCTGTGTGCTGAAACCGATGATGAATCAGAAAGTGTTCTGCTGACGCCTGAGCGCGCGATGCCTGCTGGTGTGAGAATCGTTTAGTATCTAATCATATATTGTTTATATAACAGTTATTTATGTTTTAGATCTCATTTTATAAATGAATCAATAGAATCATATTCACCTTTATTTATAATCTCCGCGCTTTTAAAAGCTGTCTAACAGCATGAAAAATTAGGAAATTATAATGAAAAAAGTATTGCCATTATTGGCTTTAGGTGCAGTGGTTGCTTCGGCGTCGGTTCAGGCGGAAGGTAATTGGTACATTGGTGCGGATATTTTAAGTTCAGACCTTAAAGTTGAAGGCGACTCGTCAAGCTCTTCAGCAACGGGTCTTGGTATTGCAGTAGGTAAAGAGCTGCAATACTCAGAAAACTTCAAACTGGCACTAGAGGGCGAATACGTCTACTACGGTAGCTTTGAAGAAAAAGCATCAGGTTCAGGTAACTGGGCAAAAGTGACTGTTGATGGTTACGGCTTCAACCTAAATGCAAAACCGAAATACCAATTCTCTGGTACTGGTTTTTATGTTGGTGCAGTTGCAGGTCTTGGTGTGATGGGTGTAGATTTTGAGTCTAAATCAAACCTTGCAAACCTTAATGTGAAAACTGACGGTAGTGATGTTGGTTTCAACTACGGTGCAGAAGTGGGTTACGAGTTCGCTTCAGGTCTAATTATCTCTGGTGGTTACCGTGTTTCTACAGTAACGATCGATGTTGAAGGCGGTGGTGATATCGACTTTGATTTCGACAGCCTATACGCTGGTATTGATTACAAGTTCTAATCTCACACAAACAGAACATGAATAGCAAAAGGGAGCCACTAGGCTCCCTTTTTAATTAGATTATCAATTAACTCATAATGATGATCTTGTACGCCCGCTAAGTTGCCGTATTTTGGCTGGTGGCGATCGTTTTCTTTGGCATGATGCCAACCAACGGTATGGCGAACGAAGTGCTCAGCAAAGGCATGGGAGACTTCCAAGCATCCAGCGAGGACTGTATCAACATAGCTTTGCATGATGGGACTGAGCGAGCAGGGTGGTAACGGATCGTTTTTCACATAAACCCAAATGCTGTGCTCAGAGTTAAAAGTGGCCTCTGTTTCAATCTGGTCAGGACGGATTTGAATGCGATGGTAGCCACGTTCGCGTCGGTCAAACTCCGCTAGCGCTTGATCGTCGACTTCAAGCAGTACGCCATTGACTTGCCCTTCGCCTTCATTCACAACCAAGGGTGACAAGATATAGCTGTCGTCAACTTTGCCCCAATAGCGCACCAGACCATGAGCGATGACTGGGATGGCTTCTCCCGTTTGACCCGTTAACTTGCGCGAGGCGGCATTGATTAAACTGCCGTAGCCAAATATATACATCTCGATTGCTTCCCTTACTTCGACGAAATCACTGTTATCCGTTATACCTAAACACTACCAACCAAGCAACGCATGAAGCATAGGTTTTACCTCGAAAGGATAGTTTGATTTTATAACATGTATTTTTTATGCATGTTTGTGTTAATATCGAACGCGTAGAATTTTTGAACGGTATCAAATGGGTACTTAAGGGCATCACAATGCTGAATATCACCGATAAAAAAGTGGAAGAAAAAATCCCTGCATGGCTGCGATTAGGGTTTAGACCGTTTTTCCTGTTTGGCTCTATTTATGCCGTTGTCGCAATTGCGGTATGGGTATGGATGTTCCAAACCGGACAGCCAAGTGCGTTGAGTGTTCCGGCGTTGTGGTGGCACGTTCATGAAATGTTGTTTGGTTTTTCAATGGCAATAGTGGTGGGCTTTGTGCTGACTGCAGTGCAAAACTGGACGGGCATTAACGGCACGAAACACTACACCTTGTTAGCGATATTTACATTGTGGCTTGCACCGAGAATACTGCTTTGGACACCAGCACCACTTTGGTTAACCAGCAGCATTGAAGCGCTGTTTTTGCTGTCTGTGGCGTACGAAGTGGGCATTCGTGTTTACCGCGCGAAAGGTTGGCGGAATCTGTTTTTTGTGTCGTTATTCTTGCTCGCCATCTTTGCCAACTTTGCCAGTTACGCAACGGTGAAAGGCATGCCGCCATTTACCTCGTCTGCGGTATGGCAAGCGATGCTTTGGTGGTTCACTCTGCTGCTTTCCGTCATGGGTGGACGAGTGATTCCATTTTTCACAGCCCGTCGCTTTAACTTCGAAAAAGCTCAGCCGTTACTGTGGTTGGATTGGCTAGCAAACCTACCTTTGGTTATGTTGTTTGTGTTGAGCTTCTTCCCTGTGACATTTGCAGAACTTGGTCAGCCACTTATGTTGTTTGCCGGAGTGGCGCAGTTGGTTCGATTCCTGCGTTGGAAGCCTTGGCTGACGCTTAGCGAGCCGTTGGTGTGGTCGTTACATGCGGCTTATTTGTGTCTGCCTTTGAGTCTGATTTTACGTGGAAGTTGGGATAATGCGTTTGCGAACCACAACTTAATTCATCTGTTTGCTATCGGCGCATTAGGTGGATTGATCTTAGCGATGATTGCTCGAGTGACTATGGGGCACACAGGTCGCATGATTTACAAAGGCCCAAACATGAGCATCGCTTTTGCTGCCGTGATTGGAGCGGCGTTAGCAAGAAGCTTCGGCGTGATTTTTGACCCTTCACACATGTTACTTTGGATTGATGTCAGTGCAGCCTTGTGGATTCTGGCTTTCGGTATGTTCGTATGGCGATTCGGAATGATGCTGATGAAACCAAGAGTGGATGGTCATCCCGGATAGTCACAGTTCAGAATTGATAAAAGAAGGGCTCAACCAACGGTATGAGCTCTTTTATTTGAGCTTGCTTCCGCAAATGACCCACAATTAGTAAGGTAATTGTTAAGAATGTGAAAAACGTTGAATTCTATAGTGGGATTTGAGCGTGCTAGAAGGGGCGGACTCCGCTACTCTGTAGGTGTTATTGCTCGTATGCACATGAGTGATTAACTAGCCAATTGACGTTTTAGACCCATAGGTGTCTTTTCGTGTAATTACATGGCCGCTTAGTTCTATACCTCCGTGGAACTAAGCGGCGTTTTTCGTTTTGTGGCTAGGTAAAATTAGATATTCCCTTCGCTGAAGTCCTTTTGGAAATACAGTACTTTTTGTAGGTAGCGTCTTGCTTCCCCTTTTGGATGTTGGGTGGTTAACGCATCATAAACCTGAGTCGGGTTAAGGCTGTTAAGCTCATTCATCGCGCGTTTTCGGTCACTATCGAAGGTAGAAAGCACGCCACCTGTGCCGCCGTTATAGGCTGAAATCATACTAAAGTGTTTCGAAGTAGGATGTTTTACATCTCTTAGATAGCGATTCTTCAAGATATAGAAATACGCTGCTCCGGTATCAATGTTATTGGCAGGATCGAACAAGTACTCTTTGGTTGGAATACCCGGTTTGTTTTTCACCAAATTAAACACATCAGCACCGGCGGTTTTTGGGATCACTTGCATTAAGCCGTAAGCCCCAGCATGAGAGACCGCATAAGGGTTAAAGCTACTTTCGGTTTTGATCACGGCGAAGATTAGATCTTCAGACAAGCCATATCGTTTAGCTGCATCACGTACCAAGCCTGCGTACTGGTATTCTCGCTGCTCTAGATGATCTTTCACCATGTTGATTTCGACATAATAAGCACTGCCGCGTTTGATGGCTTTCTTCTGCAGTTTATTATCAAGCAGGTAGTCTGCGTAGCGATTAGCGCGCCATTCCCATTCAATCGGCTTTCCATCGTGATCGAGAACTTGCCCCAGTAAGAAAGGCTTACCGCGTAATACCGCTTCCTTATCGCTAAACAACTCTGCATGAGCCGGATCGGCAGGCATGAGTAGCGTCTGTACGATGGCTTTTTGTAGCTTTTCTGTTGGCTGATATTGGGAAATCGTCGAAACATAGATCTTACCCGTTTCGAAGTCGATATGAGCTCGGGTGTTGTAACCATCAAGGTACTTCACGTAACGGTGTTTGCCAGCTTCAACGAACTCATCTTCACCCCAACGATCTTTGGCTTTTTGAGCAATGTAAGCCAGTAACTGTTTGATGTTATCTTCGTTCGATGCGCTTGGCGGTTTTACGTAGGGAGGAACGTAGTCATCACATGCGCATGGTGGTGTCTCTTCGGGAGCTACAGAACAACCACCGAGAAGGAGTAAGCTCAGGATTAGCGATTTCTTCATCGGATACCGATTTAATTAGAGGTGAGGGCAATTGCCGACTGAAGAAAATAATAAGTAAGAGTGCTAATTGCCTGAAATTAAAACTTTTTGTGCTTTCGATAGAAGCGTTTGATGCTGAGTATTCACCGGAAAAAGAAAAAGCCTGCGGGGTGCAGGCTTTGTATTAGGAGAGTCCAATTTAACTTACTTGTGAGAGGCTAACGACTTTTTGTTGCAGCTTCTCTTTTAGATATTCTGCCAGTGCGATTTTCTCCTCTTCGTTCATGTATAAACCAAGTTTTGTACGACGCCATAAGATGTCTTCATCGGTTAGCGCCATTTCGTGATTCATCAAGTAATCAATTTCACGTTGATATACGCCACTTGCTTGCTCTGAGAAGCAGTGACCAAGATCTTCTAAGCTGTTAGTGCCTTCCATCAGATCCCAAGTTTGTGTACCAAACTGAGTCACATAACGCAGCAACATCGCTTCTGATGCCCACGAGTACTTCGCATGAATCATCTTCGCTAGTTGCTCACGGCTGCAACTGAAGTTACCGCCAGGAAGTGTTTGGTTTGCTGTCCAATCTTTACCCATTTCAGGTAGGAATGGGGCAAGTTTCTTCATTGCTGCTTCACCAAGCTTTCGGTAAGTCGTAAGCTTGCCGCCGAACACTGAAAGTAAAGGTGCGTGGTCGTATTCAGCGTCGAGTTCTAGTGTGTAGTCACGTGTGATCGCTTGCGGTGAGTCAGACTCATCATCACACAACGGACGTACACCACTGTATGTCCACACCACGTCTTCACGGCTTAGCTGGTGGACAAAGTGTTGGTTAACGATATCGATCAAGTAATCGACTTCATCTTCGGAAATCGCGACTTCACGCGGATCGCCTTTGTACTCCACATCTGTTGTACCAATGATCGAGAACTTATCTAGGTAAGGGATCATAAATACGATGCGGTTATCTTTGTTTTGTAGGATGTAGGCCTGCGGTTCATTGTGGATACGAGGAACAACGATGTGCGAGCCTTTGATCAAACGAATGTTGCGAGGGGAGGTTTGCTCTAATCCTTCATCAAAGAACTGTTTCACCCATGGACCAGCAGCGTTAACTAAAGCTTTCGCTTTGCGTTCGAAGCGTTGGTCTGTGGTGACGTCATGAATAGTGACATGCCAGATGCCACCTTCACGGTGTGCTTTTTCTACGCGGCAGTAGTTGCGAACTTCTGCGTTATTCTCTTTAGCCGCTAGAACGTTCAATAACACCAAGCGTGCGTCATCTACCCAACAATCTGAGTATTCGAAACCGGTTTTCATTTCAGGTTTTAATAGACCTGATTTTGCGAGGTTGACGGTTTTGCTGCCAGGAAGAGTGGTTCGTTTACCCAAGTTATCGTAAAGGAACAAGCCACAGCGGATCATCCAAGCTGGGCGTAAAAATGGACGATGAGGTAAACGGAAGCGCATTGGCAGAGCCACATGAGGCGCTTTACGTAAGATCACTTCACGCTCAGCGAGCGCTTCCGAAACCAAACGAAACTCATAGTGTTCAAGGTAACGTAATCCACCGTGGATCAGTTTTGAACTTGCAGAAGAGGTTGCCGATGCGAAGTCGTTAGCTTCATACAAACCGACGCTTAAACCACGGCCAGCAGCATCTGCAGCAATACCAGCCCCGTTAATGCCGCCGCCGATCACGATCATGTCTAGAGTAGGGGATGAATTCGTCGTGGAAGCATTTTGTTGGATACTCATAAATTTGACCTCTTGGTGAGCGAACGAGCATTTTAGAACATGAGTTTATCCTAGCTTAGGTTTCGTTTTTGGTCATTATTTATTTTCGTTTATGAGCGTTTTGTGTGATTTGGGCACAAAAAAAACCTCTGCCTAATTAAGACAGAGGTCATTTATGCGCGTAAATAGTGAGTGTAAACGCTATTCTGTTATCGCTCTTTCCATTTCTGTATCAACCACTTCGAGCGGAACTGCTGCTTCTTTTAGAATCGCGAGAATCTCTTCTGGTGGTTGTTTGTTGGTGAATACCATGTTCAATTGCGCGATATTGCCCAGTTTCACCATAGCATTGCGACCAAATTTCGAATGGTCAACCGCAAGGAACACACTGCGGCTGTTATCAATAATTGCCTGTTTAACGCGAACTTCATGATAATCAAAGTCCAGTAGTGAGCCATCAAAATCGATACCACTGATGCCTAAAATGCCGAAATCGAGGCGGAATTGTTTGACGAAATCGAGCGTCGCTTCACCGACAATACCGCCGTCACGGTTGCGAACTTCACCGCCCGCCAAAATAACTTTGATTTCTGGGTTTGGTAAAAGAATGGTGGCAACATTAATGTTATTGGTCACCACGCGAAGTTGTTTGTGGTTTTTATTGAGCGCTCGAGCGACGGCTTCTGGCGTGGTACCGATATCAATAAACAAAGTTGCGCCATCTGGAATGTGTTTTACGAGTTCTTCCGCAATGACATCTTTTTCATTGAAGTTAAGCGCTTTACGCGTGTTGTATGAGGTGTTCTCTGAACTGAGAGGAATGGTTGCACCACCGTGGTAGCGACGAATTTTGTTTTCATCTGCGAGGTCATTTAGGTCGCGGCGAATAGTTTGAGGACTAACATTAAATTTTTCTACCAGCTCATCCGTGCTGACATAGCCTTGTTTTTTCACCAACTCAACAATCTGTTGGTGTCTTGGTATTTGCTTCACTTAGCACTCCCTTGTGCACTGGTAATCGCCAATGCTTCAAAATCGAAAATAGAAACTTGCTCTATTGTGCTCGAATTAGCGCATTGTGAGAAGCTGTGGGAGTGTGGAATCCGCGATCGAACGCAAAAAAAAGAGCGCCAACTCGGCGCTCTTTACGATTAATCAGGGGGAAACTAATCGTTTATCAGAAATTAATCGTCTTCGTCGTGAAGCTCAGACCAGGTTTGAGCACACTTAACTGCGCGCTTCCAACCTTTGTAGCGACGGTTGCGTTTCTCTTCATCATCGTGTGGTTCGAATGTGCGATCGAGCACTGCTTTGTCTTGCAGTTCATCAATGCTATCCCAGAAACCAACCGCTAGGCCGGCTAGGTAGGCTGCACCCAGAGCGGTCACTTCAGTCACTTGAGGACGGTGAACTTCGGTATTAAGAACATCAGATTGGAACTGCATCAGGAAGTTGTTCGCTACTGCGCCGCCATCCACACGAAGATTCGCGAGTTTGATGCCCGAGTCTGCTTGCATTGCATCTAGCACATCACGAGTTTGGTAAGCGATGCCTTCCAAAGTTGCACGGATAATGTGGTTAGAGTTTACGCCACGAGTTAGACCGACAATCGTACCGCGAGCGTAAGCATCCCAATATGGTGCGCCCAGACCAGTAAACGCAGGAACAACGTAAACACCATTTGAAGTATCTACTTTGGTCGCAAAGTATTCTGAATCTTCGGCACCAGCCAGAATCTTCATTTCATCACGTAGCCATTGAATTGAAGCGCCACCCATGAACACTGCACCCTCAAGAGCGTAAGCTGGCTCGCCTTTTGGACCGCATGCTAGCGTAGTCAACAGACCATTTTTCGATGTGACCTTCTCTTGACCTGTGTTCATCAACAAGAAACAACCTGTACCGTAGGTGTTCTTCGCTTGGCCAGCTTCAACACACATCTGACCATAAAGCGCAGCTTGTTGGTCACCTGCAATACCCGCGATTGGGATACGAGTACCGCCTTTACCACCAATGTTGGTTTGGCCGTAGATTTCTGATGAGCGTTTGACTTCAGGCATCATCGACGCTGGGATACCCATCTCATCCAGCATTTTCTGATCCCAGCATAGGTCATTGATGTTGAACAGCATGGTACGAGATGCGTTAGTGTAATCTGTTACGTGAACGCGGCCTTGAGTCATCTTCCAAACCAGCCAAGTGTCAACAGTACCGAATAGCAGTTTGCCTGCTTCGGCATCTTCGCGTGCGCCTTCAACGTTATCTAGAATCCACTTCACTTTTGTGCCAGAGAAGTAAGGGTCTAAAACCAGACCGGTATTGTCGCGAACGTAATCTTCTAGTCCGCGAGCTTTTAATTCTTCACAAATATCGGCAGTACGGCGACATTGCCACACGATCGCGTTGTAAACCGGCTTGCCTGTTTCCTTGTTCCATACAATTGTGGTTTCACGTTGGTTGGTAATACCGATACCAACAAGTTGGTCGCTACGGATACCGGTTTTTGCAAGTGCTTCAACCAAAGTAGAGCTTTGAGTTGCCCAGATTTCCATTGGGTCATGTTCAACCCAACCAGCCTCTGGATAAATCTGAGTAAATTCTCGCTGAGCGACGCTTACGATATTCGCGTCATGATCCAGAATGACAGCACGAGAGCTTGTCGTGCCTTGGTCTAGGGCAACAATGTATTTTTGCTCAGTCATGGTAAGAATCCTTTTGTTTCGTTATTTATATTTTAGTAAATGTTCGAATGAGTTGGTTTTAAGCTTGAGCTTGTTCTGCTTCTTCTTCGGTCTCGCACTGGTTAGGGATAGTACAGCCATGACCTTGTTGTGGCAGATATGCAGCAATCGCTTTCGGGTACAACCAACCACCGAAGCAAGCACCTGCGATAGGAGCAAGAATTGGAACAATAAAGTATGGGATCTCACGAGCACCGGTCAGTGCGTAATCCCAACCTGCAAAGTAAGCAAACAGTTTAGGGCCGAAGTCACGAGCAGGGTTCATTGCAAAGCCAGTCAGTGGGCCTAAAGAACCACCGATAACCGCAATGAGGATACCGATAAGTAATGGGTTCATCGCGCCGCGAGGTGCGCCGTTGTTCTCATCACCAAGAGCAAGAATGGCAAACATTAGCACTGCAGTAATCACGAATTCCACAGCAAAAGCGCCAAAGAAAGAGAGAGAAGCATGTGGGTAAGTCGAGAAAATGCCCGCTGTCGCTAATGCGTCTTGGCTGCTACGAACGAAGTTGTGTGCGATTTCGTAATCCGTAAACAGGTTACTGTACAAGCTGTAAACCAAAGCAGCAGAGCAAAATGCACCAAGCATTTGCGCAATGATATAAGGCACTACTTTTGCCTTATCAAATCCATGGAACATCGCCAGCGCGATAGTTACGGCAGGGTTGATGTGTGCACCGGATACGCCCGCAGTACAGTAAATAGCGATGGCGACGCCAAAGCCCCATACAATACTGATTTCCCATTGACCAAATTGAGCTCCGGTCAACACAAGTGCAGCAACACAGCCTACGCCAAAAAAGATAAGTAATCCTGTACCGATAAACTCGGCCAAACATTCTCCGAGCAGTGAGGGGTGTTTGTTCGTTGTCATGTTAAGAGTCCTTTAATATTTATGCTTATCTAGCACGGTTCTATTGTGCATATATAAACGTTTGCGAAAACAAACGAGCGTTAAAAATGAGCGTTTGAGCATGAATTTGTTAATCAAACTCTTCGTTTTTGTTAATTGACGCATCTTTTGCTCAAAAAGGAAACTCGACAAAACGATTCAGAAGCTTCAACTTCGATTTGTCGGCCTAAAACTACCGATGTGAAAATCAATGCACAAACTGGTAAGAGGAGTTTTGTGAAGCTGCTTCGTGAATGGTGGTAAATTGCTCAGATTATTGGTCGAAAACTAACTCTAAAGAGCTACCTAACACTAATGATAATAAGGGATTGCTGATATTCAGTCGGTAGGTTGTTATTAGCCCAAAGTAGGAGTGAAAAAAGACGCTGATCTGTGGATGTCATGTCTTGTTTTGCTTTAAAAGTTATTCATCACGAGCGCTAGAAGAGGGGCGTCGTTGTCGCATTCAATTGTTAACACAATGACATTGTTGCAACGTGACTTATTTGGGGTGATAGAACCCAGTTTAGAGCGTCTAAGTTACTCAAACATAAATTTTTGTCTTGAATCTGTGGTCATTTGAGCGCTTGATTCGCTTAATATTGTGATGGTTTTGTTCGTTTGCGCATTTTATGTTGTATGTGAACAGTAACGAAATCTGGGGAAAGTGGAAGCATAGTCTAACTAAAAGCCTCTAATTTTCTGTATTTACTGAAATTTAATTCTTATGCAACATTTGTCACAGAAATAAAAATCGAATCTCATAGAATGCACTCACTTTCGAACGAAACTCCTTTTTGCTCGTTCGCGATTTAATACTCCCTACCATCGCTCACAATATTAATGAGGTTCCTATGTTTGGAATATTCAAACCTAAGGCGCACATCGATCGCTTATCGTCCGATAAGATCGATGGCACTTATTCCCGCTTACGTTGGCAACTCTTCATCGGCATCTTTGTCGGCTATGCCGGCTACTACCTAGTTCGCAAAAACTTTAGCTTGGCGATGCCTTACCTTATTGAACAAGGTTTTAGCCGTGGTGACCTCGGTGTTGCTTTAGCTGCCGTTTCTATTGCCTACGGTTTATCAAAATTCTTAATGGGCAGTGTTTCTGACCGCTCTAACCCTCGTTACTTCTTAAGTGGCGGTCTATTAATGTCTGCACTTGTGATGTTCTGCTTCGGCTTCATGCCTTGGGCTACGGGCAGCATTACCGCGATGTTTATTCTATTGTTCCTAAACGGTTGGTTCCAAGGTATGGGGTGGCCTGCCTGTGGCCGAACCATGGTTCACTGGTGGTCACGTAAAGAACGTGGCGAGATCGTATCGGTTTGGAACGTGGCGCATAACGTAGGTGGTGGTTTGATTGGTCCACTATTTATTCTTGGTCTTTGGGCATTTAACGACGATTGGCGCACCGCTTTCTATGTACCTGCATTTTTTGCCACGCTCGTTGCTGTCTTTATTTGGTTCACGGTAAGAGATACACCGCAGTCTTGTGGTCTTCCGCCAATTGAAGAGTACAAAGACGATTACCCTGACGATTACGACAAGTCACACGAAAAAGAAATGACGGCGAAGGAAATTTTCTTCAAGTATGTCTTTTCTAATAAGTTGTTGTGGTCAATCGCGATTGCGAACGCGTTTGTTTACCTGATCCGCTACGGTGTGTTGGACTGGGCGCCGGTATACCTAAAAGAAGCGAAGGATTTCTCGGTTGATAAATCTTCTTGGGCTTACTTCCTATACGAGTGGGCGGGTATCCCAGGTACGCTATTGTGTGGTTGGATTTCAGACAAACTGTTTAAAGGTCGTCGTGCTCCTGCCGGTATTCTATTTATGGCGTTAGTCACCGTAGCTGTGCTGGTTTACTGGTTCAACCCTGCAGGTAACCCAGCAGTCGATATGATGGCGCTGGTTGCAATCGGCTTCTTGATCTACGGTCCGGTAATGTTGATTGGTTTGTATGCGCTAGAGCTTGCTCCTAAGAAAGCGGCGGGTACGGCTGCAGGTCTAACTGGCTTATTTGGTTACTTGGGCGGTGCGGTAGCGGCAAACGCGATTCTTGGCTACACGGTAGACCACTTCGGCTGGGATGGTGGCTTTATCATCCTAATCGGTTCATGTATTACCTCTATCGTTTGTCTAACTTACGCATTTCTTGGCGAGCGTGCTCACCATGAACAAAAAGCGCGTGAGAAAGAAGCATTGGCGTCATAAAACATTAAAGGGGCGGTGGAATACTGCCCCTTCAATAAGCTAAGGAAAGAACAATGAAAACAACGTCAGTTTGCATGACGGTTCTCGCTCTGAGCATCTCAGCTGGAGCAATTGCACAACCGCTTGTTATCGCGCACCGTGGCGCATCGGGTTATCTACCAGAACATACTTTAGAAGCAAAAGCGTTAGCGTACGCGATGAAACCAGATTACATCGAACAAGATGTGGTGATGACCAAAGACGATCAACTCGTCGTATTGCATGATCATTACCTCGATCGCGTGACCGATGTAGCTGAGCGATTCCCAGACCGTGCTCGTAAAGATGGTCGTTACTACGCGATTGATTTCACGTTGGCAGAAATCAAATCATTGCGAGTCACTGAAGGCTTTAACATCGACGAGAAAGGGAACAAGGTTGCTGGCTATCCGACACGATTCCCAATGTGGAAATCAGACTTCACCGTACCTACTTTTGCCGAAGAAATTGAGCTGATCCAAGGCTTAAATAAAACGCTGGGTTATGACATCGGTATTTACCCAGAAATAAAAGCGCCTTGGTTCCATCGTCATGAAGGCAAAGACATCTCAAAAGCGGTGCTTAACGTTTTAAAACAGTATGGTTACGATTCGCAAGACGACAAAGTATACCTTCAGTGTTTTGATGCGAATGAGCTTCAGCGCATCAACAGTGAGCTCATGCCTGCAATGGACATGGATTTAAAGCTCGTTCAGCTCATGGCTTACACCGACTGGAACGAGACCATGGAGTACAAAGGCGACAAGGCAACACCATACAGTTATGACTGGATGTTTGAAGCCAATGGTATGAAGAAGGTCGCGGAATATGCGGAAGGGATCGGTCCTTGGAAGCCAATGTTGGTGGATGACAAATCAACCAAGGATAACATCATCATCAAACCTTTGATGAAAGCGGCAAAAGATGCGGGCTTGCAAGTGCACCCTTATACTTTCCGAGCGGACCCAGGGCGTATTCCTGCGTACACGGATAGCTTCGATGGCATGATGGATATCTTCTACAATCAGGTGAAAGTGGATGGTTTGTTTACTGACTTCCCTGATAAAGCGGTGAACTTTCTGAACAAATAAAGTTCTAAAAACAGAGTGTTTGAAACGCTCAGTATTACGTCACACGCCATGTCGTAACAATAGGCTCTCATTGAGCAATCATTATCCCTCAACAGTGACTCTCCTGTTGGGGGATTTTTTATATGTATAGAACGCGAGAAACACCGTTTTACTTCTCTTTCATTGTTCCCGCTGTGTATGCATCCCCGTTGTTCTTGATTTATAGATGCTAAATATTCATCCCTCTGACACGGTTACTATATAGCGGTATTGTAAATTGGTGCCCTTTGCTAATGCCATTGTGGAGAAGATTGTGTTCCAGTGGCTTAGTTTACCCTTTCAGCTTGCCGCTTAAGTCTTGCTTCACATGTCGGTTCGTAGCTCCAAATTCTTAGGCGGCTTTTTCTTTTGAACAAAGCGATCTCGACGGCAATCCATTTGTTGATAAGCCGAGCATCAGTGCGCAATACGATCATGAATAATAAAAGACTTAATAGGACATGACATGAGACTAGTACTTGCCATTCTAATTCCTTGGCTTCAATTTTTTACTATTGGCCGTTATTGGGCGGGCGTGATCTGTTTGCTATTGCAGATTACTTTAATCGGTTGGTTGCCTGCGGCCATTTGGTCTGTCTATGCATTGGTTAATTACGAAACGGATAAGAAAATCGAGAAATTGGCTGCAGAGAAAGATGGCCCTGAGACGTTCTCAAACTACGCTCGAAAAGCGCCAGCATCGTCTGATCAAGATGGTGGTGGAGACGAGTAAGTGTTTTCGTCGAATACAAGTAAGCCATATTTCTCTTATTGCTTACTTTTGAGTTGTTTTGGGTTTGCTTCTGGTGCACAGGCAGAGCTCACGATTCAAGAAGCGGTCGATTTATGGATATTAGATGGGGCAGAGTTTCGTCAGATGGTGAAGTGCTCCCCGCAAGCGCAGTTGAATAACAGTGTGCAGCAAATCTATTACGATTCGTCATCTTGTGTATTGAGCGAACTGGCGACTTACGCTTTGGCTAAAGAGTGTTTTGGTGATGCGAAGGCTCAGCGCGTCAATATTCTGGATGCCGCGGATAAATCGAAAGTGATGTCTTTTGATATCAACGCTGCCAGCTGTTCGTTATTAGAGAAAAAAGCGGGTCAGAAGAAATCAAAACCGGCGCCTCCGCCAAAACCATCTCAACCATCGACATCAAATTCTAAGGCTTACGTTGTTCAGCTCTACTCTGGTGTTAAGCCACCGAACAAGGTATTTGCTCAGTGTGCGACTGTACCTTTATACGAGCACCACATTCATGGTTCGTACTATCTGTTCAGTGATGTTTACTTCCATTATTCAGAAGCTAAACAATTGATGGCTCATTTGCAGTACGAATGCCCTGATTTATCGATGTGGATTCGCCCGATAAAGCGTTAGTTAAGGCTGCTAATAAAAAATCCCCCAACAGTTTCCTGCTGGGGGATTTTTCGTAGGGCTAATTCACAAATGAATTAGTTGTTTTTATGCAGTTCGCTGTTTAGTTCAACCGCGCTCTTGTTTGCAAGACACTCGATTTGACCTGTTACAGAGTTACGACGGAACAGTAGGTCAGAAACACCAGCAAGATCACGTGCTTTCACTACTTCTACTTCTTGGCCAGCAGAATCTAGCATGCGTACTTTAGAACCAGCAGTTACGTATAGACCTGATTCGATAGTACAACGGTCACCCATTGGGAAACCAAGACCTGCGTTCGCGCCTAGTAGCGAGTTTTCACCGATAGAAACCACAACTTTACCGCCGCCAGATAGCGTACCCATGATAGATGCGCCGCCGCCGATATCAGAGCCGTTACCAACCACTACGCCAGCAGAGATACGACCTTCAACCATGCTCACGCCAGTTGTACCCGCGTTGAAGTTGATGAAGCCTTCGTGCATTACCGTTGTGCCTTCGCCAACGTGTGCGCCAAGACGTACGCGAGAAGTGTCAGCGATACGAACGCCAGTTGGTACCACGTAGTCCACCATTTTAGGGAACTTGTCTACGCAATCTACGCTTAGTGCACGACCCGCTAGGCGAGCTTCGATTTGACGCTCTGCTAGTTCAGGTAGGTCGATTGGACCTTCGTTAGTCCATGCGATGTTGTGTAGTAGACCGAAGATGCCGTCTAGTACCGTGCCGTGTGGTTGAACTAGGCGGTTAGAGATAAGTTGAAGCTTTAGGAAGCCTTCAGCAACACTTTGTGGCTGTTCGTCAGTTGCAAGGATAACCAGTACAAGTGGTTGTGCTGATTCTGCTGCTTTTGCTGCGAAAGATGCGTTTACCGCATCGCCGTTTGCTTCAAATGCTGCTGCCAGTTCTGCGCTTTGTGCTGCAGAGATCTCGATAGCTTGGTTGCCTTGCTCGTAACCTGCTACTGCTGCTAGTGCGTTAACAAGCGCTTCGCTTGGGTTAAGAACTGGGTTTGGGAAAAACGCTTCGATGATTTTGCCGTCGCGGTTTTTAGTTGCCGTACCAAAGGCTAGAGAGAAGAAAGCCATAGTTGATCTCCATGTGTTGAGTCTTGTGTCTCGTCTGTTCACTGACAAGAAATAATTAAGTTGTCAGCCATCATAAAGAGAGTGTTGGGGAGTTTAAAGAGGGGAAATGGAGAAAGTCTGTAGATGGATACCTTTTGTCTTTTTAGAGATATGTTTGTCTGATGAGAAATGTGTCGCAAAAGCCTTATCAGACCGATTTTGGACAGAGACACAGTGAAGTTGGAGAAGGGGGTATCACAAAAAATAAGGGGAGGACCGAAGTCACTCCCCCTACACTGGGTTTGTTGGATTTACTGGCTTTAGATAGTAAAGCGATAAATCGATTTAGAGGCTTAGCTCACCGACCTCTACTGCAAGTGCAACCGTTGCCCCTACCATTGGATTGTTGCCCATACCGATGAAGCCCATCATCGCTACGTGTGCAGGTACTGAAGAGCTGCCCGCGAATTGTGCATCGGCGTGCATGCGACCCATAGTGTCTGTCATGCCGTAGGATGCAGGACCTGCCGCCACATTATCTGGGTGTAGAGTACGACCAGTCCCACCACCTGATGCCACAGAGAAGTAAGGCATGCCTTCACGGTTACGTTCCGCTTTGTAGATACCTGCTACAGGGTGTTGGAAGCGAGTCGGGTTGGTTGAGTTACCTGTGATGCTCACATCCACTTGTTCTTTATGCATGATAGCCACGCCTTCACGCACATCGTCTGCACCGTAGCAAAGGATCTCACCTCGTGGACCTTGGGAGAAACGGCGACGTTCTACTTCCACTAACTCACCAGTTTGGTAGTTGTATTGAGTGCGCACGTATGTGAAACCGTTAATGCGTGAGATTAGGTAAGCGGCGTCTTTACCCAAACCATTTAGGATAACTTTCAACGGATTTTTACGTGATTTGTTCACGTTCAATGCGATTTTGATTGCGCCTTCTGCCGCTGCGAATGACTCATGACCGGCAAGGAAAGCGAAACAGCCACTTTCTTCATTCAATAGACGAGCCGCCAATGCACCGTGACCGATGCCCACTCGGCGTTGCTCTGCGACGCTGCCTGGTTTTGTGCAGGCTTGAAGGCCTTCACCGATGATGTTTGCAGCTTCTTCTGCTGTTTTTGCTCCGCGAAAAATCGCCAAAGCAGTGCCTAGCGTGTAGGCATCGGCAGCGCTTTCAAACGCGATAGGTTGAGTGTCCATCACTAGTGCTTTAGGGTCGATACCACGATCCATACAGTATTGGTAAGCCTCTTCCAGAGAAGAAAGTTGCATTTCGTCTAATGTGCGACGTACAGATTCAGTAATTGGAGTGTTCATAATCTCTTTCCTCTTGGTGGCAATTATTGTTGGCGTGGGTTGATGGTAGATACTGCTTCGTCAAAACGACCGTAAGTCCCCGTTGCTTTGTCTGCGGCTTCTGCTGCAGATACGCCTTCGTTGATGGCTTTCATCATCTTGCCTAGGTTGAGATATTGGTAACCAATCACTTCTTTGTTTTCGTCTAGTGCGAGTTTTGTTACGTAGCCTTCAGCTAACTCCATGTAACGTACGCCTTTTGCTTTAGTTGAGTAGCTAGTACCCACTTGGCTACGTTGAGTTTGACCAAGGTCTTCCAGTGCCGCACCAATTTCCAAGCCGCCTTCAGAGAAAGCAGATTGAGTACGACCGTAAACAAATTGAAGGAAGATTTCGCGCATCGCGACGTTGATAGCATCACATACCAAATCGGTATTCAGTGCTTCAAGAATGGTTTTGCCAGTTAGGATTTCTGCGGCCATCGCTGCTGATTGAGTCATGCCTGAACAGCCGATCGTTTCGATCAAAGCTTCTTCGATGATGCCATTTTTGACGTTAAGGGTCAGTTTTGCTGCGCCTTGTTGAGGAGCACAAGCACCAACGCCGTGGCTAAGACCAGAAATCGCGATAACGTCTTTTGGATTGATCATTGCGCCTTCAACAGGGATCGGTGCAGATGCATGAAGATCGCCGCGTTGAATCGGGCACATTGATTGGATTTCGTGTGAATATTGCATAATGTTTTCCCAGTGTATTTTTATTTTTTGAGAAAACAGGAGCGGGGTTGGAGAAGAGTTGAATTGCTCACTACAGAACTCTTGCTTTCACAACACAGGCGAAAGCATTTCCAACAGGGCTGACCTGTTTTCGTTTCTGTAGGAGTCATTAGCTTTGAAAGCGGTTCGAACCTTTCGATTCCGGTGGCACCCCATCACCGTGCCTATTTAGATTAGATCTAAGTCACACTAATCTGCAACATGAAATTTAGAGCAATTTGGGATATCAAATCGGTTCTTTATATTCTCAGAGATATATGGCGATAAATACAACGCATAAAAAAACGCCGCATAATGCGACGTTTTTTCTAAACAAATGAGAGGCTTATGCAGCGTCTTCTTGATCGCCATCTTCTTCAACAGCTTCAAGCTTCTTTGCTTTTTTTGGTGCAGGTTTACGTTTTGCACCCAGAGCGTAAAGCACTTCTTCTTTGTTTTGCGCAAGGTACATTGCAAGATCTTCTTGCTTACCTTCGTCTTCTAGAAGTTCACTCTTACCCAGCAGTGAGAATAACTCGTCCGCCATATCCAGCATTTTGTCGTATGCGTCAGCTTCCGCTTTAGAGGTAAAAGTCATTTTCTCTTCTCCATTGCGTTCTACCACGTACTTGACGATTACAGCCATGGTTGGTCCTCTAAGTTAATTTGTTAAATTTTATACTGGCTTTTTATACAGTTTTTGACCAATTAAGTCTAGCCACAAGCCTCAGAATGAGAGCCGTGTACAACTAAGTGACCAGCATTTGAACTATCTGCCTTGAACTATCTCCCGTGAACGACCCATCTCGAACTAGCCATCTTTAAGATGAGGGTTCTCTGGTCGCTCCCAATCTTGGCAGAATTCAATGAATGTACGCAGAAGCGGGTTTTGATACTTCTCTTTGTGGATCAAAAGCCAGAAGCGACGCTTCATGTCCAGTGGCATGTTGAGCATTTTCACACGACCATCGCGAATTGCAGGTTCAGCAGATAGGCGTGATAAACAACCTAAGCCAAGTCCGGCAGATACCGAATTGATCAGCGCTTCGGTGGTGTTTAGCTGAAAAGCCTCATGCCAGTGTTCTAGACGCGGAGCGATGGCGCGCATAAAGAACTCTCGAGAGCCAGACCCCGCCTCACGCAGAATCCATTCCGTGTCTTCGAGCTCGTTTAGGCTGATTGGCCCTTCATCGAAGTTAGGGTAATCCGGCGGACAAATCACACACATTTCGTCTTCACTGAATTGCGTTGATTCCAACTCTGGGTGTATGGTCTTGCCCTCGATGAGCGCGATGTCGAGTTCGTACGCGATCAACATGTCACAAATCTGGGCGGAGTTAGAGATGAACAAACTTTGCGATTGGTGATTTGTTTCATCACGAAAATCACTTAACAGGTAAGGCGCAACTTGGTTGCCGATGGTGTCACTGGCACCGATGCGAAGTAGCCCTGATAAGGTTTGGTCGCCATCGAACACACTCTCAATATCCCGAGCTCGGTTGAGGAGTTCATCCGCGAGGGGCAAAAGTTTTTGTCCTTCTTGGTTGAGAATTAAGCGGTTGTTCACCCGGTCAAATAGGTGATGACCAATTTGTTTCTCTAACTCAGACAATGCCATACTCACGGCCGCCTTAGAAAGAAACAGGCTTTCCGAAGCCGCAGTTAGCGTTTTGTGCTGAGTGATCGTAGTAAAAACTTTCAGTTGTTTAAGAGAGATATGACTAGGCATGATATTCCGTTAAGTTTATCTGAACGTTAGTTTTAAATAATTAGATATATTGGAACGAAGTGCAAGAGTAATATACACCCCATAGAAAGTTAGCCTAGATTTTGAGGTCGTAATGATTCAAAGAACAAAAGCAAAAGTAATGGGAGCACCAACCCCAATGGCGGGTCTGGCTCTTGGTATTGCGAGCTTAGGTTGGAGTTGGGAAAACTTCGCCGAATTACATGGCTATGGACAGTGGATTAGCGCAGGTATTGCAAGCGTACTGCTAGCAATCTTGGCGACTAAATTTCTTTTTCACAATCATTTGTTGAGACAAGATCTTGCGCACCCTGTGGTGGGTAGTGTCGTTCCAACTTTCGCGATGGGAACCATGGTGGTTTCAAATTCTCTAGGGCACTTTTTCCCTGTTGCAGGTGACGTGCTTTGGTTAGTGGCGGTAGCTCTACATATCGTGTTCCTAGTGAGCTTCTTGTACCACCGCGCGAAAGACTTCGAACTACACCACATGGTGCCAAGCTGGTTCGTACCACCAGTGGGTATTATCGTTGCAGACGTGTCTTTCTCAGGTAACCCAGTACTTGCACCTATTGCACACGGTGCATTGATCTTCGGTATGGTGGCTTACGCGGTGATGTTGCCAATGATGATCTACCGTTTCATGTTCACTCATGAAATTCCAGATGCAGCAAAACCAACCATGGCTATCATGGCGGCACCAGCAAGCCTATCGTTGGCAGGGTACCTAACCGTAACGGCAACACCTTCACCAGTGATTATTGCTCTGTTGTTTGGTATCGCGGTGTTGATGACAGCCATCATCTACCTAGCCTTCTTTAAATTGCTAAGACTGCCATTTAGTCCAGGTTACGCAGCGTTTACCTTCCCAATGGTGATTGGTGCAACGGCTCTGTTCAAAACTGCAAATTGGATGGAAGCAAATGGTCTAGCAGCGCACTATGTACAACAAGTTCGCGGTCTAGCAGGCATCGAATTGATTGTGGCAACGATTGTGGTGACTTACGTAGGTTTGCAATACATCAATAACTTACTAATCCAACCACGCTTGATGACGACACATCACGCATAAGTCTTACTCGTAAAGCAAAGTCTCTTGGTCTCTCTCGCCAAGAGGCTTTTTTTGTATCGGTAGGGTGGGTTCTAAAGTCTATCTGAAGATAAAAAAATGCCACCCCAAAAGGGTGGCAGGAAAAATAGATACAATTTTAATACATCAAACTTTAGTAACCGCGGCCATTGTAGCGAGAGTTCTCATGCAGGAGATGGCAATTCGAAACTTACCTCTCCTCACTATGCCTACTTCGTTATCTAGATTTTTAAGGCTTAGGCATTCTCAAAGGTATAAATTAAGTGATGCTAATGTAAAGAAAGGATTAGTTTTTAGAATATGACCTTTCCCCAAATAGAAAGGATTTTTACATGGCTATCATTGCTTGGGCGGTTTTAGGGTTAGTTGCTGGTGTATTGGCTCAATGGATATTGCCGACGAGAGCTTCAAATAGTTGGCTAGCAACCATCATTCTTGGTGTGCTCGGTGCATTTGTTGGTGGTTACGTAGGCTCAATGTTTGGTTTTGGTGCTGTTGGCGTGTTGAGCGTTGAGGGGATTATTACTGCGACCATCGGCGCTGTCATTTTGCTTTTTGTGTTCCGACTGCTGCGCAAATAACACGCTCAGACACGGTATCAGCATGCAGTATTCTCTCGAAGAAATCTTACACTACTTAAACGACAACCATTTTAGAGCCAGTAATAAAGCGGTCGCTGAAATCCTAGGTGTCAGCGTTTGGTCACTTATCTATAAATTGGATAAGTGTCACCCAGCAGACTCTTGGTTAGTTGATGACAAAACTGGGCTTCCTGTCGGCTACAGTTCAAAGAACTATCACCCTCATTTGTTCCAAAGGAGGGTGATATTGTCGAGTGTGTCTGTGTTAAGGCAACACTTACTTCATCAATATGCTCGCTAGGGGGAACTCTAGCGAGTGTTATCCTTTCTTATAGAAGCGTGACATTTCATCGAGAGAATCTTGAATCACGTTCACTGGCACTTGGTGTTCCGTATCCACTTTAAGTTGATTATTGAGTTGTTGAGAGTGCCCTCCTGGGTTTACCACTAACATGGTTTCTTTCCCTACCAGCGCATAGTTGTAATAACTGCCCGCAATGAACCAATCACGTGGAACACAATTATCAAATAGGTCTCGTCCTACGCTATACGATTGGGTGTTGCCTTTAACGTCGAATAGCTCGTTCATTAGAGTTGGCACAATGTCATAGTGAGTGGTGCGATAGTTGATCTGCTCCGGCTGATGATCTGGAAGATAAACGTATAACGGCACATGCACTTGAGTATCACTGTAGTTACCCGTATGGCCCCAGTAATTCATCTTATGGTCGTTAAATTCCTCACCGTGGTCGGAAGTAATCACCACAATGGTGTTCTCTAAGTCGACATTCTTCAGCACTTTTGCGATCAAACTGTCGATGAAATACAAAGAGTTCTTATAGCGATTATGATAGAGCGAGGCGTCAAAATCGTTATTCAGAAGAATATGATCGACACGTTCCCAGTAAGGCTTGAATTTAGCAAACTCAGGCTCTGGAAAACTGGTGCCATGAGCCGAATCGTAAAACAAGAAGCTAAAATACGGTTTGTCGCTATCTTGCTTTTGAAACTGAATAAACTCATCGGTGATCTGCTGGTCACGTTTGATTTGCGTTTCGCCAGTTTGTTTAAGGGTGAGATCTTTCACCTTCTTAAAGACGGTGCGCGACAAAGGTGGGCTGGTTAATGGTGCTGAACCAAAAATACCCATTCGATAGCCTTGATTTTGCAGGGTATCCATGAAGACGGGGGATTTTTGACTCGCATAAAAGCTGTCCCAGTAAGTTGCTGGCAAGCTGTAGAACAGACTAAAAATACCCGCCTGAGTAGAGTTACCACCGCTCATGTGTTGAGAGAAATTGACTGTTTTTTCGCTGAACTTGCTGACATTTGGCATGATCTCTGGTGTTGCGTCACTGTGGCGCCAAGCATCAACCAGAATGAACAATACATTCGGCTGTTTAGCTTTAGGTTTAACATTTACAGGGGCGAGTGGGTAGTTCAGTGAACTGCTTTCAATGTTTTTCAGCTCCACTCGGTTTTGTGAGGCAATGGTTTCATCCACCAAGTGATGACGATAGATAAACTTACGCGCCGTTAATGGGTAGTAAAGAGGCCAGTTATTCGAGAACTGGCTAACTTCGTCGTCATAGAGTGCGTTTTTATACGCGTGGATAACCTGAGTGCTCAGCAACAAGCTAAACCAAACCGCAACAATCACAAACTTTGCTCGGCTCTGAGCCAGTTTATTGGCTAACCAAACGGTGCATGCCAAGCCAATGGCGAGCAGTGCAATGTCGCTAATAAAGATCAGCCAACTCATCCAAGAGATTTCAAATACGTCACGACCGCCTTCGAAGAACATGCGGATCAACAGGCCATTGATGTGTAGTTTGTATTGCTGGAAAACTAGGATATCGACTTTCAACATGATCAAGAGCGTGATGGCAATGGTGATCACAACAACTTTGAACATGCTTGTCGGCAAAAAGGACAGCAATAAACAACCCAGCATCAGCGGAAGAGCAATTAAACCCAACCAGCCAAATTGTGTAGCAAGTAAATAATACTCTTGCAGAAAGGTGAGCGGTTCTGCTTGGTTGTTTGACAGCAAAAATGGGTAACAAGCGATCGACAGATAAAGCGCAAAGCAAGCAAAAAATGCAATCAGCCAAGCGCTATTTGAAGAAAATTTGCGCAACATAGTTTTGGTATTCCAGTGCTTTTTCATCCCTATCAAATCAAGAACAAAGTGCGGCTCAGCGTGAAATCAAGATGACTTGAACCCCGTGATTCTTCGCCTTTCACTCAATATTCAATTTGATGGGTATTGTTATAAAAATTTGCGTGAATTATAAAACAGTGTTTTTTATCATGAAATAGTTGTGACTGATGTCACGCTTTGTATTTGCGTGTAAGACGTGACTTACAAATGTCAGTTGCTGGTTATTTGCGCAGAGTTTGAGTGTTCTCTAACCTTTTGTTATTTAAGCTATCGAGATCGCTCTAGGAATAAATGCGGCTGTGCTAAGCTTGCTAGCAGTTTCCATTGGCATGCGGTGCTCCTACTTTGTTTACTGTCTATCACTCCAATCAGGTCGATGTTCTCAAATCACTTCTTGTTGAACTGATTCGCATCAATCCGTTAGAAAACCCATTCGAAAAAGAGCAAATTCTGGTTCAAAGCCCGGGTATGTCTCAGTGGTTAAAAATGGAAATGGCGAAAGAGTTTGGTGTTGCGGCAAACCTAGAATTTCCGCTGCCAGCGACTTTCATTTGGGACATGTTCACCCAAGTATTGGCTGATGTGCCTAAGCGCAGTGCCTTCAACAAAGAAGCCATGACGTGGAAGTTGATGCACTTGCTTCCAGGTTTACTAAACGAAGCATCATTCGAACCTTTGGCTCGTTATCTTCAGGACGACACTGACAATTCCAAGCTGTATCAATTGGCAGAGAAAATTGCTGATATCTTCGATGGCTATTTGGTGTATCGCCCAGAATGGATTGCGAGTTGGGAAGCAGGACAAACGGTACCTGAACTTGAAGACGAACACCCATGGCAGCCGATTTTGTGGCAGGCACTGTACGACCACACGGTTACCCTTGGGCAATCGCCTTATCATCGTGCCAATTTGTACGAACACTTCATTGATACGCTCGAAAACTTTAACGGTAACTTTGACCATCTGCCGAAGCGTCTGTTTGTGTTTGGTATCTCTTCACTGCCGCCACGTTACATGGATGCGCTAAAAGCCATTGGTGAACACATTGATGTGCATCTTATGTTTACCAACCCTTGTCGCTATTACTGGGGTGAGGTACGCGACCGTAAATTCCTAGCTCGCCTAGCAGCAAAACATCGTCAGCACGTGGTCTGGCAAGAAGACCATTCTGAAGTACAAGGTGAGAGTGGGCAGTTAAAAGGTTCACTAGAAGAAAACGTGGTGGATGAGCTGCATACCGATGTGGTGGGTAACAGCTTGTTGGCGTCGATGGGTAAACTTGGACGCGATAACATGTATCTGTTGTCGCAGCTTGAATCCCATGAGATTGAAGCTTTTGTTGATGTCGAGCGCGACAGTCTGCTCCATCAACTTCAAGCCGACATTCTTAATTTAGAAGAGCACCAAGACGACGAGCAAATCGACAGCAGCCAGCACAAACAAGTGGTGAGTTTGGGTGATAAATCCCTGAGCTTGCACTCTTGCCACAGCCCAATGCGAGAAGTGGAAGTGTTACACGATCAGCTTTTGGCAATGTTCGATGCTGATCCGACACTGAAACCGCGCGATATTATTGTCATGGTGGCAGACATCAATGCCTACAGCCCTGCGATTCAGGCGGTGTTCGGCAATGCGCCGGGTGAGCGATTTATTCCTTACTCGATTTCAGACCGAACGGCCGATCAAGAAAGCCCAATTTTGGCGGCTTTCATGCAACTTGTTAATTTACCGAATACACGTTGCTTGGCTTCTGAATTACTTGAGCTGTTAGAAACGCCGGCGATTTTGAAGCGATTCGACTTAAGCGAAGATGATTTCCTTCAAGCTAAACAATGGGTGGAAGAATCTGGTATTCGCTGGGGGCTAGATAGCCATACCGGCAGCGAATTTGAGCTGCCAGAAACACGCCAAAATACATGGCAATTTGGTATCCAGCGTATGTTGTTAGGTTACGCGATGCCAGAATCTGCCGGTTTGTTTGAAGCACAAGAGGGTAGCCTCTCTCCATACAATGAAGTGCAAGGTATGGGCGCAGAACTTGCCGGTAAGTTAGCGCACTTTATTCAACAAATTAGCCAATATCGCCGCAAACTTTCCCTTGTTCAGTCGATTGATGCATGGCGTGAAACCTTGGTGGCGATGTTGGATGACTTCTTCTCCGTTGAGCTAGAAGGGGAAATGGCGCTCAAGTCCATTCGAGATACCTTAAGCCAACTGAAAGAACAGCTAACCGATGCGGCATTTGATGACGCCTTGTCGCCTTCTATTGTGAGCCAGTATCTGCAAAACAAGCTGTCAGGAACACGGGTTAGCCAGCGCTTCCTTGCCGGACAAGTGAACTTCTGTACTCTGATGCCGATGCGCTCGATCCCATTTAGAACCGTGTGTCTGCTTGGTATGAACGATGGCGTTTACCCGCGATCAATGCCACCAGAAGGTTTTGACTTAATGACAGGGCGCACTAAACCGGGTGACCGTTCCCGCCGAGACGATGACCGTTACTTATTCTTAGAAGCTGTGTTGTCAGCGCAGCAGAGTTTGTACATCAGTTACGTTGGGCGTTCTATCCAAGATAACACCGAGCGCGTGCCGTCTGTTCTGGTGTCAGAGTTGATGGAATATTGCCATCAGAACTACTGCCTAGATGGCGATCAAGATCAGCCAGTCGATGACTCCGGAGATAAACTACTCAACGAGTTAGTGAACGTACATGCCATGGTGCCATTCAGCCCAAGCGCATTCCAAGGCTCTCATTCGAGCTATGCCAAAGAGTGGATTCCGGCAACGTTGACCCAAAGCAATCAATCGCAAGGTCATGCTCGTGGCGAGTTTAACCGCGCATTGGATGATTACTTACTTGGCGCAACCTTCCCAATCGAATTGGACTTGGTGGAATTACAACGCTTCTGGCGTTTACCAGTACAGTATTTCTTTAACCGCCGTTTGAAAGTGATGTTCGAGCCGCCATTGCCCGTGATGGAAGACGATGAGCCATTCGTGTTAGGCGGTTTGGAAAGCTATCAAATGCGTGATGAGCTACTGGAAACCTTGCTCGAAACCGCCATTACCCAACCGGCCGCAAAAGCAGATGTACTCAAGCACTTTATGAGTGAGCAACGCGCACAGGGCAAATTACCGGTTGGCGCATTTGGTGATATCGAGTTTGAAACCAACCGCGTGCAAGCTGAAGAGCTGGTGGATAAGTTGGCGTTTTTGTCCGGTGCGCCGCAAGACGATTTAGAAATCGACCTTACCTTCGATGTACTTGGTGAAGGAAAAAATATCCGTCTAACCGGTTGGCTAACTCAATGCTATCAATCTGGTT
Organism: Vibrio sp. HENC-03; assembly: GCF_000305755.2. NCBI lineage: Bacteria > Pseudomonadati > Pseudomonadota > Gammaproteobacteria > Vibrionales > Vibrionaceae > Vibrio > Vibrio sp. HENC-03. Next base: position 121,447 of record NZ_JH976128.1, on the reverse strand, counting down.
TGATTCGCTACCGCAGCGGTAAAATTCGTGCGCAGGATTATCTTGCTGCATGGATCGATCATCTTGCTATGTCTGCCTCTGGTTATCCGAGAAAGACCCACGTTATTGGTTATGACCGCAAGGAAGGCGCGGTGCATTTAGTTTACCCAGCAATGGCAGACGCTGCGCAAGCGAAACAACTGCTTTCTGAATTAGTGCGTTTGTTTTTTGAAGGCATGACTAAGCCATTGCCATATTTCCCGAAAACAGCACTGGCGTGTGTCGAGGCGGGCTTTAGTCGTGGTCATTGGGCTGATGACGAAGAGAAATCGCTGAAGAAAATGGCGGACGCATTCAATGATGGTTACATGAGCCCAGGCGAAGGAAACAATGCGTATATTTCGCGTATTTGGTCTGCTTGGAATGATGAGCTTGCAGCAGAAGTTCGCACACTAACTGCATTGGTTCTTCAAGGCGCAAGATTGGCAGCACAAGATGCTGATGATGAAAAGTAAGTTGGATTATTTAGATAAAAAAGAGAGTAGGGTGGCCGCCAGAAAATCATTATTTTTTGTAGGGCGTTCGCTGTACGGCCACAAGGTCAGAGGGACCATGATTCGTTTGAGTGTAGCTGCCTGAAAGGCTTGGCTTATCTCGTGAGGCGCATACTAACGGTACTCCGTAATGATAACCGTGAGTGAGATCCCACAAAGGTCTAAATATTCCAACCTATTAGACATATTAATAGAATTTTTAACGATAGATCACAGTTCGATCAGTCGATAATCCGGAGAGATTCAGCGTTATGGCGCAAATGTCAGTTCCAACTCCACTGCAAACCATGACTTTTCCACTGCATGGTGCAAGGCTAATTGAAGCATCGGCGGGTACGGGTAAAACCTTTACCATCGCGGGTTTGTATTTGCGACTCCTACTAGGGCATGGCACTGCCGATACGAAGCACCGCGTGCCGTTGACCGTGGATCAAATTCTGGTGGTGACCTTTACTGAAGCTGCAACGGCGGAGCTGCGTGATCGTATTCGTGCGCGTATTCACGACGCGAGGATCGCATTCGCTCGCGGGAAAAGCTCAGATCCTGTGATTCAGCCTTTGTTGGAAGAAATCGAGGATCATAAGCAAGCTGCTGAGATCCTATTACAAGCAGAGCGCCAAATGGATGAAGCTGCGGTGTACACCATTCATGGTTTCTGCCAACGCATGCTGACGCAAAACGCATTCGAATCCGGTAGTCGCTTCAATAATGAGTTTGTGACAGACGAAAGCCATCTTAAAGCGCAAGTCGTTGCCGATTACTGGCGTCGTAACTTCTACCCTCTGCCATTCGCTTTGGCTGGAGAAGTGCGCCAACTATGGGGCTCGCCATCGGATCTGCTGTATGACATCAGCAACTACCTCACGGGCGCGCCGCTAAGTCTCTCTGTTCCTGCAATGCAGGGGAGTCTTGCCGATTTGCATGAGCAAAACCTAAAGCAAATTGATGCTTTGAAAGGCCAGTGGCGTGATAGCCAAGAGGACTTCCTCACACTGATTTCTGATTCCGACGTCAACAAACGTAGCTACACCAAGAAGTCTTTACCGACATGGCTAGAAGCGGTCAACGCATGGGCTGCGACAGAAACCACGGGTTATGAGTATCCAGATAAGCTGGAGAAGTTCGCGCAGAATGTGTTGCTTGAGAAAACGCCGAAAGGCACTGCGCCACAGCACCCTGTGTTTGAGGCGATAGAAGCCTTCCTTGCAAACCCAATCAGTTTAAAAGCGCCGCTATTGGCTCATGCGATTGAGCATTGTCGAGTGATGCTGGCAAAAGCTAAAAATCAGAAGCAATGGTTGTCATTTGATGACTTACTGACTCAGCTTTCTGCCTCGATTGATACCGATGAAACCGCACTACTGACAGAGCGCATTCGCACGCTTTATCCGGTTGCGATGATCGATGAATTCCAAGATACTGACCCACTGCAATACAGTATTTTCAGCCGCATTTATTTGGATAATCCTGAGTGCGGTTTGTTTATGATCGGTGACCCGAAACAGGCGATTTACGGTTTCCGTGGGGCGGACATCTTCACATACATAAAGGCGCGTAACCAAGTTAGTGCTCACTACACGCTTGGTACCAACTGGCGCTCAAGTGCCGATATGGTATTGGCAGTGAACCAGATTTTTGCTCTGCCAGATAGCCCGTTTATTTATGACTCCGACATTCCATTCCACCCCGTGGATTACAGCCCAAGTGCCGATAAACGCGTTTGGACTATGGGTGGTCAAAAGCAACCTGCACTGACTTATTGGCTGCAAGAAGCGGAGGATAAACCTTTGCCAAAAGGTGAATACCTCACCGCCATGGCGGAGGCGACAGCGAGCCAAATTCAAACCATTTTGACCGCAGCGCAACAAGGCCAAGCGTGTCTGGTTAATGGCGAAAAGCAGAAGCCAGTTAAAGCGGGCGACATTGCAGTATTGGTGCGAACGGGTAGCGAAGGTCGCATGGTCAAACAGGCGTTAGCAGACCAAGGCATTGCCAGTGTGTACCTTTCTAACCGCGATAGCGTGTTTACCAGTTCCGTCGCACAAGACTTACAGCGTTTGCTGCAAGCGGTGTTAACGCCAGAAAACGACAGAGCATTACGCGCCAGCCTAGCATCAGAATTATTCGCTCTGGATGCGGCCAGTTTAGACGCCCTCAATAACGACGAAACCGTGTGGGAAAATGCGGTTAACGAGTTCAAAGAATACCGTAAGCTTTGGGTGCAACGTGGTGTGCTTCCTATGCTGCGAGCAGTGATCAGTAAGCGTCATATTGCTGAGCGTTTGCTAGAAGAAGGGGCGAGCTCGCAAAGTGAGAACGGTGAGCGAGTACTTACCGATCTGATGCACATTGGTGAGCTATTGCAGCAAGCGAGCAACGAATTAGACAGCGACCACGGTTTGCTGCGTTGGTTAGCGCAATCCATCAGCGATGCCGAGCACGGGCTAGGTGGCAGCGATGACCAAATTCAGCGTTTGGAATCAGAGCGTAACTTGGTGCAAATCGTCACCATTCACAAATCTAAAGGCCTGGAATATGACTTGGTCTTCTTGCCATTTGTGTTTGGCTACCGAGAAGCGAGTGAAGCCAAATACTACGACGCTGAGAACGATCGCACCGTACTTGATATCACGGGCAATGATGCGTCGTTAAAACAGGCAGATAAAGAGCGCCTTGCTGAAGATTTGCGCCTTATCTATGTAGCGCTAACGCGTGCCGTGTATGCCTGCTTTATTGGTGCTTCACCACTGCGCAATGGTCGCTCAAGCAAAGAGCCAACCGGTGTGCATCACAGTGCGATTGGTTACTTGGTGCAAAATGGTCAAGAGGGTGGCATCAACGACCTGTTTGTGGGGCTGAAAAAGCAGCAAGAGAATCTCGATAACGTGGTGATTTGTGAGCCTCCAAAGCAGCACGATGAGATGTATGTTGCGGAGCAAACCGAGTTAGAAGCGTTGACTGCCAAAGAGCTGCAAAACCCGATTGATAGAAACTGGCGCATCACCAGTTACTCGGGTTTAGTTAAGCAAGGTTCTCATCATGCTGAACATGACGCGACGATTGAAATCACCGGCTTTGATATCGATTCTTCAGAAGAGCAAGATGAAGCCGAATTGGTTGAGCCAGAACGCTCTATCTTCAACTTCCCACGTGGCGCACGTCCGGGTACTTTCCTGCACAGTTTATTTGAGGAAATAGAGTTTACTCAACCTGCGACGACGGAAGAGAACACCCAAATCATCCTCGGTTTAATGGAAAGTGAGCAGCTTGATGAAGAGTGGTTGCCAATCCTGCAACAGTTGATTGATACCGTGCTGGCAACGCCTTTGGATAGCAAAGCACTGCTGCTCAATCAAAAAGGTCCGGCGCAACGTTTGGTTGAGATGGAGTTCTTATTACCGATTGAAGTGCTATCTGCACCAGCATTGAACCGTGTGATTCAACGTCATGATCCGCTGTCTGCTAAAGCGGGCGATCTGGGTTTCCAAACCGTGCAAGGCATGTTGAAAGGCTTTATTGACTTGGTGTTTGAGCATCAAGGTAAATACTACGTCCTCGACTGGAAATCGAACCACTTAGGCGATGATGTGTTCCATTATCATGGCGATGCGTTGAAGTCGGCGATGGCGGATCATCGCTACGATCTGCAATACCAAATCTACGCCTTGGCGCTGCATCGTTTCTTACGCAGCAGATTGCCAAATTATGATTATGAACAGCACTTTGGCGGCGTTTATTACCTGTTCTTGCGTGGTATGGATGGGCAAAGTGATCACGGTATTTTTTCTGCCAAGCCAACCTTTGAATTTTTACAAGAGATGGATCATTTGATTGATGGTCAAGCACCTGACACGCGATCCAGCGAATCCGGTCAGATGGAGTTAATTTGATGAAAACCAATGATCTTCTTTCTGAGCAAAGCAGCCCTGTAGCAACACGAGATCTATTGGCAACTTTAGAATCGTTGGCAAAAAAAGGGGCGATTCGCCAGTTGGATTTCCAGTTCGCGCGCTTTATCTATTCGCAAGTTGAGCAACAAGCGAACAGCCAAGAACTGGCGTTTATTGCTGGTGTGGTCAGCAGTGAATTAGGCAAAGGGCACATCTGCTTGCCTCTGTTTGACAGCCAAGGGCAGCCAACAGACCTTGCCAGTAAGCTCGGTCTGTTTGGGGAGTCTGCGTTAGCGCTTAATACTCAACTGCAGGGCATCAATTGGGTGGAGCTTCTGCAAGTATCGCCTTTGGTTGGTACTCAAGGTGAAGCTTTGCCAATGATGTTTGATGGCGAACGTCTCTACTTGCATCGTTACTGGCACTATGAAGTGACGTTGGCAGACAAGCTCAATCAACTCAGTGCGGCTGTAAACCTTCAGCCTCAAGAGTTCACACGTTTGTCTGAGTTGCTTCACCATTTATTCGCTCGTCAGTACCACTTTTTGTTCAATGCATTAGCTAAAGTGGCAGAGTCGGGAACCAGTAACCAAGTGCTACGCCAGCAGCTAGTCTGTGACCATTTAGATGTGGTCACTGTAGACAGTCTCGATTGGTCAGCCATTGATGCGGCAGTCTGCCAAGCAAAACAGGTTCATGAATTGCAAGTCCTGGACAAGCTTGTACCGTTATCAGCTTGTGTTAACTGGCAGAAGGTCGCTGCTGCGGTGGCACTGACGCGTCGTTTTGCGGTGATTTCTGGTGGGCCGGGTACGGGTAAAACCACCACGGTAACCAAATTGCTTGCCGCGCTGATTGAGCAAGCAGGACAAGAGAAAAACCTCACCATCAAGCTGGTGGCGCCAACAGGTAAAGCGGCAGCGCGTTTGACGGAGTCTATTGGTAAAGCGATTCAAGAGTTGCCAGTGGAGTCTGAGCTTAAAGCGAAAATTCCAACCGAATCGAGCACTTTGCATCGCCTATTGGGCGCGATCCCAAACAGTGCAGAGTTTCGTCACAACAAACAAAATCCGCTGCACCTCGATATTTTAGTGGTGGATGAAGCCTCCATGGTCGATCTGCCGATGATGTACAAAGTTGTGGATGCACTGCCAAAGCATGCGCGTTTGATTCTTCTCGGAGATAAAGACCAGTTGGCATCGGTAGAAGCTGGTGCGGTGCTAGGTGATATCTGTTCGTTCCATGCATTTGGCTTTGGCAAAGAGCAGGCGTCTGCAGTCGCGAAGCTAACAGGTTTTGACACTTTGGCGTACAGCACCAACAGTAATGCTTCGATTGCCGATAGCCTATGCATGCTGCAAAAGAGTTACCGATTCGACGCCCGCTCTGGTATTGGCCAGCTAGCAAAAGCGGTCAACGCTGGCTCAGCTGCAAAAGTAGACGACGTTTGGAATCGTGATTTTGCTGATATCGAGCATTTCGCACTGAGTAGCCAAAATTACAATCAGATGATGCAGACTTTGGTTGCCGAATATGGTCGTTATTTAAAACGCATCGGACAGCAAGAGATTGACCAGAAGACTGGGGAACCAGAAACGTTGACCCACAAAGCTAAAGCAGTGCTGGATACCTTTAATCAATGCCGATTATTGTGTGCCATCCGTGAAGGTGATTTTGGTGTGACCGGTTTAAACCAACGCATTGAAAAAGCACTAGCTGCACGTAAGTTGATTCAAACCCAAGACGAGCTTTGGTATCACGGCAGGCCAGTGATGGTCACGCGTAACGATCATGGCTTGGGATTGTATAACGGTGATATCGGCATTTGCATGCGAGACGATAGCGAAGGTGAACCGCGTCTTAAAGTGTTCTTCGAATTGCCGGATGGCAGCGTGAAGTCGGTGCTGCCAAGCCGAGTGCCTGAGCATGAAACCGCATATGCGATGACCATTCATAAATCACAGGGCAGTGAGTTTGAATACACGCTAATGATTTTGCCGCCAGATTTCAGTCCAATCCTCACTCGCGAGCTGATCTACACTGGCATTACTCGCGCGAAGAAACGCCTTGCGATGTACGCTGAGATGAATGTTCTCAAGCGCGGTATTAAGGTGAAAACTACTCGAGCGAGTGGGTTGGTATCTCGCTTATCTAGTTAAAACAAAAAGACCGAGCGTCATGCTCGGTCTTTTTTAATTTTGTGTAAACGCATTGGTAAATGACACGCTGCGAATTTTGTACTGCTGTTGGTAAGCCAAGATAAAATCTTTAATGGCGTCATTGACGGGGAACACGCAATGGACGTCTAGCCCTTCTAGAAAATGGTTATCCGCCATATCCCAAAAGCTTTGAAGTGAATTGCAAATAATGGTTCTCATAACAGTGCTCATCTTATTCATTTTAAGAGTAACAACTGTCCTTGATGCGTCATGCAGCGCGATGGAGCTTGTTCTGCACTTTAGGGTGAACAATATTCACCTAGATCCATTTGTGAGTTGATTAAAAACCAACCGTTTGTCGCGCAGAGTATAACCAACCATATGTATATTGAAAAGGTTAAATTGCGACCAATGTCAATGTAAAGCTTTGCATAATGATATAAGTGCTGAATAAATAACGTTTCGTTATTCGTCAGAGATCTAATGCCAGAATCTTCGATTTACGTTGGAAGTTATACAGCCCTTGTTTTGCTCCCGGAAGGTAATCAACATTCACTTCATAGAAGCCTTGCTCTCTAAACCAATGCAGACTGTGTGTGGTCAACACAAAGATCTGATTGATGTTGTCTGATTTTGAACGATGCTTCATATAGTTCAGTAGCAATAACCCACGGTTTCCATCACGATAGTCTGGGTGGATCGCCACACAAGCCATCTCTGCTTTTTGCTCTTCGATATATGGGTACAAAGCGGCGCAACCGATGATCAAGCCGTCTTTTTCAATGATGGTGAACTTATTAATTTCTTGCTCAAGCTGTTCGCGAGAGCGTCTTACTAGCACGCCTTGTTCTTCTAATGGGCGAATCAGATCTAAAATACCGCCAATGTCATCGATGTCCGCTTCACGTACCTGTTCAGCACTGGCCATTACAACCTGTGTACCGATACCATCGAAAGAGAACAATTCTTGAATGAGTGCGCCATCAACTTTGTAACTGATTAGGTGGCTTCTTGGCACACCTGCACGGCAAGCAGAAATCGAGCCTTTGAGAAAACGTAATGTTCCAGAGTTATAGTCGGAATCTGGTGAGGTGTCTGCCATGAGTTTCGTGATGACATGCTCGGCTTCAATAGGGAATAATTCCGCGACGGCGTTACCATTGTCATCAATAACCCCTTGCTCAGAACAGAAGCCAATCAATTTATCCGCACCAAGCTTAATCGCTAGTTGAGTCGCGACTTCTTCTGAGGGAAGGTTGAAGCATTCCCCTGTAACTGAGCTGGCGATTGGGCCGAGTAATACAATTGAACCTTGATCGAGTGTCCGGTGGATTGCATCGGTATCGATTCGACGAATGCGTCCGCTGTGGCAATAGTCGACGCCGTCATCCACACCGAGTGGCTGAGCAATGACAAAGTTGCCGCTCACAACGTTAAGTTGAGTACCCGCCATCGGCGTGTTGTTAAGGCTCATAGATAAGCGTGCGGTTATCGCCAGTTGAAGCTGCCCTGCTGCTTGCATAACTACCGAAAGCGCGGCTTCATCTGTGATTCGAACGTTTTTGTGGTATGGCGTAGTAAGCTCTTGCTTCTCTAGTAGTTGGTTGATCTGTGGCCTGGCACCATAAACAACAACAACTTTAATGCCAAGGCTGTGCATTAAAGCAATGTCATTGATAATGTTACCAAAGTTTTTATCGGCAACCGCTTCACCTCCTAGCATTAGTACCATGGTTTTTCCACGGTGAGCATTCACATAAGGTGTGGATTGACGGAATCCTTTAACCAGAGCAGTACTACGAATTTTCACTACAGCCATTCCTTGTGTTTATTTATGCTTTAATATTGTCTTTTTATTCAAATTTTGGCAAGGTAATTTTTTGGAATAAAGCACAAACATCGTGAGCGTGATGCTTGGTTGTGTTTGGCTGATGAGGGTACAATGTTCCCGTCTAGTTCAAACACGTGAGCCTCATGTCTTCAGTTGTAAATAAGAATGCTGCTATCGCTGCTCAATCAGAGCAAAATATCTCTACAAAATCGCCACTTCGTAAATGGATCGAACGTTCGCTTATGCTAACGGCGATCGTAGGAACGATAGTCGTATTTATGATGTATGGTGATTTGATCACGCGCTATATCAATCCACCAGTTTCTAAGTCTGTGATTTATGGCAAGTGGGTAGAGCAAGACGTGGCGCCATATGCTCGTGAAGAGTTTATTCTTAGTGAGCGTGGTGTAACGGTGAGAGGGTCAACCGTGGCGACGGATTTCGAATTTGATGGTGATACGCTTTCTTATAAGGTCGGCTCTACAGTGCGTCGATTTGACTTCCTCGATCAGCATCATTCTGAAATGAAGTTGGATTCAAATGCCCACTATCTGCCCGTTTTTCACCTAGAAGGTCATTCGAACCTAGCTATTCGCTAGCGCTTCATATTCGTAAAATTCTTTCTATAACTGCTCGCTGGGTCTCAGTGTGAGAGGGCTAGCGTTTTCGGGTATCTTAAAATTCCTGCCACTTCCATCAGACATTGTCCGGACAATCGTTTGATTACATTGCTGTTATTATCCAGCTTCCTATTTTTATGGATGAATTAGCAGCAACTAAAGCCTTTGCCTTATCGCTGATACACTTTGTCGCAGCTTTTCAATTGCGTCGTTTGCATTTGTTTGCCATCCTTTTGCTATCTTCTTTTATGGAAAAAACACGTGTTTAAAAAACTCCTTCTTATTGTCTCTTTAAGTCTGTTATTTGGTTGTGCGACTGAGCCAGAACAAAACCTACTTGCTAAGCAAGATTACGATGGCGAGTTTTCGCATATCTTGAACAAAGCTGATGTCGTTGAATCCAACAAGCCGCAAGACTTCACTGAATTCAACAAACAAGCAGAACAGGTTGTGACTAAGTCGCCTTCAATGGCAAAAATGTATCAGCCACTTTACGAGAAGTTGAGTGAATGGGCATTGCAGAGTGGTGACACGACTGCGCTCAGTGCTTACGGCATCCAAGCCGCGCAGCTTGGTGGTGGTGATAAGAAGGGCAACGTGTTGTTCACAGGCTATTTCTCTCCTGTGATGGAATTGCGTCATCAACCGAATGAAAAATATAAGTACCCGGTTTACGGCAAGCCAAAATGTAGCTCTGATTGCCCAACACGTGCGGAAATTTATAACGGTGCGCTTGAGGGACAAGGTCTGGTATTGGGTTACGCACCAAACCGTATTGATCCATTCATGATGGAAGTGCAAGGCAGTGGCTTTGTTCATTTCGAAGATGACGATACGCTGGAATACTTTGCTTACGCAGGCAAGAACAATAAAGCGTACGTGAGTATTGGCCGAATTCTAATTGAGCGTGGTGAAGTGCCACGTGAAGAGATGTCACTCAAAGCCATCAAAGACTGGGTGATGAAGAATGATGAAGCAACGGTTCGTGAGTTGCTAGAGCAAAACCCTTCTTATGTGTTCTTTGCTCCACAAGCGGATGCGCCAGTAACGGGCTCTGCAGGTATTCCACTATTACCAATGGCATCGGTAGCTGGCGATCGTTCGATTCTACCTATGGGCACGCCAATTTTGGCGGAAGTGCCATTGCTTAATAAAGACGGTACATGGAGTGGGGTGCACCAGCTTCGTCTTCTTATTGTGTTAGACACTGGCGGTGCAGTGAAGCAAAACCATCTTGACCTATACCATGGTATGGGACCACGTGCCGGTACAGAAGCGGGCCACTACAAGCATTTTGGTCGAGTGTGGAAGCTGGGCTTGGAAAACACGCCAACGCAAGCACCTTGGGCTTTGCCGCCAGAGAAGTTACAATAGCCGCCTAGCGAGAGGAATTACCTCTCATCATCTAGACATTTCCTCAAAGAGTGCGTATAAATCGCACTCTTTGTTTTTCTATCGATCATCTGGAACTTCAATATGCGTGAACTCGATACTCCGGCATCTGACAGCTATAACCAACGTTTTGGTGGCACTCGTCGTCTCTACGGTAACAGCGAAGTAGAAATCCTTCGTGCTGCACACGTGTGTGTGATTGGTATTGGTGGCGTAGGTTCTTGGGCGGTAGAAGCGCTGGCACGTACTGGTATTGGTGAGCTGACGCTGATTGATATGGATGACGTGTGTGTGACTAACATTAACCGTCAAATCCACGCGATGACTGGCACGGTTGGTCAAAGCAAAATTGAAGTGATGGCAGAGCGCGTTAAGCTGATTAACCCAGAGTGTAAGGTGAATCTGATTGACGATTTCATCACGCCAGATAACCAGCACGAGTACTTGAGCAAAGAGTTCGATTACGTGTTGGATGCGATCGATAGCGTAAAAGCAAAAGCGTCTCTACTGGCTTACTGCCGTAGCAACAAGATTAAAGTGATCACAACTGGCGGTGCTGGTGGTCAAATCGATCCAACCCAAATCATGGTGGCGGATCTGACCAAGACAATCCAAGATCCACTGGCGAAGAAGATCAAAGATACATTACGTCGTCATCATAACTTCCCAAAAAATCCAGCGCGTAAGTTTGGTATTGATTGTGTGTTCTCTACGGAGCAATTGAAGTACCCACAAGCCGATGGTTCAGTATGTGGCGTGAAATCGACAGCAGAAGGTCCAAAACGTATGGATTGCGCGAGTGGTTTTGGCGCGGCGACGGTTGTAACCGCAACGTTCGGTTTTGTTGCGGTATCACGCATCGTTGAAAAGCTGATCCAAAAACATAAGAAGTAATTCAGAGAAGAGAGCGCATCATGACTGATTTCCCTGTCTCGCCGTTTGGCACTGACATCACCAGTGAAGACATCGCCGTAACCATGCAGCAATTTAAAGGTTGGGAAGACCGCTACCGTCAGGTGATCCAATGGGGTAAAAAGCTGCCTCAAATGCCTGAAGAGCTTAAATCAGAGCAAGTAACCGTATCTGGTTGTGAAAGCCTAGTGTGGTTGGTGAGCAAAGAGCAAGAAGGCTTATGGCACTTCTGCGCTGACTCTGATGCGCGTATTGTTCGTGGTCTGATTGCCTTAGTGATGGCGGCTTACGACGGCAAAACGGCAGAGCAAATCCAAGCGTTTGATATTGATGCTTACTTTGAAAAACTGGGCTTAATTGCTCACCTAAGCCCATCGCGTGGCAATGGTTTGAAAGCGATTGTAGAGCAGATCAAAGCGCAGGCTCAGTAATTGCGATTAGGAATACCGCATAAAGAACAAAACAAAGAAAAGGGTTGAAGCCAAATGGTTTCAACCCTTTTTCTATATATCTAGATTGGTATCTTGATTGTTAAAGCATATCGACCGCTTTCTCGACTGCCGCAATCAGCTTTTCAACATCTTCTAACGTGTTGTAGATACCAAAAGAAACGCGCACCGTTCCTTTAACGTTGAGCGCATCCATCAGAGGGTGAGCACAGTGATGCCCAGCACGAACAGCGATACCTTGTTGATCAAGTAAAGTAGCAATATCTTGGTGGTGAACGCCATCCATTACAAAAGTAAGCACTGAAGCATTCTGCTGATAACCAAGGATTTGAATGTCATCCAATTGGCTTAGTGCTTGGTAAGCTTTGTCTTGTAGAGAATGCAGATGTGCCTCTACTGCGGCTTGGTCGAAGCTTTGGTACCAATCGATGGCTTTCGCTAGAGCAATCGCGCCGGCGACGTTCGGTGTACCCGCTTCAAACTTACCCGGCAAGGCAGAGAAGGTGGTCTTCTCGAACGAGACTCTTTCAACCATTTTGCCGCCGCCGTGCCATGGTGGCATCGCTTCTAAAAGTTCAAGCTTGCCATACAGAACGCCAATCCCAGCGGGTGCATACAGCTTGTGACCAGAGAAGACATAAAAGTCGACATCGAGCTCTGCCAAGTTCAACGGTTCATGAACAATGCCCTGTGCACCATCGACAACGACAACTGCGCCTACCGCATGTGCCATGGCGATGATTTTCTCGATAGGTTGACGAGAGCCCGTCACATTGGTGATTTGTGCACACGCTACGATTTTACAGCGCTCCGACAACAGTGCTTCAAACGCATTGATGTCGAATTGGCAATCGGGGGTCATCGGAACCTTAATGATTTTCGCGCCCGTTTGCTCCGCGACAATTTGCCAAGGCACGATGTTCGCGTGATGTTCCATTTCACTGATCAGAATTTCATCACCCGCTTGGAGTGTGCTACGAGCATAAGTTTGCGCGATGAGATTTAGTGCTTCGGTTGCGCCGCGAGTCCAAATGATTTCTTTTGAACTGCTCGCCCCAATAAAATTCGCAACGGTTTCACGAGCCGCTTCAAATTGGCTGGTCGCGTTGGCTGTTAAGCTATGACTGCCACGGTGCACGTTAGCATTTTGTGCACTGTAGTAACGGCTAATCACATCGATCACGCACTGCGGTTTTTGCGTTGTTGCTGCGCTATCAAGGTAAACCAAAGGCGATTGGTTTACGTCTTGATTTAGGGCTGGGAACTGTTCGCGTACAGCGTTTACGTCAAACATTATTCGTCACCGAATTCGTGATAATGCAGTGTTGGGATAGTGACTAACGGTTCTGCGACCATCCATCCATGCTCTTTACCAGAAAGTTTGATAATGATTTCCATCGCGAACTCAAGAGCAGTTCCTGGTCCCTGACTCGTCAGTAGGTTGTGATTCACATCCATGGTGACGCGTTTTGCTCGCCATTTGTCTTCCGGAATATGAGATTGGAAGCTTGGGTGGCATGTCATCAAGGCTTCAGGGTAAAGGTTGTGGTGTTGTAGAACCAAAGCTGGCGCTGCACAAATAGCCGCAACCAGTTTACCTTCGTACATATGCTGTTTCAGGATCTCAATCATGATTGTGCTATCACGGAAGGTTTCTGCACCACCTACGCCACCAGACAGAACAATCGCATCAAACTCGTCATCGGCAATATCAACCAGCTTGCAATCCGCGGTTAGTGTCACGCCACGAGACGCTTTCATAGTCAGTGCACCATCGAAATCTGCGCTTGCGACTGTGACGTCATAGCCTGCTCGAACCATCAAGTCGATAACGGTTACCGCTTCCATTTCTTCTGTGCCCGGCGCGATAGGTACTAAGATCTTTTTATTCATTGTTCTGTCCAGCTTTGTTCAATCTGTTTGATGCGTTGATAGAGTTTGGCGTTCTCTGGCGTACTAATGTGATGCTTTTCAGCAGCTTTCAGCAAATAGCCGGTAATAAAATCAATTTCGGTGCGACGTTGGTGAAAAACATCTTGTCTCATTGAAGAGTAGTTTGCGGCTGTTGCGTTCACCACTTGCATAACAGTGGTGTGAAGAGAATCAAAATCGATCTTTATCTCTTCTTTATTCATAACCTCCACCAACTCGCGGGTGATGTTCGCCAACTCGGAGGCAAATTCCGGAGCGGCAAGTTCACCATTCTTACATTGATGAATGGCGGTCAGAGGGTTGATCGCGCAATTGATCGCAAGCTTGGTCCACAATGCAGCGTTGATATTTGGGTTCCAATTCACCTCTGGTAAAGCGTGATTCATCACCTCCGCTAAGAAGTTACATTGAGTACCTTTAGCATTAAAGCCACCCAGTTGAGTATTTCCCTGACCAGTATGCAGAACCTGCTCTTTACTTGGTTTGTAAGCACCGTGTGTTGTTGTGGCAACGATTAATGGGTTATCAGGCAGTTTTGCTTCAAGTAGCAGTGCAGTGCCCATACCGTTGTGCAGTAACATCACGATGGTGTCTTCGCTGATGTAGGGAAGAAGAGGCTCAATCGCGCTTTCCACTTGCCATGCTTTTACTGTCACAACAATCAGATCTGCATTTTGAACAGAAGGGATGTGCTGATTAGAAAAATTGATTGCTGGATGGTCATCGAGTTGGAGCAACTGCTCGCTGTTTGAGCTTCTTCCCCACAAGGAAACATTGTGTCCAGCAAGTTTGAATTTAGTCGCCCAGAGTGAACCAACGGCTCCCGGACCTAAGATGAGAATATTCACCAAACGCTCTCATTAAAAAGGTTTGCTGCAAGGATAATGAGGGAAAAAAGGAAAGCAAATAAAAATGGCGCCAAGAGGCGCCATTTTTGGGGAACTTATCGGTTCAATTAGAACTTGTAAGTTACAGCTACGTAGTGACCAGCACCAGATGATTCTGGTTTGTGACCCCATGGTAGTGGCTCACCGTCTTTGAAGCCGTATACGTCATGGTATAGTTTCAGGCCGTAACCCACTGCGAAGCGGTCAGAGTGCCAGTAGATACCGTTAAACATTGCACCGCCGTTAGACGCTGTAGTGTTGAACTTGTTACCTTCAGCATCATCCATACCGAATTGGTAATCGATGTAACCTTGGTAAGAAATGAATGAACCGTTCTCGAAGAAGTAGAATGGCTTGAACCAGTTAGTAGAAACTTGGAAACCGTTCCAGTCTTTTTTGTTGCCATCGTAAGTACCGTATAGGTTTAGGCCGATTTTGCCTAACCAAGGAACCATTACGTCAGAACCTAGACCGATTTTCTGAGAGTTAACGTCTGAGTTACCACCCCATTCCATAAGAGTCGCAACGTAAAGCTCTTGAACTGGACCGAAAGATAGGTCTTTACCAGTTACAGCATCTAGAGACATACGAGGAGCAAACTTCATAAAGATCTTCTCGCCGCCATCTTTGTCGCTGCCTGGATCTGAAGCCAGGTTAAATACATCTACGTAACCGTATAGGTCGAAGATGCCAGAGCGGCCGCCAAATTCCATTTCTAGGTAATCGTGAGAAGACTCAGAGTAGCCTTTCTCGTTGAATGCACCCATTAGGTTGAATTGCATCCACTTGTAATCGTTCTTGTGGATATCGCCATCTGAGTAGTCAGCAGCCATAACTGGAGCTGAAGTAGCCGCTAGAAGGCTAAGAGCTAAAAGTGATTTACGCATAAGGGGACTCTCTATGTTTGTAATGATTCAGAACACGCAATCTGTGCTGCGCTTTCCAATTGGCGGGAATAATAGCGATAAAAATCTCAAATGAAAGTGATAAAGGATGCAAAAATGAAGGTTTTTAGTGAGGCTCGTCACGAAATAAGTTTATTTCACGGAACTTTTTATTTGTTGCATTGGTTTGCAATAAATATGTGACGCACGTCGTTTGCGTAATCGTTTTTATGACTTTTTAAGCCAGTCGATTAACCAACATAAATCGTTAGTGATCTCTCTAATACATCGCTCGTATGAGTTTTTGAATCAAAGAGGACGATTTAATGAACGAAGTCATGTTATTCCCTTTAACCTCAGTTGTATTGCCAGAAGGAAAGATGAATCTGCGTATTTTTGAGCCACGTTATCAACGCATGGTGAAGGAATGCAGTATTAGAAACGTCGGGTTTGGCGTTTGTCTTGTCGGCAGTGGGGAAGATCCAAAAGCAGTAGGGAATGTGTCGTCTATCGGTACTTTGGTCACCATCGTTGATTTTGAAACACTGAGTGATGGACTTCTTGGAATCACCGTTGTCGGTGAAAAGCGCTTTACTGTCAAGCGTGTTAGAGCAGACTCTGATGGTTTGCGTCATGCTGAGATTGATTGGATAGAAAACTGGAGTGAACCAAAGCCTACTCCAGACTTTCTGTATCTAAGCGAGCAACTCGCTCATGTATACGAGCAATTTCCTCAGTTGGGAAAACTCTATCAGCATCGTTTCTATGACGATGCCTCGTGGGTTACCCAGCGGTGGCTAGAGCTCTTGCCTCTCGACAGTATCTTATTTGAGAAGCTGGTTGGTGCAACAGATTGCCTACCTGCGTTGCATTTTCTCAATCAAGCGATAGAAGCCCCACCAAAAAGAGAGACTAGGATATGAAAGGACTAACCAAAACGGCAGTAACCTTGGTTGCTGTACTAGGGATTGCTGCGTGTGGCTCAGACAGTGATTCGATCGAATATTCGAACTTGCAAGCGGTGCACGCGTCAGCAGACGCTCCGTTAGCGAACGTATGGATTAATGACGAAGCAGCGTTAACTGGCGTAGATTACGGTGTCGGGTCGGGGTACGTTCGCGTTCCAGAGGGCGCCAACTCTGTACAAGTTGACGTTCAACTACCTGGTGGCGAAGTCGCTACTGTTGTAGACAGAACAACACTCGAGCTGGATTCAGACCTAAACTACACCGCCTTTGTTGTGGGCGACGCTTCTGGTGCATCAAACCCTGTTGAACCTCTTATCGTAACTCGAAGCGCAACTTCTATGGCAGACGCTAACAGCCTAGACGTGCAGGTGGTGCATGCTGCTTCTGGCGTGCCAGCCGTAGATCTTTACGTCACTGAACCCGGTGCCGCGTTGGCAGACTCATCACCGATTACTAATCTAGCCTATAAAGCATCAACGGATGTGCTAAATATTCCTGCAGGTGATTATCAAGTGAGACTCGCCGTGGGTGATACAGTAGCGTTTGATTCGGGAACCATTCCGCTCCCAGCTAATGCTAACTTAACTATTGCAGCTATCAGTACAGGTGATTCAAACAGCACTTCTCCGGTGAAGTTAATGGTATTAGATGGTTCTGGCTCTTCTATAATTGAAGATACAGGCAGCCAAGCAGAAGTGCGCGTTGGTCATTTAGTCGATGGTGCACCTGTTGTTGATGTGCATGTTGACGGTGCTGCGTTTGCTCCGCTTGCGGATTTGGAGTTTAAACAAATTCGTGGGTACTTGGACCTTGCGCCAAAAGCGTACGATATTGATGTGTATGTTGATGGTACAACGACAGATCCAATTATCGATGTTGACGGTTTGGAAGTGAAAGGTGGTATGGATTACAGCATCTATGCTGTTGGCGTTGTCGCTCCTGCAATCGCAATTGAGCCGCTTGTAGTCGAAGACATGCGTCGTGCAGTGGCAACCAGCGCAACTTTAAACGTTACGCACGCAGCAGCGAATCCAGTGGCTGAAATGGTAGACATCTATCTCACAACCAGCGCAGGAATTGATGGAAGTGATCCAGCAATAGCAAACTTCGCGTATAAAGATAGTGTGCAAGGCGTTTACGTTGCCGAAGGTTCTTATTTTGTCACTGTGACAGTGGCGGGGGACCCAAACACAGTAGCAATTGATTCTGCACCTGTAACGGTAATGAACGGCGTCGTATATCAAGTAGTCGCCATCGATGATGGCAATAACGGTGGCTTCAATCTTATTGTTGATGACATCACCGACTAGGACGAAAGGGGGAGGGGGCAACTCCTCCCAATGATTAAGGCTGATTATGATGAGTGAAAGCCCACAAAAGCTCGGGCGAAGCGAATGGAATGATTATATGGATAAAGTGAAAGCGCGAGACAAAGACGCTTTCGCCTTCGTATTTCGTTTTTATGCACCAAAGCTTAAGCAGTTCGCCTACAAACATGTTGGTAATGAGCAAGTTGCAATGGAAATGGTGCAAGAAACCATGGCGACTGTTTGGCAAAAAGCTCATTTATATGACGGCACAAAAAGTGCGTTGTCGACATGGATCTATACCATTATCCGTAACCTTTGTTTCGACCTTTTAAGGAAACAGAAAGGCAAAGATTTACACATTCATTCTGATGACATTTGGCCATCAGATTACTACCCCGCTGATTTGGTTGACCATTATTCACCTGAGCAAGACATGCTCAAAGAACAGGTAGTCAAATTTTTAGACATACTGCCGAAAAACCAAAGAGAAGTACTCCAAGCGGTGTACCTTCAAGAATTACCACACCAACAGGTCGCAGAGCTGTTCGACATACCTTTGGGTACCGTGAAGTCTCGCTTGAGGCTAGCGGTAGAAAAGCTAAGGCATTCGATGCATACGGAGCAATTATGAATAAACATCCAGACAAAATATTGTTAGAGGCCTATGCTTCGGGAAGTATTGATGCGGTTTCTGGTTTGGTGGTTGCCACACACTTAGAGACTTGTTCGAAATGCCGAGCATATGTAAATGAAATCGAAGCCGAACAAGCATCGGTTGCTGTAAGCGATATCGCTTCAGAGTATGACGCAGACTTTGACATAATGTTCAATGACATTATTACGGCAGAGCCAACACCAGAATCGGTCGTTATAAAAGACATTGCGAAAGTTGAAGTTGCGGGTAAAGACTTTAAGCTGCCCAAAACGTTGAGTCGCTTTTCTGATCTGGTCGGTGAGTGGAAGAGTTACGGCGGTAAAGTATATAGTGCGCAACTCGACTTAGGGGAAGATGCCCGCGTTAACTTAATGTACATCAGTGAAGATGTTCGTATTCCTCAGCACACGCACAAAGGCCAAGAATCGACGCTTGTACTTCACGGCGGTTTCAGTGATGAAGATGGCCATTATGAAGCGGGAGATATGATGGTCAGAGACGGTTCCGTAAAACACAGTCCGTTCACCAAGCCCGGAGAAGATTGCTTGTGCCTAACTGTGCTGACAGAGCCAATGATCTTCACCCAAGGGGTTGCCAGAATATTCAATATGTTCGGCAAGGGCATGTACCCATAAATATTCAACGGTCAAAAAAACCACCGAAGTCGGTGGTTTTTTTTTAACTATTTTTCTTTAGTCTCTTTGCCTTGCTTTTTCGAGCAGTTCGGTAAAGTAGTGGCGTAAAGAATAGAGCATGATCAAACTTGGAACGACCATGACTGCGGTAATCGCAAAAAAGGTCGTCCAGTCATTCAGATAATCAACTAATTCGCCGCTGAATGAAGCTAGCGTCGTTCGTCCAAAGTTGCCCAGTGAAGCTAGCAGCGCGTATTGAGTAGCTGAGAAAGCTTGCCCAGTCAAAATCGTTAAGAAGGAAACAAAAGCGACGGTCGAGAAAGCGGTCGTAAAGTTATCGACAATGATTGTTGCTAGGAACAAGTGCTCGTTCGGGCCCACCTTCGCAATCCAAGCAAACATCAAGTTACTTGCCGCCATGGCGATACCGCCAATCATCAGGCCACGTACAATACCAAACTTAACGTTGAACATGCTGCCAACAAAGGTGAACAGCATGGTCGCGCCCCAGCCAATGAGTTTCGAGTAGTAACCAATCTGTTCGTTGCTAAAACCAATCTCTTTGTAGAAGGCGATCGACATACGCCCTAAGAATGCTTCCCCAATCTTGAATAGGAAAACAAACAAAAGAAGGGTGATGGCAACACGAACACCATTTCGGTTAAAGAAGTCTAAGAAGGGTTCTACGACTGTTACGGTAAACCAAGCCACTACTTTAGAGCCCACTACTTCTTTATGACGTTGCTCCGCTTCAGATTGAAGTTGCTCTCGTTGAGTTTTAGGTTCACCGACCAATAGAGTAAAAACCATCAGTAAAACGACAATGAATGCCATTCCGTAGTAAACACCGTTCCAACCGATACTGTCAGCGTTGATGAAAGCTAAATAGCCCGGTAAGGAATATCCTGTCCACCAACCAATCACCGCCATAGCTGAAGCTTGCGGAAGTTTAGATTGCTCCGTTTTAGGGAAAGTATCGATACGAAATGCATCAATGGCAATATCTTGTGTTGCGGAAGCCGTAGCAATACACAGAGCAAGAAGTGACGTGAACATCAGGTTTTCTGCTGGGTTTACACCGGCAATAAACAGCGTCGCAACTAAGACGATACTTTGGCATAAAAATATCCAACTGCGTCGTTGTCCCAACAAACGATGCAAAACAGGCAATTTGACGCGATCGACCAATGGCGCCCATAGAAAGTTGATCGCGTAGACCGCGAACACACTACCAAAGTAGCCGATTGCAGAAAGTGTTAAACCAGCATCTTTCAGCCAGCCAGACATATTTGAACCGATAAGCACCCATGGAAAGCCGCTGGAACAACCGAGCATGAAAACCCAAAGTAGGCGTTTATCGAGGTAACTTTTTACCGTTTCCAACCAAGTGATGGAAGGTAATGAAGACATAAATCAATCCGTTAAAATAGAGCCAGTAAAAGAGAAAGCCCTTCGAATATTCAAAGGGCTTATGGTTTTGGCTATTTGAGTAGTGTTGCTTTGGTGATGACGATTTGCGTCTCTGGGACATCGCGCATGCGACCGATAGATTTGGTTGGCTGAGCGGCCATTTTTTGAATGACATCGAAGCCTTCAGTGACTTCGCCAAATACTGCATAACCAGGTGGACGAGCGCCGTAGTTTAAGAAGTCATTGTCCACGAGGTTAATAAAGAACTGACGCGTGGCAGAATCAGGAGCGTTTGTACGTGCCATCGCGATGGTTGCGCGGTCATTGTTCAAACCGTTGTTACCTTCGTTTTTGATTGGCGCATAAGTCTTTTGCATCTGCATATCTTGGTTAAAGCCGCCACCTTGCGCCATAAAACCAGGAATCACACGATGGAAAATCGTACCTTCGTAGCTGCCGTCTTCCACGTATTTTAGGAAGTTAGCGACAGTAATCGGTGCTTTTTCTTCATTGAGCTCAACAGTGAAGTTACCGAGCGTGGTTTCAAACGCCACTTTAGGACCAGCAAAAACGCTGCAGCTTAATAGCGCGAGAGAAAGAATGGCTTTGCGTAGCATTAGAATCGCTCCTGCATGTATTGACGAAGCTCAGGATCATTCGCGATTTCTTTCAAAGTAAGAGCAACAACATCATTTAATGTTTGCTCAATATCTGAATCTGAAGCGCTGAGTGTGCCTGAACGTTTAGCAGTACCAGTATAGGTCTTAACTAGCTTACCTTGCGGAGTTTCTGCTGTGATTTCTAAAACCACTTTTGCGTCCATCTCGTTTTCCATTACAGAGTGCTTCACGTTTACTAACGCTTCTTGCACTTCAAGTTCAATCGAGTTGTCGCTGTTCAGGTCAGAGTGGAAACCTTGAGAAGAGAATTGCTTCTCCAATGCTTCTTCAAGAGAAATGCGTAGGTTCTGCTTCGCGTGAAGCGGCAAAATGTTTGAGCGACCGTTGTCGACTAGCGCAACGTATTGTGCGGCGCGCACATCTTTACTGGTTAGGCTGTAGCTTTTGCCTTGTACGATAGGGTTAGTGCTTAGCGTTGTTTCAGGCATCAGATTCAGTTGAGGTTGCTGTTGTGGCGCTGAACATGCAGCAAGCAAGGCAACCGAAGCCGCTAGTACCAGTTTTTTCATCTTATTATTCCTTTTAAACATTTTGCTAAAGTCGGGACTTTATTGCTTAGCGCCTAATTTAGCAGGATTTTTCGTTGCCTGTAAAATCACGAACTTGTTGTTAGAAGCGACTAATTTCACATTTTTGTCGCCGAATAGACGTTTCAGCTTTGCATCGTAACCAAGGTGACGGTTACCTATGACCAATAACTTCCCACCTTGGTTCAGAATTTGTTTTGAGTCACAGAACATTTGCCAAGCGATATGGTCTGTAATGGCCTGTTGCTGATGGAAAGGAGGGTTACACATCACCATACATGCGCTTTCAGGTTTGAAGTCGTCTAAACAGTTGTTCGCGATACATTCAATATCTCGGCCTTCACCTAAGTTAGCGATAAGGTTTTGCCTTGCAGACTCCACCGCCATAAAGCTCTCGTCAACACAAGTTAGGTGAGCTTTTGGGTTTAACTGCCCCATTTTGATGGACAACACACCATTACCACAGCCCAAGTCGATAATGTTTTTCAACTCAGGATCTTGAGGTAGGTGCTGCAACATAAAGCGTGCACCTAAATCCAAGCTTTCACCTGAGTAAACATTTGGCAGGTTTTTCAGTTGGATGTTCTCTCCGTCTACACCCCAAACTGTCATCGGATCTACGGCATGGATTGGCTGCGCGGTTGCGTGAGAAAACACCAAACGATGTTTTTTCCATGCAAGGGAGGTGGTGGTTTCACCTAAGTGTTTTTCGAAGAGCTTCAGAGTAGAAGTGTGGATCTCTTTGGCTTTGTTCACCGCAATAATAGGGCAAGAGGCCGGAAGCGATTTACGTAATTGACTTAACAACCAAACCAAATGGCGGTTGCTTTTCGGCAATTGCATCAAAACCAAATCTGTATTCTCAGGGATCTCATCCATCGTACTAAGAAAGGCAACTTGCTTACATTGGTTATCTTCGAGGTTTTGTTTGGCACCTTTATGAGAAATAAAAGAGTCACTCATCAATGTGACATTATGTTTCTCTGAAAACCAGCATGCCAACGCGCCGAAATTATCATTGATAACCACGATGTTTTGATTCTCTGGCAGCGCTAATTCTTCTACGTGATTGATAAGGTACTCATCACCCGCATCCCATGCTTGAAGAGTCTCATTGGAGCGCTTTGGGAAACGATGTAGCGTGAGGCTACGATCGTGAAGGTCTAATTCGGTTTTCATAACTAAACGTAAGTGGATTTGGAAATTAGTGATTATTGTCGCAAATGATGAAGATTCAAGATACAAAAAGCTGTCAAATTTACTGATTTTCACAGGCTTTTAGCGAACTGTGTGGATTATGAGAAGGTTGAACAGGGAGGTTTCGTTGATTTCATTTGTCAAACTAGAGTATATACTTACCGGACTAGTATCGATGAGGACTGAATATGATCCAAGAAATCATAGAAAAGAAACTGCATAGTGAGCTGCAACCTAATTATTTGAAAGTGATCAATGAGAGCTACATGCACAATGTTCCGCCGGGTTCTGAGAGTCACTTCAAAGTGATTGTTGTCAGTGATGCGTTCGCGGGTCAGCGCCTTATTGGTCGACATCGTCAGGTGCACACCGTGCTTGCTGATGAACTCGATAATCACATCCATGCGTTGGCGATTCATACTTACACCAATGAAGAGTGGAAATTAGAGCAAGATGGCGCGCCAGATAGTCCTATGTGTATGGGTGGCGGTCGTTAAACCGGCTTTAACTCGCTGATTTGAAAAAGATGGTTTCGGCCATCTTTTTTTGTTTTACATCTTTTCGGGATTAAAATGTGGCACAAATGAAGGTTAAAAAATGTGTTAACAGTGTTTCAACAAATGAATGAAAATTAATGCATGTTTCAAAGCGTGAATGTTTTATTTCCATGACAGATGCAAGGGATTTGGCATTTGTGCGATGGGTCAAAGTTATGACTATTCTTTAACCTTTTACACTCGATTCTACCGAAATAAACCCACCTTTCCTAAGATTGGTCATGGCATCAAGTTCCCAAAAAATGCTAGACTACCGCACCTGATAAATCTCGCCTAATATTTGTGACGAGATAATTAATAGGATGTTGCGATTTTGATGTTTTAAACAGCATCGAAACCGGACACTGATGTCGTGTCTAAAAGTTACGCAATCAAAAGAATCTTTTTCCCGATAAAAGTAGTGCAAGTGCGTATGATTACAATAAAGAAGGGCTTGGATCTTCCTATCGCAGGAACTCCATCCCAGGTGATTAATGATGGTAAGACCATCAAAAAAGTCGCCTTGCTTGGCGAAGAGTACGTTGGCATGCGTCCTACCATGCATGTCCGCGTTGGTGATGAAGTGAAAAAAGCGCAAGTTCTTTTTGAAGACAAAAAGAACCCTGGCGTTAAGTTCACAGCTCCAGCAGCCGGTAAAGTGATCGAAGTTAACCGTGGCGCTAAGCGTGTTCTTCAATCTGTAGTGATTGAAGTGGCAGGCGAAGAGCAGGTGACATTTGATAAGTTCGAAGCAGCTCAACTAGCAGGTCTAGATCGCGAAGTGATCAAGACTCAATTGGTTGAATCTGGCCTTTGGACCGCTTTACGTACTCGTCCGTTCAGCAAGGTTCCAGCAATCGAATCAAATTCTAAGGCTATCTTTGTAACTGCGATGGATACTAATCCACTAGCAGCTCAGCCTGAGTTGATCATTAATGAACAACAAGAAGCATTCGTTGCCGGTCTAGACATTCTTTCAGCCCTGACAGAAGGCAAGGTTTACGTATGTAAATCTGGCACTAGCTTGCCACGCTCTTCTCAGTCTAACGTAGAAGAACACGTCTTCGATGGCCCTCACCCAGCAGGTCTTGCTGGCACCCACATGCATTTCCTATACCCAGTAAATGCACAAAACGTGGCTTGGAGCATCAACTACCAAGACGTTATCGCGTTCGGTAAGTTATTCCTTACTGGTGAGCTATACACAGATCGTGTTGTATCTCTTGCTGGTCCTGTAGTGAATAACCCACGTCTTCTTCGTACTGTTGTAGGTGCTTCTCTTGAAGACCTAACTGACAGCGAATTGATGCCAGGTGAAGTTCGTGTGATTTCAGGCTCTGTACTTTCTGGTACTCAAGCGTCTGGTCCACATGCTTACCTTGGTCGTTACCATCAGCAGGTTTCTGTCCTGCGTGAAGGTCGTGAGAAAGAACTGTTTGGCTGGGCTGTTCCTGGCAAAAACAAGTTCTCAATCACTAAATCTTTCCTGAGTCACATCTTTAAAGGTCAGTTGTTCAACATGACAACGACAACTAACGGTAGTGATCGTGCAATGGTTCCAATTGGCAACTACGAGCGTGTAATGCCTCTTGATATGGAACCTACTTTGCTACTTCGTGATCTATGCGCAGGCGATACAGACAGTGCTCAAGCACTGGGTGCGCTTGAACTGGATGAAGAAGATCTAGCATTGTGCACCTTTGTATGTCCTGGTAAATACGAGTACGGTCTGCTACTTCGTGAATGCCTAGATACCATTGTGAAGGAAGGGTAATCCATGCTTAAGAAATTCATAGAGGATATCGAGCATCATTTTGAACCAGGCGGCAAACACGAAAAATGGTTTGCACTGTACGAAGCAGCGGCAACGCTTTTCTACACGCCAGGTCTAGTAACAAAACGTAGCTCGCACGTCCGTGATAGCGTTGACTTAAAACGTATCATGATCATGGTTTGGTTCGCGGTATTCCCAGCAATGTTCTGGGGTATGTACAACGCGGGTGGCCAAGCTATCGCAGCACTTAACCACATGTACGCTGGTGATCAACTAGCGACAGTTATCTCTGGTAACTGGCACTACTGGCTAACAGAAATGCTTGGCGGCACCATCGGTGCTGAAGCAGGTGTTGGCAGTAAAATGCTACTAGGTGCGACTTACTTCCTACCAATCTACGCAACAGTATTTATTGTTGGTGGTTTCTGGGAAGTGCTTTTCTGTATGGTGCGTAAGCACGAAGTGAACGAAGGTTTCTTTGTAACTTCTATTCTATTCGCACTTATCGTTCCACCAACGCTACCTCTATGGCAAGCGGCACTAGGTATCACATTTGGTGTTGTTGTTGCTAAAGAGATCTTCGGTGGTACAGGTCGTAACTTCCTTAACCCTGCACTTGCAGGTCGTGCTTTCCTATTCTTCGCTTACCCAGCTCAAATCTCGGGTGACGTAGTATGGACAGCAGCTGACGGCTTCTCTGGTGCAACTGCTCTTAGCCAATGGGCTCACGGCGGTAGCGGCGCGTTGATCAACAACATCACTGGCGCTCCTATCACTTGGATGGATGCTTTCATCGGTAACATCCCAGGTTCAATTGGTGAAGTATCGACTCTAGCTCTAATGATCGGTGCAGCGATGATCGTATACATGCGAATCGCTTCATGGCGCATCATTGCGGGTGTAATGATCGGTATGATTGCAGTGTCTACGTTGTTCAACGTGATTGGCTCTGACACTAACCCAATGTTCAACATGCCTTGGCACTGGCACCTAGTTCTAGGTGGTTTTGCATTCGGTATGTTCTTCATGGCAACGGACCCAGTATCAGCTTCATTTACCAACGGTGGTAAGTGGTGGTACGGCATCCTAATCGGTGCAATGTGTGTGATGATCCGTGTAGTTAACCCAGCTTACCCAGAGGGTATGATGCTGGCGATTCTATTCGCGAACCTATTCGCACCTCTGTTCGACCATGTAGTTATCGAGAAGAACATCAAGCGGAGACTAGCACGCTATGGCAAGTAATAACGACAGCATTAAAAAGACGCTGGGTGTTGTTATCGGGTTGAGCCTTGTTTGTTCAATCATCGTATCAACAGCGGCAGTAGGCCTGCGTGATAAGCAAAAAGCTAACGCTGTCCTAGATAAGCAATCAAAGATTGTAGAAGTTGCTGGCATTGAAGCTGACGGTAAAAAAGTACCTGAGCTATTTGCTGAGTACATTGAACCTCGTCTAGTTGACTTCAAAACAGGTGATTTTGTTGAGACTGCGGGTGACGGTTCTACAGCAGCTAACTACGACCAACGTAAAGCAGCGAAAGATCCATCTGAGTCTATCAAGCTAACGGCTGAAGAAGACAAAGCTAAGATCCTACGTCGTGCTAACACAGGTATCGTTTACCTAGTGAAAAGCGGTGATGAAGTATCTAAAGTTATCATCCCTGTTCACGGTACTGGTCTTTGGTCAATGATGTACGCATTCGTTGCGGTTGAAACTGACGGTGACACTGTGTCTGGTATCACTTACTACGAGCAAGGTGAAACTCCTGGACTTGGTGGTGAAGTAGAGAACCCAGCATGGCGTGCTCAATTCGTTGGCAAGAAACTATTCGACGAGAACCACAAACCAGCAATCAAGATTGTTAAAGGTGGTGCTCCAGAAGGTTCTGAACACGGCGTTGACGGCCTATCTGGTGCGACACTAACTGGTAACGGTGTTCAAGGTACATTCGACTTCTGGTTAGGTGACATGGGCTTTGGTCCTTTCCTAGCAAAAGTTCGTGACGGAGGTCTGAACTAATGTCTAGCGCACAAAACATTAAAAAGAGCATTATGGCGCCGGTGTTGGATAACAACCCAATCGCGCTACAGGTTCTTGGTGTATGTTCTGCTCTTGCAGTAACAACTAAACTAGAAACAGCATTTGTAATGACACTAGCGGTAACATTCGTAACTGCACTGTCGAACTTCTCTGTTTCTCTAATCCGTAACCACATTCCTAACAGTGTGCGTATCATCGTTCAAATGGCGATCATCGCATCTCTAGTAATCGTGGTAGACCAAGTGCTTAAAGCATACCTATACGATATCTCTAAACAGCTATCGGTATTCGTAGGTCTGATCATTACGAACTGTATCGTAATGGGTCGTGCTGAAGCGTTCGCGATGAAATCTGCGCCAATCCCATCTCTAATCGATGGTATCGGTAACGGTCTTGGTTACGGTTTCGTTCTTATCACTGTTGGTTTCTTCCGCGAGCTATTTGGCTCAGGCAAACTATTTGGCCTAGAAGTACTACCTCTAGTGAGCAACGGTGGTTGGTACCAGCCAAACGGCCTGATGCTACTTGCACCATCAGCATTCTTCTTAATCGGTTTCATGATCTGGGCTATCCGCATTATCAGACCTGAACAAATCGAAGCGAAGGAGTAAGGACGTCATGGAACATTACATCAGTCTGCTAGTTAAATCGATTTTCATCGAAAACATGGCACTGTCTTTCTTCCTAGGTATGTGTACTTTCCTTGCCGTATCTAAGAAAGTTAAGACCTCTTTCGGTCTAGGTGTTGCAGTTGTGGTAGTACTAACTATCGCGGTTCCTGTGAACAACCTAGTTTACAACCTAGTTTTGAAAGAGAACGCGTTAGTTGAGGGCGTAGACCTTAGCTTCCTAAACTTCATCACCTTTATCGGTGTAATTGCGGCACTTGTACAGATTCTAGAGATGGTTCTTGACCGTTTCTTCCCACCTTTGTACAACGCGCTAGGCATCTTCCTACCGCTGATCACAGTAAACTGTGCGATCTTCGGTGGTGTATCTTTCATGGTACAACGTGACTACAACTTTGCTGAATCTGTTGTTTACGGCTTCGGCTCTGGTGTGGGCTGGATGCTAGCAATCGTTGCTCTTGCAGGTATCCGTGAGAAGATGAAGTATTCAGACGTACCTCCTGGTCTACGTGGTCTAGGCATCACGTTCATCACTGTAGGTCTAATGGCGTTAGGCTTCATGTCTTTCTCTGGTGTTCAACTGTAAGTCGGGTAAACCGCAACAATTAAGGAATAGTCAATGGACATTATTCTTGGTGTAGTGATGTTTACTCTGATCGTACTTGCGCTAGTACTAGTGATTCTTTTCGCTAAGTCTAAGCTTGTACCAACAGGTGACATTACAATTTCTGTGAACGATGACCCTTCACTGGCGATCGTTACACAACCAGGTGGTAAGCTACTATCTGCGTTAGCTGGTGCTGGCGTATTCGTATCTTCTGCTTGTGGTGGCGGTGGCTCTTGTGGTCAGTGTCGCGTAAAAGTTAAATCAGGTGGTGGTGACATCCTACCTACCGAGCTTGACCACATTACTAAAGGTGAAGCACGTGAAGGTGAGCGTCTAGCGTGTCAGGTTGCAATGAAAACTGACATGGACATCGAACTTCCTGAAGAAATCTTCGGCGTTAAGAAGTGGGAATGTACTGTTATCTCTAACGATAACAAAGCAACATTCATCAAAGAGCTTAAGCTACAAATCCCAGATGGCGAATCAGTACCTTTCCGTGCTGGTGGTTACATCCAGATTGAAGCGCCAGCTCACCACGTTAAATACGCTGATTTCGATGTACCTGAAGAATACCGTGAAGATTGGGACAAGTTTAACCTGTTCCGCTACGAGTCTAAGGTAAACGAAGACACGATCCGCGCATACTCTATGGCTAACTACCCAGAAGAGCACGGTATCATCATGCTTAACGTGCGTATCGCTACGCCGCCGCCTAACAACCCAGACGTACCACCTGGCATCATGTCATCGTTCATCTGGTCTCTGAAAGAAGGCGACAAGTGTACGATTTCTGGTCCATTTGGTGAGTTCTTCGCGAAAGACACTGACGCTGAAATGGTATTCGTTGGTGGTGGTGCAGGTATGGCTCCAATGCGTTCTCATATCTTCGACCAGCTAAAACGTCTGCACTCTAAGCGTAAGATGTCATTCTGGTACGGTGCACGTTCTAAGCGTGAAATGTTCTACGTAGAAGACTTCGACGGCCTAGCGGCTGACAACGATAACTTCGTATGGCACTGTGCACTGTCTGACCCTATGCCAGAAGATAACTGGGATGGTTACACTGGCTTCATTCACAACGTTCTTTACGAGAACTACCTACGTGATCACGAAGCGCCAGAAGACTGTGAATACTACATGTGTGGTCCACCTATGATGAACGCTGCTGTAATCGGCATGCTAAAAGATCTAGGTGTAGAGGATGAAAACATCCTACTAGATGACTTCGGTGGTTAATCCCTCCAAGTGATTGAATCTATGGCTAGCTCTCTAAGAGCTAGCCATTATTTTTTGTAGAAAACAAGACGATATTCAACAGTTGATATAGGAAATCGGTTTGTCTCAAGAGAACCCATTTTCCATATCAATTTAACGACAATAGGAGTAAACAAGTGAAAAAGTGGCTTGTTGCATTCGCTTCTCTATTGGTTTTGGCTGGCTGTGAAAAGTCTGCGGATCAAATTCATCTAAGTGGCCCAACCATGGGCACAACTTACAACATCAAATACATTCAGCAGGATGGCCTACCATCGCCTGAAGCGCTTCAGACAGAAATCGATCGTCTACTTGAAGAAGTGAACGATCAAATGTCGACGTACCGTGAAGATTCAGAGCTTAGCCGTTTTAATCAACACACAACGAGTGAGCCATTCGAGGTATCCCCACAAACTGCAACAGTAGTGAAAGAAGCGATTCGTCTAAACGGTCTTACTTTAGGTGCACTAGACGTCACTGTTGGTCCTTTGGTTAACCTTTGGGGCTTTGGACCTGAAGCGCGTCCAGATGTGGTTCCGACAGACGAAGAGCTAGCGGCTCGCAAAGCGAATACAGGTATCCATCATCTTTCTATTGAAGGCAATAAAATGTCTAAAGACATTCCGAACCTTTACGTTGATCTATCAACTATCGCAAAAGGTTGGGGTGTTGATGTAGTTGCGGATTACCTACAATCTGAAGGTATTCACAACTACATGGTAGAAGTTGGTGGTGAAATGCGTTTGAAAGGCATTAACCGTGAAGGTGTGCCGTGGCGTATTGCAATTGAAAAGCCAACCGTTGATGAGCGCTCAATTCAAGAAATTATTGAGCCGGGTGATATGGCAATTGCAACAAGCGGTGACTATCGTAATTACTTTGAGAGCAATGGTGTGCGATACTCTCACATCATTAACCCGCAAACAGGCAAACCAATCCATCATAAAGTGGTGTCTGTAACGGTACTGGATAAATCGTCGATGACGGCTGATGGTCTTGCAACTGGCCTAATGGTGCTAGGTGAAGACAAAGGCATGGAAATCGCGAACGAGAATAACATTCCTGTTTTCATGGTTGTGAAAACGGATGATGGTTTTAAAGAGCTGGCTTCGGAAGCATACAAGCCGTTCATGAAGAAATAACAACAGAAGTGAGCATGTCCTTATGAGTACATTTCTAATTACTTTTGCTGTCTTTGTTGCGGTGATTGCAGCGATGGCAGTAGGTTACATCTTCCAAAAGAAGGTTGTAAAAGGTAGCTGTGGTGGCCTTGGTGCAGTAGGCATCGAGAAAGTATGTAACTGCCCAGAACCATGTGATGCACGTAAAAAGCGTGAAGCCCGTGAAGCTGCGCGTGCTGAGAAGCTCGCAGCATGGGAAAAAGATCGCATTGCTTAATCGGCGATAACCAAAATAGAAAACCCAGCCTTGTCGCTGGGTTTTGTTTTTTTGTCATCGAGAAACAGGGCGCTATTGGTAGACAATCTGGTTTCGACCACTTTCTTTCGCTTGATATAAACGGTCATCGGCCACTTTTATCTGTTGGTCTAGATTACCCTGTATATTTGACACGCCAATACTGATGGTTACTTGAATGTCTTCTTCCTGATACGGAATAGGGGTTTTCTCTACCCTTTGACGCATTTGTTCTAAACGAGTGACGAAATCATCATAGCTCCCACAGGCTTGAATACAGAATTCTTCTCCACCAAAGCGAGCGATGACGTCTTCAGGGAAGTAAATCTTTAGGATATTCGCTACCATCACCAGTGCAGCATCACCGCCATCATGCCCGTAGTTATCGTTCACTTTCTTGAAAAAGTCGATATCCAACATCGCGATATTACGTTTTTCGCAGCCGCTACATGCTTGCCCAAACAAGAAACGTCTATTCCACAAGCCTGTGAGAGCATCTTGGTTTGCCATTCTAAATAGCTCAGTGGTTGCTTCTTTCATGTCTAAGATTTGATGAACGCGGCAAAAGAATTCTTCTTGATTGAAAGGTTTATATAGAAAGTCATTCGCACCCGCCTTAAGAAAACGTGCGGTCATGGTGTGATCGTCGCTTCCTGAGATGCCCAGTATGGCAAGTTGGTTCTTATCCAATTTCTGGCGCAACTCGCGGATCATGGTAATACCATCTTTTACTGGCATATCGTGGTCAGTCAGTACCAAGGTGATATCAGGGTTTTGCTCGATCAACTCGATGGCTTGTTGACCATTTTCAGCTTGTAACGTTTGGATGTACTGGTGCTCTAACAATTGAATAACGTGACGACGAACCGTCATCGAATCGTCAACGACTAAGCACTTGTGTCGCTGATTATTGGTCAATCGTTTGATCAGTGGAAGGAGGTAAGAGACGGAGGCCATACTGTCTTTCAGAATGTAGTCCAACACGCCTTTCGCCAGCATTTTTTCACGAACATCATCTTGAAACATTGCCGTAAGCACGATGACTTTTTGTTGATGAGCTAAAGAAAGGTCGATGATTTCGCCTTCTTGGGCGTCAGGTAAGCAGTAATCTAATACCGCACACAACAGCTCTGGTTTAGCCGCTAAAATGGATTGAGCGTCCGCATAGCTCTCTGCAGCAAGTACCTCATAACCAGCCTGAGTTAAGATCTGTACGAGATAGTTTCTAAAGGCGCGACTGTCTTCGACGACCAGTATTTTATTACTCAAAGAAGTGTCCCTACTTTTTTAGTGTTATTTGAATCAATAATAACGAAATATGAATACATCGCTATTAAAAACTCCGACAAAAATTTCCAATATTGACTCCAGATAACAGTATTTCCAATACGTATATTTGCAGCTATACTGTGTTTTTGAACAGTGTATTTGTGTAGAGCGTGATTGAGCGAGTAAGAAAAATTATTCACGTGGATATGGATTGTTTCTATGCGGCGGTAGAAATGCGAGACAATCCAAATTACCGTGGTATTGCGCTTGCAGTAGGTGGCCATGAGAAGCAGAGAGGTGTCATCAGCACGTGTAATTATGAAGCACGTAAGTTTGGTGTACGCAGTGCAATGCCAACCGCAAGAGCATTACAACTATGTCCGAACCTCCTCGTCGTTCCGGGGCGCATGCACGTGTATAAACAAGTTTCTCAGCAGATTCGCGCCATTTTTGAACGATATACATCGCTGATTGAACCGCTTTCTCTTGATGAGGCTTATCTCGATGTCACCGACTCTACGGTATGTCGTGGTTCCGCGACCTTGATTGCGGAGTCGATTCGCAATGATATCCGGAATGAGCTGGGAATTACTGCGTCTGCAGGCATTGCTCCGATTAAATTTCTTGCCAAAGTCGCTTCAGACATGAACAAACCCAATGGTCAGTTTGTGATTCCTCCCGATAAAGTCCAAGAGGTGGTTGATAAACTGCCTTTGGAAAAGATCCCAGGTGTTGGCAAAGTGAGTTTAGAAAAGCTCCATCAGGCTGGCTTCTATCTATGTGAAGACATAAAAAACAGTGATTACCGTGAACTATTGCGTCAGTTCGGCCGTCAAGGCGCTTCGCTTTGGAAACGCAGCCATGGTATTGATGATCGTGAAGTGGTGGTGGAACGTGAGCGCAAATCGGTTGGAGTAGAGCGAACCTTTAGCGAAAACATTTCGACTTACGACGAATGTTGGAAGGTGATTGAGGATAAGCTGTACCCTGAACTGGAGAGACGCTTAGAGAAAGCCAGCCCAGATAAATCGATCATCAAGCAGGGAATTAAGCTCAAGTTCGCTGACTTTCAACTCACAACGATTGAGCACATTCACCCTCAACTTGAGCTCGAAGATTTCAAAGTTCTGTTAAGAGACATTCTTAAGCGCCAAAACGGTCGAGAGATACGCTTGTTAGGCTTGAGTGTGATGCTCAAGCCTGAAGAGCAAGCACGGCAATTGAGTTTCTTCTAAGCTCGCGCTAACTCAACTTGCTTGAGCACGTGTTCAAAGGAGATATTCGCCATTGAACCATAGCCCCGAAGTTTACTGGCTTTGAGTTGAGTGATGATTGGCGTGCTAATGCCACATAGGAATCGAGCTACGGCGGCATTACTGATCGCCGTTGGTGAAAGCTGAACAAACTCATCAACCCAAGCGGACAAATGTGCCAGTTCAGGCTGCTCTTGTTGTGGCTGAGGGAACGATGCGACTTGTCCACGACATACTGAGCAGTGACCACATTGCGTCGGTGCATTGTGATCAGCAAAGTAATGCGCTAATTGATAGCTCAAGCAGTCCGATGATTGGAACAGATTCAACATCGTATGAATTCGTTCAATGTCTTTTTGCTCTTTGGATTGGAACAGTTCAACCAAATGTTGAGAGGTCGCTTCTTGGTTTTGAGTCGCAGGGAGAACCGAATACACATCCGTGAGCTGTTTACTTTCTAATTCAATCCAACCGTTTTGGTGGAAGTAATCAAGCGCCGCAACCACACGGCTGCGCTCAGATTGATAGTTCATCCACAACGCTTCTAAATCCACTTGGCACCATACTTTCGCTTTGGTCGAGCAAGCAAAAATAGCTTCAATAAACTGGCGTCGTTCGCCTTGGAACTGATTGAGGATGAAAGACCGGTCTTGCAGGAACTTGAAGCGATATTCGGCGAAATAACTGTATTTGGCTTCAATCACTTTTGCCAACTCTAGATAAACCAACAAGGTCTTCAGCGGCAGTTGGCGAATGTTGCTGTCGCGAGATAAGCGCAGCGCCATCACTTCCCACTGAGGCGTGTTCTCGCGAATTTGTTCCAGTACATAATTGATTGAGCTTGGCTCAGGCGTGTCGCCGTAAACAAAGTTCTCTAATACCGTTAAGCCAGAGGTATTACCAAGAAGAATACACTCCGAACGTTGCCCATCACGTCCCGCTCGGCCAATTTCTTGTGCGTAGTTTTCGATAGATTTCGGTAAATCGAAGTGAATCACACGGCGAATATCGGATTTATCTACACCCATACCAAAGGCGATTGTGGCGACAATGCAGTCGATTTGCGAGTCCATGAATTGCTGTTGGATCTTCTCACGAATGTCACTCTTCATTCCCGCGTGATAAGCGTGAGCATTGATACCTAAACGAATCAGTGAGTTAGCAACTTGCTCTGCAGTTTGCTGTTGAGTCACGTACACGATGCTTGGCAGTTTTGGTGCAGCAGCAATAATGTCGCTCAATTGAGTTAGCTTGTTTTCTTCTTCACATGGAAGTACCGAAATATCAAGATTAGAGCGATAGAAACCGGTAACGGTAATGTTCTCGCCAGCGATATCAAACTTACTTTGCATGTCCTCGATGACTGCTGGCGTAGCGGTTGCAGTCAGCAAGAGTGTTTGAGGGATATTCAGTTCGCGCTGGTATTGCGGCAGTTTAAGGTAGTCAGGACGGAAGTTATGACCCCACTCCGAGATACAGTGCGCTTCGTCGACCACCATGAGAGAAAGTGGAATTTGACGAATGAACTCGCGAAAACGTTCGTTCTTGAGTCGCTCTACCGAGATCATCAAAATCTTGATATGCCCATTTTTCACGCCAGCCATCACCTGCTGGGTTTCTTCACGGCTTTGGCTACTGTCGATAGATGCCGCAGCAATGCCTCTGCCTTGTAAGAAACTAAGTTGGTCTTTCATCAGCGCAAGAAGCGGTGAAATCACCAAAGTCAGGTGTGGTAACTGAGTAGCAGGAAGCTGGTAGCAAAGCGATTTCCCTGAGCCAGTTGGGAAGATGGCAGCGGCTGAGTGTCCGTTCATTACAGCTTCAATCACCGGTTGTTGGCCGGGTCTTAATGAGTCAAACCCAAACACGGATTGAAGCGTTTGCTGAAGCGAGTCACTTTGCATAATAGGGAAACCTTGGTTTGATGATAAACTGGGTTACATTAACACATCCTGAGTGCCAAACGCGCGCCCTAAAAGTATGAACAAAGTCGATTTAGTCCAAATAATCATTCAACAACTCGAAGATAAACTGCAAGTTGCTCATGCCTCGACTCAAAGAGCGATTGATGCCGCAACGGATGAAGAAACCGTGCCTGAGCATAAGTACGACACGCTAGCTTTAGAGGCATCTTACCTCGCGCACGGGCAAGCGATGCGCGTGCAAGAGAGTGAAGAAGAGCTTCGCCAGTACCGCACTCTTGTGCTGCGTGATTTTGTCGATGCTCGTATCGCGGTTGGTGCTTATGTGGAATTAGTGGACGAGAACGATGTTGAAAAAGCCTTCTTTATCGGCCCTTGCTCTGGCGGGCTGACTGTCGAATGGCAAGGCAAAGAGGTGTTTGTTCTTACGCCGAAATCCCCCCTTGGTCGTGCTTTGATGGGCAAAGAAGAAGGGGAGGAAGTGGAGATGAAAATTGGCGATAAAACAACTTGTTATGAAGTCGTGACGATTTGCTGACATCCCACCCATAGGTGGCTGTTATAGTTAAACAGAATAACCATGAAAAAGAGAAAGTAATGAAGAAACTGCTCACGCTCTCCTTGTTGACTATCAGTGCCAGTGGCTACGCAGCTCAGTGTCGCGTTGATATTAACAACGAAGTTCGTATGGATGGTCAGAATTTAGAAATCGTACATGCCAATGGTGAAAAAGCGGTCGTCGATGAAGACAATAACTTGTTCATCAAAGGTGAAATGATCGAGCTAGACGATGATCAAAAAGCGGCAATTGAAAGTTACCGCGAGAAGATGAATGCTTATATTCCGCAAGCGAAACAGCTCGCGAGTGATGGCTTAGCCCTAGCAAATGACATCATCGATGATATCGCAGTAAGCCTTGATGCGCCTGATTCGTTTGATAACGTTAAGGTTGCGGTAAAGGATTTCTTTGCCGATGTAGAAGCCCGTTACTACAAAGACGGTGATTTTATTCTACCTGCTGACAGTTTTGACTCGATGACAGAATCATGGTCAAAAGACTTCGAAAAGGCACAAGAAATCTTTAACAAAGAATTCCTAACCAGCGCATTTGACGCTTTGTCTGCCAAGATGAAAGAAGACGGTGGTTTGAACTTAACTGCGCTGTCTGAAAGCATGACGGAACTGCAAGCCAAGGTACAAGAACGCTTAGCTGAGCATTCGAAAGACGTCGAAAAACAAGCGGAAGATTTGTGTGAATCATTGGATGATATGGCAGGTGAAGAACAAGATCTGCTGAAGAAGATCCCAGCATTAAAAGATTACCAAGTCTTCACGATCTAATTCGCGAAACACAAATAACAAAGAGCGCCTGTTATCGGCGCTCTTTTTACATGGGTACTATTCAGTATCTATTCGAGTTATTCCGCATTCATCTGAGTTAGCTTATCGCCTACTGGTTTCGAGAAGTTGAAGCCATCATGCTCATCCCAGTTGATTGACCATGTCATCACGCCAGCGTAGTTCGGGTAGTTAAACGCTGGTTTCA
Source organism: Vibrio sp. HENC-03 (assembly GCF_000305755.2). Lineage (NCBI taxonomy): Bacteria > Pseudomonadati > Pseudomonadota > Gammaproteobacteria > Vibrionales > Vibrionaceae > Vibrio > Vibrio sp. HENC-03. The sequence goes on along the minus strand of NZ_JH976128.1, from coordinate 84,329 downwards.
CTGTGCCACATGAAGTGCCTTTAGTCAGACAGTCTAGCGCGTCTAGAATGTTCTGTGTTGGCGCCTGACCTGAGTTAGCTGAGCTTGGACCTGATGGCAAGCCAATCGCCACTTGGTCATCACGTAGTGGTTCAAACATGGTACCGTCGGCCAATTCAAAACCTTCAATCAACATCTTAGATTGTGCCACCATCATATCCACAGAACCTTCTGGTGCGGAACCAGACATGTATGGGTTTGGCAGGCCGCCGTTGTTGTATAGCTGAACGTGTAGAAGGTCGAGCGTGCTGCGTGTCTCGTTAATCACAGGAATGTACGCGCCCCAAATTCCGCTATAAGCAATGTAACCACCTTGTACGTAAGGGTGCTCAGGTGCCATGGTTAGGTACATATCGCCGCCCATGTTCTGCTCGATTTGCAACAAAGCACCACCTAAACGTGCTTGAATTTGCGAACCATGCAGCAGGTTAGAGCCACTTTCTAGATCCACATCCAAACCATCGAAGCCCCATTCGGCAATCAATGCGGTCAAGCTCGACACGAAGTTTGCTTCATCTTGGTCTGTGTTTAGCGTGATTGTGCCTTCTGCGCCTCCAAGAGACAGAACGAACTTCTTACCTTTAGCTTGCAGTGCGGCCATGTCTTGCTTGAATTGAGTTGGGTCTAGCGCTGGACAATCACTGTAGATGTCACCAGAGTACAGGTTGAAGTGCACGGTACCATCGCTGTTACGGTCGTTTTCTGCAAAGGCAATATCGATCACATCCCATGCATCAGACATATCAGCGAGGCGAATAGGGCAGCCTGCACCGTTTACGAAGTTGTGCCAGTAACCAATCAGCTTATGACGTTTCTCCGTTTGTTCAACAACGGTAATCGATGCCGCATCAGAAAGCGTGGTTGTACCTGCAAGGTCGGTGGCTTGGGCGCTTACCGTAAAGCTACCAATCGCGGCAGGTGTCCAGTTCGCCGAGTAAGGTGCCGTCGTGTCGGTTGCGACAATTGCACCGTTCACCATAAAGTCGACGTGTTTCACGCCAGAGGTTAGTGAGGTTGCATCCGCGCTGAGAACGAGATTTTTACCTAAACCGACGGTTTGACCTGCACTCGGCGACGTCAATGAAATCACCAAATCTTGGTCACTCACAGTCACATTAACGACAGACTCGGACGTATTGTTATCGTTGTCTGTGGCAACGGCTTTCAGTTGATTCGCGCCAACTAGCGTTGCATTCCAAAGAACGGAATATGGTGCTTGAGCAACCACACCTAAACTGGTGCCATTGGCGAAGAACTCTACTTGAGTCACACTACCGTCTGCATCACTGGCATCCGCCGAGACTTCAACGCTGTCACCTGCGAGCAAGACTTGTCCTTCGTTTGGTGCGGTGATAGCGACTTGAGGCGGTGTCGAACAGGCACCTAACCCAGTCCATGCATCCTGCCAGTACAAACCTTCACCCGGCTCATAAGCCCAGGCTGCATCAGAAGAACACCAACCTGCCACATCACAGCGGTATTTCTGGTTGAGATTAGAGACGAGTGTACCTGCTTCATAGCGGTTACCAGCTACATAAGGTACAGCATCTGCACAGCCACCAGAGCTGGAATCGCTGACGACGAGCGAGACTTCTTGGCTAATGGTCGATAGATTCGAATCGTCGGTCGCCTGTGCTTTAAAGGTGTGAGTTCCAACTGCTGCAGTCCAGATGTATTCATATGGAGCCGCAGTATCGACAGCAACGGATTGGTTGTTTACGAAGAACTCAACTCGGGTGACTAAACCATCGCTGTCTGCTGCATCGGCCGTTACCGGAATAGTGTCACCCACACTTGGTGTTTCTGTACCCGTTGGGCTCGTTAGAGAAACGGTTGGAGGTGGTAGTTCGGTTTGCGGTTGAACGAAGATAGACACATTGGTTGTGGTTACCGCGCCTTCGTTGTCGGTGGCGATCGCCGTTAACTGAGAGACACCCTCAACTGCTGTCCAGTCAGCTTGGAAAGGGGCTTGGGTAACAACAGCAACGGTCTGGTTACTAGCAAGAAATTCGACTTGAGCCACTTGGCCGTCTTCGTCAGCGGCGTTTGCTAACAAAGTGATTACGCTGCCTTCAGGGATCTGAGCGTTATCTGCAGGAGAGGAGAAAGACACCGTTGGAGGGAGGTTTGTACCGCCACCATCACATTGACCAAGACCTTTCCACGCTTCCCATGGGCCTGAGTTGTTTACCGGATCATTACCTTGTGTCCAGTAAGCAGCCTCATACGCAGCGCCCTTGGTTTGCACTTGATCGCCAGAGTTATAGACGGTTGTGCTATCCCACGTTGATAAGTTTTGGCAGTTGTAGGCTTGAGCTTGATAGCTGACACTAAGAGCGGCTATCACTGCACCATGCAGTAGAGTGAACTTCATTTTTCTCTCCTTGAGTTACTCGATATTCATAAGAACATGAACAGATATAGTTAGATAACTAGTTGATAAATAGACCTCAGGAGAGAAATTCGAAGCGTTATGTTTCACTTTTCAACACGAAATCACGTTGAACTATTCGTACTTTACAACTCGGCTCATTATTTTTCGGCTCACTTCACGCTGATTTATAAATTCATCAAAAAGACAAAAAACGATACTTGGCGAATATGAGATGTACGTGGAAATTTACAAACTGAATGTCTGCTAATTGATCTGATTGTCGAGTAATTAACCTAATGACTCTTGTTGAGTAGAAGATATTGCTATAGTGTACTAGTCAGCTAGTTCATTGATATTTTGTGTGAGTGGTATGACACAACAAACTTCTTCTCAGCCTCGTGAGCATTTTGGCTCACGCCTTGGATTCATCTTAGCGGCAGCAGGTGCTGCAGTGGGTCTAGGTAACATTTGGGGCTTTCCAACTCAAGCAGCAAGCAACGGCGGCGGCGCCTTCTTGTTGGTGTACTTGGTGATGATTCTTATCGTTGCATTCCCAATGCTGGTGGTTGAAATGGCGATCGGTCGTCATGGTCAAGCAAATCCAGTAGACAGCATGCGTTCTCTAACAGACAACCCTGTGGGCAAGAAGCTTGGCGGCCTAGTTGGTTGGATTGGTCTGAGTGTGCCAAGTGCGGTTTTAGCGTTTTACTCGATTGTAGGCGGCTGGTTGATCTGCTTTATGTTGGGCGCAGTGACTGACATCATGGGCATGGAAGCGGCGACACAATGGTTGAAAGGCTTCAGTGTTGAGCGCAACTTGTTCGGTACGATTACATTTTATGTATTAACCATTTTGATCGTACAAGGCGGCGTAAAACAGGGCATTGAAAAGTGGTCTACGCGTCTAATGCCAGCACTGTTTGTTCTGTTCGGTTTGCTGTTCATTTACATCATGACGCAAAACGGTGCGATGGAAGGTTTGAAGCACTACCTAGTGCCTGATTTCGAGAAAGTATGGGATCGCAAACTTATCCTTGCCGCAATGGGCCAAGGCTTCTTCTCTCTGACCATCGGTGGCTGTTCGATGCTTATCTATGGCTCTTATCTAAGTAAGAAAGAGAACTTGCCGAAGATGGCGATGAACGTGACTATGGTCGATACCGCAGTCGCCTTTATTGCTGGTCTAGTGGTAATGCCTGCAATGTTCGTTGCGATGCAAAAAGGTGTTCAAATCTATGCAGAAGATGGTTCGCTGTTAAGTTCAGATACACTGGTATTTACAGTTCTACCGCTGATGTTTGATAGCTTAGGTTTGCTTGGTCAACTATTCTCAATCGTGTTCTTCTTATTACTGACGATTGCGGCACTGACATCATCTATCTCGATGCTTGAGTGCCCGGTTGCACTGGTGGGTGAGCGATTCAACACGAAACGCAGCACGACAAGCTGGGTATTGGGTGGCCTGATTGCGCTGTTCAGTGTGGTTATCGTATTTAACTTCGGCGCACTGTTTGGCATGGTTGCGACCATCGCAACGCAATATCTACAACCTATGGCGGCGCTATTGTTCTGTCTATTTGGTGGTTGGGTATGGAATCGTCACTCAAAAATCAAAGAGCTTGAGCAAGGTTGTCCTGAGTTCACTCAAGGTTGGTTCGGTAAGTTGTGGCCAGCATACGTGAAGTTTGTTTGTCCGATTTTGGTAGCGACCGTTATTTGGGCTTCGTTCGGCTAATCGACTTACACAAAGCATAAAAGAAAAGGGCTTGATGAATGCATCAAGCCCTTTTTTCTATTCGATGTTTACGTTGTCCGTCGCGATGGGCGGTTAACGGAACTGACCTGCTTCAGGCAGAAAGTCAAAACCCGCCGTTGCCAGTTTTGCTTCAAGTGCTGCGCGGTCGATATCAAAGAATGCAACCAGCTTATCCAGATCACCACCGAAGTCGTCACGTAGCTTCATGTTGACGATGCTCATCAGCATGATTGGATCCATGGATTCGAAGTTCGCTAGATTCATTACTTATCCTCGAAATCAGAGATCAGTAGGTTTGCCGCAGCAAACGCCGCTTTTTCACGCACGTCTTTTGGTAGAGACTCGTCTGCCGCAACGTCATTCAGTGCTCTTACTGCACATGAGATTGCTTGAGGCACGTATGCTTGATCGCCACTACCGATTTGAGCGTAAAGCTCACGAACTAATTCACAACAGCCGTATACTTGCATGGCTAAATCCTTAATAAATGATAACTGCTCTCAAATATACACATAGCCGTTTTGAAACTCAAAGCAGAGAATTGTTTTGGCTCAAGTTAACAAGCAACTTGAGCAAACATTCATCACTGCAACTGTGCTTCCAATTGATGCGTCACTTCTGGAGCAAGGTTGAGCTGCTTAGCAAGTTCCTGCAAATACGCTTTTTCCATAAAGTTTTGCTCATCGGCCACAATCAGTGATGCCAGATATATTTCTGAAGCCTGTTGTGGAGAGGTCGCCAAGCGTGCAATTTCCGCCGGATCGAGAGGCTTGTGTAGCTCTTGATGAACCAACTGTCTTACATGATCATCTGCGCCCATTTCTGTCAGTGCTTGCTCGATGCGAGCCATTTCTTCTTCATCGACATGGCCATCGGCTTTTGCTGCACCAATCATGGCTTTAAGGATCAGTTTTGCATGTTTGTTGTCATCAGGATCGAAGCTTTCGTTGATACCTTGTGTATCCTGTTTTGCTTGCCAATCGTTATAGACTTTGTAAGCCAAAGCACCTAATGCTGCTGCGCCACCGACTTTGAGTGCGCCTGTACCGACTTTCTTGGCCATCTTTTTGCTCTTCTTAGAGCCCATTAGCACGCCGATAAGGCCGCCACCAATCGCACCTGCGCCAAGCGTTTTTAGCTGGCTAGAACTTGATGATGATTTGATATTGCTCGTTTGTTTACTGAGCGCATCGCTACCTTGTTTAAGTAGGTCTGATTTGAGTGCTTGGTTAAGAAGACTTTTTAGATCCATGAGTAACCTCCTTACTAGATTGAATCCAGTGTAAGGTGATAAATCTGAACCAAAGATTAACAACGCAAATATTAGAGAGGGTCTACACACTTAGAAAATCAGATGTAAAAAAGGGCTGACCGAAGCCAACCCTTTTCATCGCTATATATTCAGCACAGTGTGCTTAGTGCAGCTTATTGTAGTTGAGCTTTAACGTGCTCAACGATGTTTGCCATTGCAACGGCTGTCTTCTCACCAGAGCGGCGGTTCTTGTACTCGAAGTTGCCTTCTTTCATTGAACGATCACCGATCACGATAGTGTGAGGAATACCGATAAGTTCCATATCAGAGAACATTACGCCTGGGCGCTCTTTACGGTCATCGAATAGTACTTCGATACCCATAGCCGTCAGTTCAGCGTACAGCTTCTCAGCTGCTTCTTTTACTTCTTCAGACTTGTGCATGTTCATAGGAACGATAGCCACTTGGAAAGGCGCTAAAGCGTCTGGCCAAATGATGCCGTATTTGTCGTGGTTTTGCTCGATTGCAGAAGCAACAACACGTGAAACACCGATACCGTAACAACCCATTTCTAGGATTACGTTCTTACCGTCAGGACCAAGAACACCACAGTTCATCGCTTCTGAGTAAACGTTACCTAGTTGGAAGATGTGACCAACTTCGATACCACGTTTAAGCATTAGCGTACCTTGACCACATGGGCTTGGATCGCCTTCTACTACGTTACGTAGATCTTCAACTTGGCCTAGTTCAACGTCACGACCCCAGTTGATACCGAAGTAGTGTTTACCGTCGATGTTTGCGCCCGCACCGAAGTCGCTCATTACAGCAACAGAGCGGTCAACGATGAATGGAAGTTCAAGACCAACAGGGCCTAGAGAACCAGCGCCAGCGCCGATAAGTGCACGCATTTCCTCTTCTGTTGCCATCTCTAGTGGAGAAGCAACTTGAGGTAGGTTTTCTGCTTTCACTTCGTTTAGCTCGTGGTCACCACGAACGATAAGAGCGATGATGTCAGCATCTACTTCATCAGACGCTTTAACGAATAGAGTTTTTACTGTCTTCTCGATTGCTAGACCGTGTTGCTCTACAAGCTCCGCGATTGTTTTCGCGTTTGGCGTATCAACCAGCGTCATCTCTTGAGTTGGTTCAGCGCGTTCACCTACAGGTGCTGCCGCCTCTGCTTTTTCGATGTTCGCTGCGTAATCAGACTCAGTAGAGAATGCGATTAGGTCTTCGCCGCTTTCAGCAAGTACGTGGAACTCTTGAGAACCACTACCACCGATAGCGCCAGAGTCAGCAAGTACTGGACGGTACTCAAGGCCCATGCGATCAAATGCTTTACAGTAAGCATCGTGCATCGCTTGGTAAGATTTCTCTAGACCTTCTTTGTCGATGTCGAAGCTGTATGCATCCATCATGCAGAATTCACGTGCACGCATTACGCCGAAACGTGGGCGGCGCTCATCACGGAATTTAGTCTGGATTTGGTACAGGTTTAGCGGAAGCTGTTTGTAAGAGCTCACTTCGTTACGCACAAGGCTAGTGATCACTTCTTCAGCTGTAGGGCTAAGAACAAACGGACGAGTATGACGGTCAGTAAAGCGAAGTAGCTCAGGACCCATCTTCTCAGAACGACCTGTCTCTTCCCATAGTTCAAACGGCTGAACAACGGGCATCAAAGTTTCGACTGCACCTGCATTGTCGATTTCTTGACGAACGATGTTTTCGACTTTACGCAGCACACGTAGACCAGTAGGCAGCCAGGTGTAAAGACCTGAAGCCAGCTTACGGATCATACCCGCGCGTAGCATGAGCTGGTGGCTCACTACTTCTGCGTCGTTTGGAGTCTCCTTCAGAGTAGAAAGAAGATAATTACTGGTACGCATTAAATTTATCCGTTTATTAAAGTTAGATACTCAAGCCAGAATAGACAGGAGTATGAAGGTCCCACAAGGGGAAAATTGTTAGCCGCTTATAATATCAGCCAAATGCCTTTGTCAAAAGCTTTCAATCGCAGTAACTGTTATTAAGTTATCGCTAACCGTGAACTTAACGTTCAGATCGAACAAATTTACCGCATATTCCTTATTGTCAGGCTTGTTTTTCTTGTAAGCCGGACGAGGATCTTGCGCCAGAACCTGCTCGATCACCGTTTTGACATACTCAGTATCGTCACGCTTTTCGAGTGCTGCCAGTGCCGCTGAAGAGAAGTCGACCTGTGATTTTTCAGGTTCGTCTTCCGCATAGCCACCTTGTGCCTCTGCAATAGAATCTGAGTAGGGGATGTATGGCTTGATATCAACAATTGGCGTGCCATCGACCAAGTCTACGTTACCAAGATCCAAATAGATCTGATCGCCTTCCTTGCTGATACCTTTAACTTCTACCGCCGACATGCCAATGCCGTTAGGGCGAAAAGTCGAACGTGAAGCAAACACACCAATACGCTCATTGCCGCCCAAACGAGGTGGGCGCACCGTTGGTTTCCATCCGGCTTCTAAATTCTGATCAAACAAAAACAACAACCAAACATGAGAAAACTGCTCCAATCCGCGCACGGCTTCTGGACTATTTGCTGCGCCTTGAAGTTTGACGCGTGAGCGCGCGGCTGGCACCAATCGAGGTTGGCGAGGGACAGCAAATTTCTCTTTGTATGGGCTTTGAATAACACCAATAGGCTCAATGGAATACATGGATACGTTGTCTTATGCATGGGAGATGGAAGCTAAAGTACCACAAAATTCCGCTTGCTTTTTTGTTGATAATGATTCTTAATTGCGTTGTTATAACATAACAATTAATCGAAAGGACAATTAATATGAAACCAGGTATCCACCCAGAATACCGCCCCGTGGTATTTCACGACACAAGCGTAGATGAGTACTTTGTTGTGGGGTCGACACTACACACTGATCGCACTATCGAATGGAAAGATGGCAAAACTTATCCATATTTCACTCTCGATGTATCATCCGCTTCTCATCCGTTTTACACCGGTAAGCAACGTGTGGTTCAAGCGGAAGGTCGTATTGCGAACTTTAATCGTCGCTTTGGTCAATTTAATAAAGATAAGGACTAAGAGATGAAAGTTGTTAAATCATTAAAGAGTGCAAAAAGCCGACACCCTGATTGCCAAATCGTAAAAAGAAGAGGACGTTTATACGTCATTTGCAAGTCGAACCCGCGCTTCAAGGCGGTTCAAAAATAACCATAAATATCGTAATAATTTATGGGATGTAGTTACTTATAATTCTGATTTATGATCTATATGTGGGTGATATAACTATATTTTTATCGATAATAGGTCATAAATCCGTCTTTAAGTTACATTCTGTAACGTTTTGAACTTTCACTTAACCCTTGTGTCGAGTACCCTGCGCAAGCTTTATGACATTTTTGTCACAAATGCGCAGGAATAAATACAAGGAGGGAACAGATGAGTTCATCTGCTTCAATGAAACAAAACTCGCCAAAGAAGCCACTATTCACGCGCTTCTTAGATACAGTTGAATATTTGGGGAACCTTTTACCCCACCCAATCACACTTTTCGCCATTTTCTGTCTTGCAATCCTAGTGATGTCCGGTATCGCGGGCTACTTTGAAGTCGCAGTCATGGATCCTCGCCCAGAAGGCGCACCGGGTCGTGCAGCGGACGGTATGATTCAAGTAATCAGTCTGCTCAATGCTGACGGCTTAGAACTGATTGTTACTAACCTAGTGAAAAACTTTGTTGGCTTCGCACCGTTAGGTACGGTTTTGGTTGCGATGCTTGGTGTTGCCATTGCAGAACATTCTGGACTACTTTCTGCTGCAATGCGTGGCCTAGTAATGGGCGCTTCTCAGCGCATGGTTACCGTTACTGTTGTTTTCGCAGGTATCATTTCAAACACGGCTTCTGAGCTTGGCTACGTGGTATTGATCCCACTAGCTGCAATGCTGTTCCACTCATTAGGTCGTCACCCACTTGCTGGTCTAGCAGCCGCATTTGCTGGTGTATCTGGTGGTTACTCAGCAAACCTACTGATTGGTACGGTTGACCCACTGCTTTCAGGTATCACTGAAACAGCAGCACAGATGATTGACCCAACTTACACGGTAGGCCCAGAAGTAAACTGGTACTTCATGTTTGTTTCTACCTTCTTTATCGCGATTACCGGTGCATTTGTAACGGAGAAAATCGTTGAGCCGAAACTTGGTAAATACAACGATGAAGAAGCAGCGGAAGATCTGTCTCAAGACAAGATGGGTACACTGACTGACGTAGAGAAGAAAGGTCTTAAACTGGCGGGTATCGCTGTTCTAGCAGTATCGGCGCTACTGGCATGGACTATCGTTCCTGCTGATGGTGTTCTGCGTTCTGATGCTGGCACGGTCGCGGGCTCTCCATTCCTGAAGAGTATCGTAGCGTTCATCTTTGTGTTCTTCGCGATTCCTGGTTTTGTGTACGGCCGAGTGGTTGGCACAATGAAAAACGATCGTGACGTGATTGACGCAATGTCGAAGTCAATGTCTTCGATGGGTATGTACATTGTATTGGTATTCTTCGCCGCTCAGTTTGTTGCTTTCTTCAAGTGGACTAACTTTGGTCAAGTATTCGCAGTCGCGGGTGCAGACTTCCTACAAAGCATCGGTCTAACTGGCCCAATGTTGTTCTTCGCATTCATCCTAATGTGTGGCTTCATTAACCTTATGATCGGCTCTGCATCGGCACAGTGGGCTGTAACAGCACCTATCTTCGTTCCTATGTTAATGCTTGTAGGGTACGCGCCAGAAACGATTCAGGCGGCTTACCGTATCGGTGACTCAACAACGAACATCATCACTCCAATGATGAGCTACTTCGGTCTTATCCTTGCAGTAGCAACACGTTACATGAAGAACCTAGGTATCGGTACGTTGATTGCGACCATGCTGCCATACTCAATCTGCTTTATCGTAGGTTGGAGTGTGTTGTTCTACCTATGGGTATTCGTATTCGGTCTACCAGTAGGTCCTGGTGCGGCAACGTACTACACGCCTTAATTGGCAACCTCACTCAGCTCTCAAAGCCTGCGTTTATCGCAGGCTTTTTTGTTTAAAGTCCAGCGAAGCGATAAGTTAGGCCGACTTCAAACGACCATCCCACATCACGCTGAATTAAAGGGCTGTCGCTATCGTGATGCACAAACTCAGCTTTAGAAATGCCAATCCAAGATGGTGTGAACTCATACAAACCGATAATTCCCGCTTGATAAACAAAAGTAGAATCGGCTTTGAACTTGTTTAACCCAGATGCAGCGGCCTCTTGTGCAGAGACACTGTAAAGGTGGTGAGAGAGTTTTTTGTCACGATAATCGACTTCAAGATATGGAGTCAGGGTAAAAGGTGGCAACCAAGTTTCTAACGTCCGACCGAGATGCAGTTGTACTTCATAGCCATTGTGTTCTGAAGTGACATCATGCAAATAAGTCAATCTCGCGCCAACCGTTCCTAAGGTAATACCAAGCTCACCGTTACCATCGCGGTCGTTGATGCCATTTGGTAATTCGGCAAAGGTGTCGGAGACTTCTGCAAAACGCCAATTGGCCGATATGCCCACGTAGGGTAACGCTTGCCAGTTGGCTAAGCTGCCATCGATAAAACCTATCGGGCCTGAATAAAACAGATTCGGTGTTGCGCCAAGCTGAGGGGTGTCTTTGACGGAAAACACGCTTTCGCCATAGGTGACACTGCCGCCAACAATGCCAAAAGACTCATTGTTAGCCAATGAAAGAGGGCTCGATAAAAGCAAAGTGAGAGAAAAGGCAATCCGTGACTTCATAAATAAAACTCCGTTCTTGTTCTAACAACAAAGAACGGAGTTTTGTTATTCCTATTTCATCAACGAATGAATTTCGTGCGGGGGATGAGGCGTAATCAACGCTTGGCAAGGATTCTATCGAGGTGGTTAGCGAACTCTCTGCGTTCTGTTTGAGACAAAGCCGCAGGGCCGCCAGTCTGAATGCCACTTGAGCGCATGGTGTCCATGAAATCACGGATATTCAAGCGCGCTTTGATGGTGTCTTTGGTGTATAACTCGCCTCGTGAGCTCAGTGCTTGAGCACCTTTGCTGATCACTTCGTCTGCCAATGGGATATCAGAGGTGATCACTAAGTCATTGGCTTCGACACGACGAACAATTTCATTGTCGGCAATATCAAAGCCAGCAGGGACTTGTAAAGAGTGGATATTGGCACGTTTTGGTACAGGGACCACATGGTTGGCTACAAATGTACATTCAACGCCTGTGCGCTCAGCGGCGCGTACAATCGTCTCTCTGATTACTTTCGGACAAGCATCCGCATCTACCCACAGCTTCATGATGTTTTCTCATTGAGTTTTGCTTCCAGTTCCTCTACTCGAGCAACCAACTTCGCCACGGTATTCTCCAGCGCAACAATACGATCTTCTTCTTTCGGAGTTTGCACCGCTACTTCCACTTTAGGGATACGGTTTGCGCTCTTCCAACTTTTGATGGTTGCGATTAATGCAGGCATCGGTACGGGCGTTTTCATTCGTGCTTTTACCAGTGCCACAGTGGGCTCTTTGCCTTGCTGCTGCAGCTGTTCCATCACGGCTTCCAGCTCTTTAGTGACGTCTTGAGTTAACATAATTTGTCCCTACTAAAATGACTTCTATCATCATACTTTGCGCGGTTGATTTTAGCGAATAGCAATTTCGGCAGTGCCTTGTGCGAGATCTCTCACACGGGTTGTGAGAGAAAACGATTTCGTCATCAGCTAAACAGAACGTTTTGTCTATAAGTATATGAAAAATATCATTTTAACATGCTGTTAACTAAGTTTTTCAACAAAAGATTTTCTTGGGTAGATTGTGATTTAAAGGGAAAAGCGTAAATTAAACCTTGTCGGCAGGAAGCAGACATGGAACAGGAAAGCACCAAGGATTTGGTCATCGTCAGGACGACGATTTGATTATTCAGGATGAGTGATCAAGCAAGGAGCGTAGGACATTGTAAGGATACATTCATCAATAGGATGTTGATGACTAAGGACAGACAATGGACCCCTCATAGGATTGAGGTAAGGACAGCATCAGGACGATGCAAAGGACACCGCTCAAGGAACAAGTGATGTGTGCTAACGGGGAATGTTAGCTATCAGGATGATAAGGACACCGCTAGGACGGCGACGTAAGGACTAAGCTGACGGATTCAGCCACTATTATGGATGATGCATGGAGCACTAATTAGTAGCCGGACTGCTGCGAGTAAGACTATGGCCCCGATACTTTTGTGTCGGGGTCTTTCTTATTTATCGCGCTTTCATATTTTTGGATGATTGAAAGTAGGCGATATCACATTATTTATAAATTCCTCATAACACTGAATAAAAAACAATCCAGATCAATATCCTTTCCAATCAGTTGGTTTAACTTTCGGCTTCTCTAAAAGGCGTTATGTGCCGCATACAAATCGATGGTTTTTCAATCGATAGCTCTTGAGCTTCTGCTATGCGGATAAATTAAGTTTGCTGTAATCAAGGAACAGATGTGACCATAGTAACCAGAAGAATGCTTCTTCTACCCTACAATGAGTCGTTGCAACTAGAGTTCGTGATGTTGAATTGCTGCGCTAAAAATCGCGCAGAAATGAATGGACCTCATACCGTGTCTTCTGCCAAACAGTTGTTTGAGAAGATTCTGGACGATGAGAATGTCCACAGTATGGCGGTGCTTGAGAGTACCAGTCGTGATTATATGGGACACGTGTTCATTTCAAACCTAGATCATGAACCAGAGCTAGGGTTTATCTTTGATAAAGCTTATTGGGGTAAAGGGTTAGCGACAGAAGCGCTAAAGGCGTTTTTCCCGAAAGCGTGCCGTGAGCTTGGGCTACACAAAGTCAAAGCAAATGTGAATAGCCACCATAAAGCATCCATGGCAGTGCTGGAAAAACTAGGATTTACAAAAACGAGAGAAAGCAAGGACCTTTACGGCCCTTACTTTGAAATGGAATTTACAAGCGATGTGGCGGTAGGTGAAAGTTCAGCGGCCTAAACCCGATCATCGTTAACTCACCTTGGTAGCAATCATCACCAAGGGATGAAAACTCAAATTGATACACCGTATGCCAACGCCAGATTCCGTCTGGCGTTTTCAATTTATGCGCACCAAATGCAATGCTGACTAATTGCAAATCTAACTGATCGCACTTACGAGAAATAGCTGCTTTTGCCAACTCTGACTGACGTCGTTGTTGCCAAAACAAAAAACAAAAAAAGCACAGTCCTAAAATGGCTAGTAGGTCACCGATCATCCCTAATCCTTCATTATCCCTTTGTTGCTTGCTGCAGTTTGACTAATGCCGTCGCTAGCTCTTCCGATGGGCTAGAGTGCAGTAAAGGTAGCAATACCATTCTTAGCTCTGGCAGCATAACTAAATCGGCAAACAATTGATTAAATAGGGCTTGGTTCCCAGTTTGTGCGAGGCGCAGCAAAAATTGCTCAGCGACGCTAGCGTCAGCGAGTAGGTGCCAAGTACGTCCAGCGATGCCGATCAATACTTCTTGGTGGCTCAAACGTGGGCTTTGTAAAATTGCTTTCAAGATTGGCAAGGAAATATCGGTTGGTGCGCCCGCCAGAGCTCGGATCAAAGCAGAGAGTAAGAACAAGTCAGGTTCGTTGCTTTCGATTTCTTGCTGCGCTTTCTCCGCAATGCGCTCTGCCAAACGTTCTTGTAGGTCGACATGTTCAAGCGCGCCGAGTAGGGCGTAAAGTGGTTCATTAGGCAAGTGGTTAAGGGCTTTACGCAAAGTCACGGCATTTTGCTCTTTGCCTAAGCGTGCGGCCATATCAGTGATGCCTTGCAGACCAACGGTTTGCCAGTTGTCCCAACCTAGGTCACCGGTAAAGTAGTGCTGAGTGTGCTCGTAATACTGGCTGGTGGGTAAGTCTAAGTTTGCGCGAACTTGACTGTGGAAGACAGCCATCTTTTCTTCTGCAGGTTTAAACGTGTATGGGTTGTTAGAAAGCTTTTGTTGTTGCTCTTCCGACATTTCCTCACTCAGGCGAGTACCCATCGCTTCAACGACGTATTTAATGAAGTTTCCGATGTCGGATTGCTTAAGCAAACCACGCTCATCCAGCTCAAACTTTAGAAACCAAATCCAAGGCTGCTTTTGCTCATTCCAGTACGCGATTGCGAGGTGCGCTTTACGCTGCATTGGGAATGGGTAAGGGCACTGGCCTTTTTCCACATCCGCAAACACTTGTGCATCGATGGTTTTGATACGACGACCAAGGTCGAAGATTTGATATTCACAATGGCTGTTATTTAACAGCTGAGTGAGGGTTTGAATGTTTTCCATTAAATACGACATCCTAATGTTCTTTTCACAAGAAATGGTATCATTCTCGGCTAATTCAAGGTTCGAGACGGAATTAATGGCAACAAACACCCAATTGGTCGACTTACTTCAACAACTTGAAGCACAATTGCGCCATCATGAGCTGTGGCAGCACACTATGCCATCGGAACAAGCACTGCAAAGCACGGAACCATTTGCTATTGATACACTTCATCCGCATGAGTGGTTGCAGTGGATCTTTATTGCCCGTATGCATGCGTTAGTGGAAAGTAACCAACCTTTGCCACGTGGCTTTTCTATTGAGCCGTATTTTGCAGAAGCGTGGAAACAAGAGCCGCATTACGCCGAGCTATTAGTGACTATTCGAACCATCGACGAACTATGTAAGTAACCTCAATGTCAGAACAAGAAACATCACCATCCGTTGAACCCGTTTTATTAGAGATCGTTTATCAGGACGAGTACTTTGTTGCGGTCAACAAACCTGCCGGAATGCTCGTGCACCGTAGTTGGTTGGATAAGCATGAGACTCAATTCGTGATGCAAACGCTGCGCGATCAAATTGGTCAGCATGTGTTTCCACTGCATCGTTTGGATCGCCCAACCTCAGGTGTACTTGTGTTTGCTTTATCCAGCGAAGTTGCTTCACAAGTCATGCCTATGTTTGCTGAGCACAAGATGGAGAAAACCTATCATGCGATCGTTCGAGGCTGGATCGAGGAAGAAGGCGTACTGGATTACGCTCTGAAAGTCGAACTCGATAAGATTGCCGATAAGTTTGCTTCGCAAGAGAAAGAAGCACAAGAAGCAGTAACGGCATATAAACCGCTAGCAAAAGTGGAAGTTCCTTATTCAACAGGCAAGTTCCCGACCACACGATACTGTTTGATGGAAATGAAGCCAAAGACCGGGCGTAAGCATCAGTTGCGCCGCCACATGGCTCACCTACGTCATCCAATTGTTGGTGATACGACACACGGTGATGGCAAGCACAACAAGCTGTACCGTACCGAATTCGACTCTCATCGACTGTTGCTGCATGCATCAGAGTTGCGCTTTGTGCATCCGTTTACCGATGAAGAAATTGTGATGAAAGCCAATATCGATGAAACTTGGCAGCAGTTATTTGCGAGATTTGAGTGGGATGCATCGTTGGTGCAATAAGCGGTTAGGGTAATCCGCTATTCGCTGTATTAAACAAAGAAAGGGGTTGGTATTGGTACCAACCCCTTTTTAATTTTTCAGTCTTAATGTTTTATTTCAGCTTTTCTAGATCCGCTTCGATCTCGGCGATCTTGCTGGAAACGACTTTCTCCAAGTGACGAAGATCAGAGAGAATCTTTTCTTTTACATCCACTTCAGCCACTTTCACAGGCTTGGTGATCTTGTTTAGCTCATCGATCACAAGCGTCAGGTTACGGTTGATTTCGGTTACTTCTTTGTATTTATGACTGCCGCTATCTACTAATACATTTTTAACTTGGCGTGGGTATTTGAACTTCACGCTCTTAGCGAAAAACTCGCCTTTCTGTTTGTGAAAGTAGATCTTTAGGACGTCTTTGTGTGCTTCTTGGCGCAGGGAGTAACGTTCAATCTGTTTCGGGTCATGGATGCCCAAACCAGTGAGGTGTGGATACATAGGCTACCTCTGTGTATTGAATTGGAGTCCATACAACTGTAGCAGCCCATTTATGAGCTAGATAGCTGATATTTAGTCAAATTGCTCAACTTGTGGGCAAGATCGCTATCGTTCTTGCCCACCTTAGTTGTTGATCAAGCGTTGGTTTTCTCTCAAGCTGAAACTGGGTCAGAGAGTTTTTCAATCAGCTTTTCACGCAGCTCGTCTTGTTGCTCTTCACTGAGCCTGCCGCCGGCTTCACTCGTCAGAATAAACAAGTCTTCAGCGCGCTCACCAATGGTGGTGATTTTTGCGGCATGAAGGTTAATGCCCAAATCAGCAAAGGTACGACCCACTTTCGCCAGAAGCCCCGGTGTATCGAGAGCGACAAACTCCATCAAAGTGCGTTTTTTGCTCTTGGTTGGCAGGAAGTCGACTTTGGTTTTGACGTTGAAATGCTGAAGTTTATTTGGTGTACGGCGCGTCTTAATTTTTGTCGGACGGCCATCTTCCAGTACATGCGTAATGTGTTTAGTCACTGCACTGTGACGACCTTCTTCAATCGCTTTACCGTGTTGGTCTAGTACCATAAAGGTATCGAGTACATAGCCATCTTTACTGGTCATGATTTGTGCGTCATGTACGTTAAAGTTGCGACGGTCAAGCTCAGCAACGACGGTAGCAAACAGCGCTGGTTGGTCTGGGCTGTAAACGAATACTTCGGTACCGCCACGTGTGGCCTTCTTACTGATCAGAACCAACGGTTTACTTGGATCTTCCATACGAAGTAAATGTTCGCAGTGCCAAGCGATTTGCTTGTGAGTGTGACGCAAGAAGTAATCGGCTTTAAAG
The DNA here is from genome assembly GCF_000305755.2 of Vibrio sp. HENC-03. NCBI lineage: Bacteria > Pseudomonadati > Pseudomonadota > Gammaproteobacteria > Vibrionales > Vibrionaceae > Vibrio > Vibrio sp. HENC-03. The sequence continues at coordinate 67,087 of NZ_JH976128.1, read as the reverse complement.
CGTTGCCACAGCACTTCAATTTCACGAGCAGAGAAGCCTTCTTTGCGTAATAGGGCGGACGCCATTTGTTGGTTATGACGAATACGCTCACGCACATCTACAGGGTTTTCTAGGCCACGGCGCAGCGCGCGTTGGGTGGAATAGAATAGCTCTGCGAGCAAGGTGCGTTTCCAGCTGTTCCAAAGTTCAGGGTTGGTCGCGCAGATATCGGCTACCGTCAGACACACAAGGTACTCAAGGTACTCTTCATCACGCACTTGCTTGGCAAACTCGGTAATCACGTCCGGATCGTAAATATCACGACGCTGTGCAGTTACCGACATCAATAAGTGATGCCTTACTAGCCAACTTACCAATTTCGCTTCTGGCTTAGACAAGCCGTGCTCAATACAGAAGTCGTATGCTTCACCTTCGCCAATCACCGAATGGTCACCACCACGCCCTTTGCCGATATCATGGAAAATCGCGGCTAGAATCAGTAGCTCTTTCTTCTGAATTCGAGGATAAACTTCGCAGCAAATTGGATGTTTGCTGTGGTTCTCTGCGTAGCTGAAGGTATTAATGTGCTTGAGTAGACGAATACTGTGCTCATCCACGGTATATACATGGAATAGATCGAACTGCATCTGACCGACAATTTGGCTCCACTGCGGAAGATACGCTGCCAGTACGCCAAGCTTGTGCATCAGACTAAACGCCTTATGCAGCGCATTTGGATGACGACACAGCGCCATAAACTTTTCACGCGCTTCAGGGATAGTGTGCAAGAACTTATTCAATCGACGACGCGCAGTACGTAACTGACGCAACGTAGGAGGGCTTACGCCTTCGATGCTCGAATCATTGGCGATGTGCAGGAACATATCCAAAATGGTTTCAGGACGAGCTTGGAACAGTGCAGGTTTGCGAGCCTCGATCAGTGAACCACGGCGTTGGAAATCTTCGTCGATAATTTCAGCATCTTGTGAAGCCCCACCGTTGATGATGGCTTGGTCGAACAGCTTGAGCAGCATCTTATTCAGCTCTGCCACACGACGTAGGGTGCGGTAGAACTCCTTCATCATCATTTCGACACCGCGATTGCCTTCACCAACATAACCCAGATGTTCGGCCACTTGAGCCTGATGAGCGAAGGTCAGTCGGTTGTCATAACGGCGAAGCTCAATATGCAGGGCGAAACGCACGCGCCATAAGAAGTCCTGACACTCGACCAGCTCTCGGTATTCTGCGTCGGTCAGGAAGCCATAGCGGCTCATCTCTAGTAACGATGTTGCGCCAAAGTGACGGCGTGCCACCCAGCTTAAAGTGTGAATATCACGCAAGCCGCCCGGCGTGGACTTGATGTCGGGTTCGAGGTTGTAGGTGGTGTCATGGTAGCGTGCGTGGCGTTCACGTTGCTCTTGAATCTTGGCGCGGTAAAAAGTTTCGCTTGGCCAGAAAGAATCAGACAACACCACTTTCTTTAAGGCTTGAAAGGTGTCTTCACTTCCGCAAAGCAAACGCGCTTCTTGCAGGTTCGTGGCAACGGTTAAGTCTGAACGTCCAATCTCTGCACATTCATCTACAGTGCGCACTGCGTGGCCGACCTCTAGGCGTAAATCCCACAATAGCGTAATGAACTCACTGATTTTAGCTTCCAGAGCATTTGGCAGCTTGTTCTGCGACAGAATCAAAATGTCGATATCAGACAGAGGATGTAACTCACCACGCCCGTAACCGCCGACGGCAACTAAGGAAATATTATGGATGTCTTTGAATCCAAAGTGTTGCCACAAACGATTGAGGAGTAAATCCATGTACTCAGCGCGTGACAAAACAAGGTTGGTCACAGGGTGGTGCTGTAGAAATTCTTCTTTTTGGTATGAACTGAATTTTTCGAGTTCTTGCTTAAGTTCGCCGATGTTTATCTGTTCATCGGTAAACGTAAGAGGTGACTGAAGGGTCATATTTGCTATCCGTGCAAGCTAAAACTATTAGCAATCTAACAAATTTGTTGCAGATAAAAAATATCCCCGCATGGGCGGGGATATGGAAAGTGATGGGCGATTAAACGTTTTTCATCATTCGTGGAATGGTATCGTCGCTGCGAAGTGTTAGTACTTCACAACCTTCTTTAGTTACCACGATAGTGTGTTCCCACTGTGCAGAGTTTTTACCGTCACCAGTGTAAACCGTCCAATCATCTTGAGCATCAACAGTACAACCGAATTTACCCGCGTTGATCATTGGCTCGATAGTAAAACACATGCCTTCTTTTAGTACGCGGCGGTCTTTGTTCTTGTAGTGAACCACTTGTGGCTCTTCGTGGAACTCGTCACCGATGCCGTGACCACAGAAGTCCTTAACAATAGAGAACTTGTTACGTGGGTTGTTCTTGTTGTTTTCTTTGATGTACTTCTCGATTGCTGTACCGATGTCACCAACAGTTGCACCAGGCTTAACTTGACGCATACCGATGTAAAGTGACTCTTGAGCAACCATACACAGACGTTTGTTTGCTGGAGATACATCACCAACTAGGAACATCTTAGAAGTGTCACCGTGGTAACCTTGTGGACGAACGCTTAGATCTGCGTTTTCATCGTTAGGTACGATAACCGTGATATCAACGTTAATGATGTCGCCATCTTTAAGTACAGCTGGCTTCATTTGGCCATTTGCACCTTTTTCATCTTCTGTCGCAGGGATGCCGTGACAAACGATGTGGTTGATTGACGTACAGATTGATTTAGGGAATCCATGGTAATCAAGCGGTGCAGAGTAAGCGCCTCGCTCTAGAGCGTAATCGTGACAGATTTTGTTTAATTCTTCTGTCGTCACACCCGCCTTGATGTGCGGTTCGATCATTTCTAGAGTGTCTGCGGCTAGCTTGCCCGCAATACGCATGCGTTCGATTTCTTCAGCAGTTTTAATCTTGATTGACATTGGCTTTCTCTACTTATTCGTAAGCACGTAAACGTGCGAATGCGCGCATTCTATCAGACATCTTGCGGTTAACCCAAGCCAGTTAAGAATATGAGTCATTCTTACTTGTAGTCTAGTCATGGAATTTAGAAGAGAGTAGGGATAGGTGTGATAGGGGAAATTAGAATTGTAAGAAACAATTTTTACTAGCCATCTTAGGCTAAAATATGGTATAAAGCGCGCCGGAATCGAGGACTGTTCTCTTTACTTTTCATTAGAAGAGTAGCGAAGCAAGCTTCTTCCAATTAACTTTTATCTTTAAATCACACACATTCCGTCACATGTTCCGGGGTGCTGAGCAGAAGCTTGGTCGGAATTATGGGGGATGTGGAGGCCTAACCCCATAGAGGATTTTAAAATGGCAACTGTATCAATGCGCGATATGCTGAAAGCTGGTGTTCACTTCGGTCACCAAACTCGTTACTGGAACCCAAAAATGAAGCCATTCATCTTTGGTGCTCGTAACCGCGTTCACATCATCAACCTAGAAAAAACTGTACCAATGTTCAACGAAGCTCTAGCTGAACTAGCTAAAGTTGGCGAGAAGAAAGGTAAAGTTCTATTCGTAGGTACTAAGCGCGCTGCATCTGAAGCTGTTAAAGAAGCTGCAATCGCAAGCAACCAATACTACGTTAACAACCGTTGGTTGGGCGGCATGCTAACGAACTACAAAACAGTTCGTCAGTCTATCAAGCGTCTAAAAGATTTCGAAGCACAAGCACAAGACGGTACTTTCGAAAAACTAACTAAGAAAGAAGCTCTAATGCGTACTCGTGAAATGGAGAAGCTAGAGAAATCTCTTGGTGGTATTAAAGATATGGGCGGCCTACCAGACGCTCTATTCGTAATCGACGCTGATCACGAGCACATTGCAATTAAAGAAGCTAACAACCTAGGTATTCCAGTATACGCTGTGGTAGATACTAACTCTAACCCAGACGGCGTTGACTACATCATCCCAGGTAACGACGACGCGATCCGCGCAGTTCAACTATACCTAAACGCTGCAGCATCTGCAGTGTCTGAAGGTCGCAACAAAGACGTTGCAGCAGTTGCTGAAAAAGACGGTTTCGTAGAAGCTGAATAATAACGGCTCTGTGTCACACTTAGTCTATGTGAAACCTTGTTGTAGCATAGACTGAGTTATAGTTAGCAATGGGGGCCGACAATGTAGGCCCCTGTTTTTTACCTTATTTCGAATCAAACGAGGAATAGAGAATGGCAACTGTAACTGCTGCTCTAGTTAAAGAACTTCGCGAGCGCACTGGCGCTGGCATGATGGAATGTAAAAAAGCGCTTGTAGAAGCAAACGCTGACATCGAACTAGCAATTGAAAACATGCGTAAATCAGGCGCAGCGAAAGCAGCTAAAAAAGCTGGTAACGTTGCAGCTGAAGGCGCAATCATCATCAAAGAAGAAAACGGCGTTGCTGTTCTTCTTGAAGTTAACTGCCAAACTGACTTCGTTGCTAAAGACGGTAACTTCACTGCATTCGCAGACAAAGTAGCACTTGACGCTCTAGCGACTAAAGCTACAGCTGAAGAGCTAGTTGCTAAGTTCGAAGAAGAGCGCGTAGCTCTAGTTGCTAAAATCGGCGAAAACATCAACATCCGTCGCGTTGCTTACGTTGAAGGTACTGCAATCGCTTCTTACCGTCACGGCGAGAAAATCGGTGTTGTTGTTGCTGGTGAAGGCGACGCAGAAACTCTTAAGCACGTTGCAATGCACGTTGCTGCTTCTAAGCCTGAGTTCGTTAACCCAGAAGACGTACCAGCTGACGTAGTTGCTAAAGAGAAAGAAGTTCAAGTTGAAATCGCTATGAACGAAGGCAAGCCACAAGAGATCGCTGAGAAGATGGTTATCGGCCGCATGAAGAAATTCACTGGCGAAATCTCTCTAACTGGTCAAGCTTTCATCATGGAACCTAAGAAATCTGTTGGCGAAATGCTAAAAGAGAAAGGTGCTTCTGTTGCTACATTCGTTCGTCTAGAAGTAGGTGAAGGTATCGAGAAAGCAGCTGAAATGAGCTTCGCTGAAGAAGTAGCACTAGCTCAAAAAGGTTAATCCTTAGCGACTTGTGTAAATATTAGACCGTAGCCTAGGCTGCGGTCTTTTTACGAAAAGAGCGGGCAAAATTAGCCGTGATGAATAGCTATAAGTAACTTTGTGTCTATTCATGACTGTTAATCGACAACTCTCTTTGGAAGGTAAACTCCATGACTACGAACCCTAAACCAGCATATCAACGTATTCTATTAAAACTAAGTGGTGAAGCACTTCAAGGTGAAGAAGGTTTTGGTATTGATCCAGCGGTTCTTGACCGTATGGCTCAAGAAGTGAAAGAGCTGGTTGAACTGGGTGTTCAAGTTGGTGTGGTAATCGGCGGCGGTAACTTGTTCCGTGGTGCAGGTCTTGCAGAAGCGGGTATGAACCGCGTAGTAGGCGACCACATGGGTATGCTTGCGACAGTAATGAACGGTCTAGCAATGCGTGACGCACTTCACCGTGCTTATGTAAACGCTCGCGTAATGTCTGCAATTCCGCTAAAAGGTGTGTGTGACGATTACAATTGGGCAGACGCTATCCGCGAACTTCGCCAAGGCCGTGTAGTTATCTTCTCTGCAGGTACTGGTAACCCATTCTTCACGACAGATTCAGCAGCGTGTCTACGCGGCATCGAAATCGAAGCTGACGTAGTTCTAAAAGCAACGAAAGTTGATGGTGTATTTACTGCTGACCCAGTAGCAAACCCAGACGCAGAGCTGTATGATAAGCTATCTTACACTGAAATTCTGGATAAAGAATTGAAAGTAATGGACTTGGCAGCGTTCACACTTGCTCGTGACCACAAAATGCCAATCCGCGTATTTAACATGAATAAGCCAGGCGCACTACGTCGCGTGGTAATGGGTGAAGCTGAAGGCACGTTGATCTGCGCTGACGCGTAAATCTCAACGCCATTCAACACGAGATATTGGATGGCGTTTCGCTTTGCTTAAGCCCTTTAAGCTTTCTTCATGAAAGATGACATTTTTAAGGTGAAACCGTGATTAACGAAATCAATAAAGACGCGCAAGAGCGCATGGACAAAAGCGTTGAAGCGCTAAAGAACAACCTTTCTAAAGTTCGTACTGGCCGCGCACACCCAAGCCTACTATCTGGCATCTCTGTAGAGTACTACGGTGCGCCGACTCCTCTTAACCAAGTAGCGAACGTTGTTGCTGAAGACGCACGTACTCTAGCAATTACTGTATTCGACAAAGAGCTAACTCAAAAAGTTGAGAAAGCGATCATGATGTCTGACCTTGGTCTAAACCCAATGTCTGCTGGCACAATCATCCGCGTTCCACTTCCACCGCTAACAGAAGAGCGTCGTAAAGACCTAGTTAAGATCGTTCGTGGTGAAGCTGAAGGCGCACGTGTTGCAGTTCGTAACATCCGTCGTGACGCAAACAGCGACCTAAAAGGTCTTCTAAAAGATAAAGAAATCTCTGAAGACGAAGATCGTAAAGCACAAGATGAAATTCAAAAACTGACTGACGTAGCAGTTAAGAAGATCGACGAAGTTCTTGCCGCTAAAGAAAAAGAGTTGATGGAAGTTTAATACTCCCACCTACATCACTGTTGGAAAACGCTGTGCTCACAGTGCAGCGTTTTTTTGTGTTAATCTATCCAACTGATGGAACTCAATTAACTCCCTATGCAAAATTCTCAAGCCTTCTCTGATTCCCTCCCTAAACATATTGCCATCATTATGGACGGTAATGGTCGTTGGGCTAAGTCCAAAGGAAAACCTCGCGTATTCGGTCATAAAAAAGGCGTTAATGCCGTTCGTAAGACCGTCGCTGCTGCTTCTAAACTCGGTATTAAAGCCATGACGTTGTTCGCTTTCAGTAGTGAAAATTGGCGTCGTCCGGAGGAAGAAGTGGGTCTCCTGATGGAGCTGTTCATTTCCGTGCTTTCTAGCGAAGTGAAAAAGCTGCATAAAAACAATCTGCGTTTGCGCGTTATTGGTGATACCAGCCGCTTTAGTGAGCGACTGCAAGGCAAAATCATCGAAGCAGAAGCACTCACCGCTGGCAATACGGGTATGGTGATTAACATTGCGGCTAACTATGGCGGTAAATGGGACATCACAGAGGCGGCAAAAACGTTGGCGTTAAAAGCGCGTAACGGTGAAATCCGTGTAGAGGATATCAATGAGCAGTTAATTACCCAGCATTTAACGATGGCAGATCTCCCTGAAGTGGATCTTTTGATCCGTACAAGTGGTGAGTGTCGCATCAGTAACTTTATGCTGTGGCAAATGGCGTATGCTGAAATGTACTTTACTCCGGAGTACTGGCCAGAGTTTGATGAAGACAGCTTAGTAGAGGCTGTGACTTGGTTTATTAACCGAGAGCGTCGCTTTGGTTGTACTGGCGAGCAAGTAAAGGCATTGATGGCTGCTCAATAAGGACTAGTTAGTTTGAAACAGAGAATAATAACAGCACTAATTTTAGCTCCCCTTGTAATTTTAGGTATTTTTAAATTACCCCTAATCGGCTTCATTATCGCTTTGACTGCGATTACGCTATTAGGTTTTTGGGAGTGGACCCAGTTTACAGAAAGCAATTCACGCATCGCTGCGCTAGTACCAGCCGTTGTCGTAACCGGACTCAGTTTTCTATTCATCTCGCCAGATGCGGCAAGCCTTAACCAACTAGCAACTCCACACTACACAGTGTTAGCGCTCGGTTTTGCATGGTGGATTATCGCAAGTGGGATGGCCATTACTTACCCTAAAACAACCAATCTGTGGCAAAACAGTAAAGCACTGCGTCATGTGTTTGGTTTTCTAACTTTGATCCCTTTCCTTTGGAGTGTGATCATCCTTAGAGCTTCCGATATTTCAGTAGATCCATACCACGGCGCAAAACTTGTGCTGTACGTTTGCTTCTTGGTATGGGCTGCAGACAGTGGCGCTTACTTTGCTGGTAAAAGCATGGGTAAACGTAAAATGGCGCCACATGTTAGTCCAAACAAGACTATCGAAGGTTTGATTGGCGGCATCATTGCAGCATTAATTGTTGGATGGTTGTTTGCAGGTTGGTTTGATATTCAATTTACCAGCCCAATTCACATGGTAATCATCACACTGATTACAGTTGTGATTTCTGTTCTTGGTGACCTAGTAGAAAGCATGTTCAAACGTGTTTCTGGCATCAAAGACAGCAGTAACATCATTCCAGGGCACGGCGGCATTCTCGACCGTCTTGATAGCCTAACGGCTGCATTCCCAGTATTTGCTCTTCTTTACTACGTATTCTAATTTATCGGGAGCGGCGTTGTCGCTCCTGAGTTTTTCTAACGGTCTTACATCATGCAAAAGTTAACGATTCTTGGTGCAACAGGCTCAATCGGTGCAAGCACACTTAAAGTGGTTGAACAAAACCCTGAGCTGTTTTCTATCGTCGCATTGGCGGCAAGCACGAACGTTGAAAAGATGGTCGCACTTTGTCGTAAATGGCAACCTAAATACGCTGTAATGGCGGATAAAGCGGCGGCTGTGGCGCTTAAGTCAGAGTTGGCTTCAGTGTCTCCTCTTACAGAAGTGTTGGGTGGTGTTGATGCGCTTTGCCATGTGTCTGCCCTAGAAGAAGTCGACAGCGTGATGGCGGCTATCGTTGGTGCGGCAGGTCTGCTTCCAACCATGGCAGCGGTAAAAGCTGGCAAGCGTGTTCTCCTTGCTAACAAAGAAGCACTGGTGATGTCTGGGCAACTGTTTATCGATGCAGTTGAAGAGCACGGCGCAGAGCTACTTCCAGTAGACAGCGAACACAATGCGATCTTCCAGTGTTTACCTCAACAAGTTCAAACCAACTTAGGTCGTTGTAACTTAGAAGAGCATGGTATTTCATCTATCCTGCTTACTGGTTCTGGTGGTCCATTCCGCTACACGGATATCGCTGAGCTTGAGAGCGTTACTCCTGCACAAGCAATCGCTCATCCTAACTGGTCGATGGGACCTAAGATCTCGGTTGATTCCGCAACCATGATGAACAAAGGTCTTGAGTACATTGAAGCAAAATGGCTGTTCAATGCGGCTCGCGAACAGCTGAAAGTGATCATTCACCCTCAGTCTGTGATTCATTCTATGGTGCAATACCGAGACGGTTCCGTCTTAGCACAAATGGGTGAACCCGATATGGCAACGCCGATTGCACTGACCATGTCTTACCCATCTCGTGTGAATGCTGGTGTGAAACCACTCGACTTTACTCAAGTGGGTGAGTTGACGTTCCTTCAACCCGACTTTGCGCGCTACCCGTGTTTGAAGCTAGCGATTGATGCTTGTTACGAAGGTCAACATGCTACGACTGCTCTGAATGCAGCAAACGAAGTCGCTGTTGATGCTTTCTTGAATAACCGTCTTGGTTTCACTGATATCGCTCGCATCAATGAATCAGTTTTGAACAAAATCACTGCAAGCCATAAAAGTGAGAATGTGAATAGCTTGGAAAGCTTGATAGAGCTAGATAGAATGTCACGAACTATCGCCTTAGAATTTTTACGCGAGCGTAGCTAATGACTGGTATTTTGTGGAATTTGGTTTCTTTTATCGTTGCACTGGGCATCTTGGTGGCCGTGCACGAGTATGGTCACTTTTGGGTTGCGCGTCGTTGCGGTGTAAAAGTTGAAAAGTTTTCTATCGGTTTTGGTAAGTCTATCTGGAGTAAGGTAGGCAAAGACGGAACTGAGTACAGCATCTCGATGATTCCGCTAGGCGGTTACGTCAAGATGGTGGACAGTCGTGTTGATGACGTGCCTGAGCACGAAAAGCATTTGGCGTTTGACCAAAAGCCACTGTGGAAACGTACGTCGATCGTGGCGGCGGGTCCTATCTTTAATTTCCTGTTTGCTATTGTTGCTTACTGGTTGGTTTTCCTGATTGGAGTACCAGCAGTGAAGCCGGTAATTGGTGAAGTTACGCCCAATTCAATCATTGCAGAAGCAGGAATTGAATCAGGGATGGAACTAAAATCCATCTCAGGTATCAAAACTCCGGACTGGGAATCAGTCAACATGGGATTAGTTTCCCACATTGGTGATGATTCGATGACAGTAACGCTTTCTTCGGCAAATGAAGTAGGCTCGGAAGTCACGAAGACACTTGATATCCGTGATTGGAAATTTGATCCAGAAACACAATCTGCGATGCAATCGCTAGGCTTCAAACCGTACACTCCAGAGATTTATACGGAGTTGGCACAGGTGAGTGAAGGTGGTGCCGCTGAACAAGCAGGCCTACAAGCTGGCGATAAAATCATCGAGATTAATGGTGATAAGATTTCTAAGTGGGATGAAGTGGTTGAAGCCATTCGTTCTAACCCAGAAACGCCAATTGACCTGATGGTGTTACGTCAAGGTGAAGAGCAATCTTTCACATTGACTCCAGGTAGTCGTGAGCTAGCTAACAAAGAAACGGTTGGCTTCGCGGGTATCGCACCTGAAGTCGCAGAATGGCCAGAAAGTTATCGCTTCGAATTACAGTTTGGTGTATTCGAGTCTATTGGCAAAGCGATTGACAAAACTGGTCAAGTTATTGGACTTACCATCAGTATGCTTAAGAAACTGATTGTAGGTGACGTTGGTCTGAACAATTTGAGCGGACCAATATCTATTGCCAAAGGAGCAGGGGCGACCGCAGACTACGGTCTGGTCTACTTTTTAGGTTTTCTAGCACTAATTAGTGTTAACCTAGGTATTATTAACCTCGTTCCTTTACCAATGTTGGATGGTGGGCATCTGCTGTTTTTTGCAATTGAAGCAGTCATCCGACGCCCAGTACCTGAGAAAGTACAGGAAATGGGCTATCGAATTGGTGGTGCGATTATCTTCTCGCTCATGGCGTTAGCGCTATTTAATGATTTTACTCGTCTGTGATAGTTCAGAGACAAAAGCAGTAGCAAGGAATAATTAGAACAAGTATGGCGATTAAGCGAATTCTGTTTGCAAGTTTACTGGCGACCAGTGTATCTGCAAACGGAGCAGAGAACTTTGTAGTTCAAGATATTGAAATCGATGGATTGCAGCGTGTGGCACTGGGTGCAGCGTTGCTGAAAATGCCTGTACGTGTCGGTGATACCGTTGACCAAGGCGATGTTGCAGAGATCATTCGCGCATTGTACGCATCGGGTAACTTCGAAGATGTGAAAGTGCTGCGTAATGGTGATGTTCTGGTTGTTCAAGTAAAAGAGCGTCCAACTATTGCGAGCATCTCATTCTCAGGCAACAAAGCAATCAAGGACGAGCAGCTACAAGAAAACCTGAATGCTTCTGGCGTTCGTGAAGGTGAAGCGCTTGACCGCACTACGCTGAGCAACATCGAAAAAGGTTTGGAAGACTTTTACTACAGTGTTGGTAAATACAACGCGACCGTAAAAGCGGTTGTTACTCCATTGCCTCGTAACCGTTCTGACTTGAAATTCGTCTTCACCGAAGGTGTATCGGCGAAAATTCAGCAAATCAACTTTATCGGCAATGAAGTCTTTTCTGATGAAGACCTTCTATCTCGTTTCAACCTAAACGTTGACGTACCATGGTGGAACTTCCTAGCGGACGAAAAATACCAAAAGCAAGTACTTGCTGGTGACATCGAAGCGCTGAAGTCTTACTACCTAGACCGTGGTTACCTGAAATTTAACGTTGATTCGACACAAGTGGCGATTTCTCCTGACAAAAAAGGCGTATACATTACCCTTGGTCTTGAGGAAGGCGACGTGTACACCGTTAAAGACGTGAAATTCCGCGGCAACCTAATTGGTGAAGAAGCAACGTTCGAAAAGCTGGTTCCATTTGAAGACAACGAGACGTACAACGGCTCTCGCGTAACGTCAATGGAAGAAGGTATCAAGCGTGTGCTTGGTGAATCTGGCTATGCTTACCCGCAAGTAAACACCATTCCTGAGTTCGACGACGAAAACAAACAAGTATCGCTTGTTGTGAACGTAGACCCAGGTAACCGTATTTACGTACGTGACATTCGCTTTACGGGTAACAACTCGACCAAAGACGAAGTTCTGCGTCGTGAAATGCGTCAGATGGAAGGCAGCTGGCTAAACTCGAAATCAATCGAAACGGGTAAAACGCGTCTAAACCGTCTGGGCTACTTCGAAAACGTAGAAGTACAAACGGTACGTGTTCCTGGCAGCGATGACCAAGTTGACCTAGTTTACTCTGTTAAAGAAGCGAACTCGGGCAGCGTGAACTTCGGTGTCGGTTACGGTACTGAATCAGGCGTGAGCTTCCAGGTCGGCCTACAGCAAGACAACTTTATTGGTAGTGGTAACCGCGTTGGTATTAACGCGATGATGAACGACTACCAGAAAAACGTGAGCTTGGACTACCGTGACCCATACTGGAACCTAGATGGTGTAAGTTTGGGTGGTAAGATCTTCTACGACGAGTTCGAAGCATCTGAAGCGGGTATCGTTGACTATACCAACCAAAGTTACGGCGCAAGTTTGACATGGGGCTTCCCATTCGACGAACTGAACCGCTTTGAGTTTGGTGTTGGCTACACCCACAACAAGATCGGTAACTTGTCTCCTTACCTACAGGTAGAACAGTTCCTACAGGCGCAAGAAGACAACATTGATTCTAGCGGCGCGTTGAACACAAATGACTTTGACTTCAACATCTCATGGACACGTAACAACCTAAACCGTGGCTACTTCCCTACAGCGGGTAACCACCAACGTGCATTCTATAAGATGACCGTACCTGGCTCTGACGTTCAATACTTCAAGATGCAGTATGATGTTCGTCAATACGTTCCACTGACTAAGAAGCATGAATTCACGCTCTTGTTCCGTGGTCGTCTAGGTTATGGTAACGGTTATGGTCAAACGGATGGTAACGATAACTTGTTCCCATTCTACGAAAACTACTACGCGGGTGGTTTTACAACACTACGTGGTTTCGGCTCGAATACCGTAGGTCCGAAAGCGGTTTATCGTGACTACTCAGGCTCGAACAACGGTGCTGATACAGCAACAGACGATTCTGTTGGTGGTAACGCAGTTGCGTTGGCAAGCCTTGAGTTGATTGTTCCAACACCATTTGCTTCTGACGAAGTTCGTAACCAAATTCGTACCAGTATCTTCTTCGATATGGCGAGTGTTTGGGATACGGAATTCGACTACCGTAGCTCAGGTGCTGAATACGGCGACCGTTACTACTACGATTACTCAGATCCAACCAACTACCGCTCGTCTTACGGTGCGGCGTTGCAATGGATGTCTCCAATGGGGCCTCTAGTATTCTCGCTAGCGAAACCAATTAAGAAATATGATGGCGACGATGAAGAGTTCTTCACGTTCACTATCGGTAGAACCTTCTAAAGAGGAAAATATTTTGAATAAAATGATGAAAGCAGCTGGCCTAGGCCTTCTAGTACTTAGCTCTTCAATGTTTGCTAACGCGGCTGAAGCTGCTCAGAAAATTGCTTATGTAAATACTGCTCAAGTTTTCCAAGCGCTTCCTCAACGCGAAGTAGTTCTACAAAAAATGCAGAAAGACTTTAAGAGCAAAGCAGATGAGCTGAAATCTATCCAAGCGCAAGCTAAGACTAAGATTGAAAAGCTACAACGTGATGGTGAGCTTCTAGGTCAAGACGAAGTTGAAAAACTACGTATCGACATCGCTAAACTAGACAGCGAGTACAAAGTGAAGGCACAAGCTCTAGAGAAAGCAAGTGCACGTCGCGAAGCTGAAGAGAAAGCGAAGCTATTCAAAACTATCCAAGACGCAGTGAAGAAAGTAGCAACTAAGAAAGGCTACGATATGGTAATCGACATCTCTTCACTTCAGTACGGTAAGCCAGAATACAACATCTCTGAAGACGTAATTAAAGCTCTAAAATAAGAAGTTATGAAGACATTAACATTAGCCGAGTTGGCGACAATTACCGGGGGTGAGCTATTTGGTGACGAGTCTCTCGTCGTAAGCCGTGTAGCTCCAATGGATAAAGCACAAGAAGGTGATATCACTTTCTTGTCTAACCCAAAATACGCAAAACACCTTTCTGAGTGTCAAGCAACGGTTGTGATGGTGAAAGCTGAACACAAAGACCAGTGTGTAGGTAATGCACTGGTTGTGGCTGACCCTTATGTTGCATTCGCTCGTGTTGTTCAAGCAATGGACACCACGCCGAAGCCTGCAGATGAGATCGCACCAAGTGCCGTCATCGCAGCAGACGTGAAGATGGGTACTAACGTAACAGTCGGTGCAAACGCAGTGATTGAAACGGGTGTTGAACTAGGCGACAACGTAAGTATCGGCGCTGGTTGCTTTATCGGTAAGAACGCAAAGCTAGGTAACAACACCAAGCTTTGGGCTAATGTGACTATCTATCATGAAGTATCAATGGGCGATGACTGTCTGGTTCAATCTGGCACAGTCATTGGCTCTGATGGTTTCGGTTACGCTAACGACAAAGGCGAGTGGATTAAGATCCCTCAACTTGGCTCAGTGCGTATCGGTAACCGCGTTGAGATTGGTGCATGTACTACGATTGACCGTGGTGCACTTGAAGACACCATTATCGAAGACAACGTAATTCTTGATAACCAGCTTCAAATCGCTCATAACGTGCAGATCGGATATGGTACCGTGATGCCAGGTGGTACTATTGTCGCTGGCAGTACCAAAATTGGTAAATACTGTCAGATCGGCGGCGCGTCGGTTCTTAACGGACATATCACGATTGCAGATGGCGTAGCTATCACCGGTATGGGCATGGTTATGCGCAGTATCGAAGAGAAAGGCTTGTATTCGTCAGGTATTCCACTGCAAACGAACCGAGAGTGGCGTAAAACGGCAACTCGAGTTCATCGCATTGACGATATGAACAAACGCCTGAAAGCTGTTGAGAAACAGCTGGAACCGAAAGAAGAATCTTAGTTCCATAATTCTGAACAAAGACTCGCGAAATGCGGGTCTTTTTCTTCTATAATGACGCGCTATAAGTAGATTTATCACCAAGCTGGTATACACTTTGCAGGCATTTCCTGATTAAGTGGCTTTTGCCGCTGCCTTGCCATCTTGGTTGTTGAGTATTGATATAGGAAGACGACTTTGACTACTGAAAAGAAAACGATGAACATCTCTGAAATTCAAGAGCTACTACCTCATCGCTACCCATTCTTATTGATCGACCGAGTGATTGACTTCCAAGAAGAGAAGTACCTTCACGCGATTAAAAACGTGTCGGTTAACGAACCTCAGTTCACAGGTCACTTTCCACAACTGCCAGTTTTCCCGGGTGTTCTTATTCTGGAAGCGATGGCGCAGGCGACAGGCTTACTTGCATTTAAATCATTTGGTGCGCCAACTGAAAACGAACTGTACTACTTTGCAAGTGTTGACGGTGCAAAATTCCGTAAACCAGTAGTACCAGGCGATCAAATGATTATTGAAGTAGAATTTTTGAAAGAGCGTCGCGGCATTGCTGCATTCAAAGGTGTAGCGAAGGTTGACGGCGAAGTAGTATGTTCAGCAGAGCTGAAGTGTGCTCGTCGAGAGTTTTAATATGATTCATGAAACCGCTAAAATCCACCCTGCTGCGGTGGTAGAAGAAGGCGCGAAAATTGGCGCTAACGTGACTGTTGGTCCATTCACTTACATCACCTCAACGGTAGAAATCGGTGAAGGTACTGAAGTGATGTCTCACGTAGTGATCAAAGGTCACACCACAATTGGTAAAGACAACCGCATTTTCCCACACGCTGTTATTGGTGAAGAAAACCAAGACAAGAAGTACGGTGGCGAAGATACAACAGTGGTTATCGGTGACCGCAACGTGATTCGTGAAGCGGTTCAGATTCACCGTGGTACGGTTCAAGACAAAGCAACAACAGTGATTGGTGATGACAACCTGCTTTGTGTAAATGCACACATCGCACACGACGTTATCGTTGGTAACCATACTCACATTGGTAACAATGCGATTCTTGGTGGTCACGTAACGGTTGATGATCATGCAGGTGTGATGGCGCTTTCTGCGATTCATCCGTTCTGTACGGTTGGCGCTTACGCATACGTTGGCGGCTGTTCTGCTGTTGTTCAAGACGTACCAGCATACGTACTTGCTCAAGGTAACCACGCAACACCATTTGGTTTGAACTTGGTTGGCCTGAAGCGTAACGGTTTCGAAAAACCAGAAATTCGTGCGCTACAAAAAGCGTACAAAGAAATCTACCGTTCAGGTAAGACTCTGGAAGAAGTGAAACCAATCCTAGCTGAAATGGCACAAGAGTGGCCGGCAGTGAAACGTTTCTCAGATATTCTGGAAACAACGGAACGTGGCATTATTCGTTAATCAACGAATGAGCGGTTAAATTGAAAAGATCGCGCCCAAATTGGGCTGCGGTCTTTTTGTGTTTTATGGATAACGGATTGTACGCTGCAGATTGTGCGGCTACTGCGGTTTATGTGTCTACATAGTTTAAAACGTTACCCATAGCGCACAGGAAAAATAGCGAAGTAGATATGGAAAGACCATTACGTATCGGCATCATTGCCGGAGAATTGTCTGGCGACACGCTAGGTGAAGGCTTTATCAAGGCAGTAAAACAACAATACCCAGACGCAGAGTTTGTTGGTATTGGTGGCCCTAAGATGATCGCGCAAGGCTGTGAGTCTCTGTTCGATATGGAAGAACTTGCTGTAATGGGCCTAGTGGAAGTGCTAGGTCGCTTGCCAAGACTACTGAAAGTCAAAGCGCAACTTGTGAAGTATTTCACCGAGAATCCACCAGATGTTTTCATCGGAATTGACGCTCCAGATTTTAACTTGCGAGTTGAGCTAGACCTGAAAAATGCGGGCATTAAAACCGTGCATTACGTCAGTCCTTCGGTTTGGGCTTGGCGTCAAAAGCGTATCTTCAATATTGAAGCCGCAACCAATCTGGTACTGGCATTCCTACCGTTTGAAAAAGCGTTCTACGACAAATTCAATGTACCTTGTGAATTCATTGGTCACACATTGGCAGATGCTATTCCACTGCAATCGGACAAAGCACCTGCACGTGAACTGCTTGGTTTAGAACAAGACAAACAATGGTTAGCGGTACTTCCGGGTAGCCGTGGCAGCGAGCTGAAAATGCTCTCTCAACCGTTTATTGAAACCTGTAAAAAACTGCATCAAAAATTCCCAGATCTTGGCTTCGTCGTTGCACTAGTAAACCAGAAACGTCGTGAACAATTTGAGCACGCGTGGAAAGAATACGCGCCAGAGCTTGATTTCAAGCTGGTGGATGATACGGCGCGTAACGTAATTACTGCTTCTGACGCGGTGATGTTAGCCTCGGGCACCGTTGCACTTGAATGTATGTTGCTTAAACGCCCAATGGTGGTGGGTTACCGTGTTAATGCTGTAACGGCATTCCTTGCTAAGCGACTATTGAAAACCAAATACGTGTCGCTGCCGAACATTTTGGCTGACACCGAACTTGTAAAAGAATATCTGCAAGAAGATTGCACGCCAGAAAATCTATTCAATGAAGTGTCTCGTTTATTAGAGAGCGACAACCGAGAAATGTTGGATAAGTTTACTGAAATGCATCATTGGATTCGTAAAGATGCGGATCAACAAGCCGCGAATGCGGTTCTAAAACTGATTAATAAATAGAGATTTACCATGGCTGTAAAACCAAAAACGACCAAAGCAAAAGTAGAACTACCACCGTTTGAATACCCGCAAGGCTATCAGCTGGTTGCGGGTGTCGATGAGGTAGGGCGTGGTCCTTTGGTGGGTGATGTTGTTACCGCAGCGGTCATCTTAGATCCAAACAACCCAATTGAAGGTTTGAACGATTCTAAAAAGCTGAGCGAGAAAAAGCGCCTTGCACTGCTGCCAGAAATCAAAGAGAAAGCCCTAGCATGGGCGGTAGGTCGCTGTTCTCCTGAAGAGATTGATGAGCTCAACATCTTGCAAGCGACCATGGTTGCGATGCAACGTGCAATTTCCGGTTTGAAAGTGCAGCCAGATTTAGCGCTTATCGACGGCAACCGCTGCCCACAACTTCCGATGGACTCGCAAGCCGTCGTGAAGGGCGACTTACGCGTAGCGGAAATCAGTGCGGCTTCTATCATTGCCAAAGTGGTTCGTGACCAAGAAATGGAAGAGTTGGATAAACAATATCCGCAATTTGGTTTTGCTAAGCACAAAGGTTATCCAACCAAAGCGCACTTTGAAGCGATTGAGCAACACGGTGTCATCAGTGAGCACCGTAAGAGCTTCAAACCCGTGAAGAAAGCGCTCGGCATCGAAGAATAAAGCAAAGTAATAGAATGGGCGTTTCGGTGTTATAAACCACGCCCGCTTTAGGTTAGAATCCCAATCAAGATATAGTTTTACGGTACCTGTTAATGTCAGATCCCAAGTTCATTCACCTAAGAATCCACAGTGATTTCTCTATGGTGGACGGTATCAACAAAGTTCCACCGCTCGTTAAGAAAGTCGCCGAACTCGGTATGCCTGCAATGGCGCTGACCGATTTCACTAACCTGTGTGGTTTGGTGAAATACTATGGCACCGCACACGGCAGTGGTGTGAAGCCAATCATCGGTGCAGACTTCAAAATGCAATCGGATGAGTTTGGTGAGGAGCTGACGCAATTAACGTTACTCGCAGCAAACAACGAAGGTTATAAAAACCTGACTTTGCTGATCTCAAAAGCTTACCTTCGTGGTCATGTACAACACCAACCGGTGCTCGACAAAGCTTGGTTGGCTGAACTATCAGAAGGTTTGATCGTTCTTTCAGGCGCGAAAAACGGTGAAATCGGTAAAGCATTGCTAAAAGGCAACCGCAAAGTTGTCGACAGTTGTGTCGAGTTTTACAACCAATACTTTCCAGACCGCTTCTACCTAGAGTTGGTTCGTACTGGTCGTCCAGACGAAGAAACTTACCTGCACTTTGCGATTGAATTGGCAGAAGAGGTTGAGCTGCCAGTCGTTGCAACCAACGAAGTCGTTTTCATCAGTGAAGACTTGTTTGACGCCCATGAAATCCGCGTTGCGATCCACGATGGTTACACCCTAGAAGATCCGCGTCGTCCAAAGAACTACAGCCCAGAACAATACCTGCGTACTGAAGAGGAAATGTGCGAGCTGTTTGCCGACATTCCGGAAGCGTTAGAAAACAGCGTTGAAATTGCGAAGCGTTGTAACGTGACAGTACGTCTTGGTGAATACTTCCTTCCAGCCTTCCCAACTGAAGGTATGGAAGAGACCGACTTCTTGGTCATGAAGTCTCGTGAAGGTCTGGAAGAGCGCCTAGAGTTCCTATTCCCAGATGAGGAAGAGCGCAAGCAGCGTCGTCCTGAATACGATGATCGTCTGCAAATCGAACTTGACGTAATCAACCAAATGGGGTTCCCAGGTTACTTCTTGATCGTAATGGAGTTCATCCAATGGTCGAAAGACAACGCGATTCCGGTAGGTCCGGGTCGTGGCTCAGGTGCTGGTTCTTTGGTGGCATACGCATTGAAGATCACCGACCTTGATCCACTTGAATACGACCTTCTATTCGAACGTTTCTTGAACCCAGAACGTGTATCCATGCCCGATTTCGATGTCGACTTCTGTATGGATAAGCGTGACCAAGTAATTGATCACGTAGCGGAAATGTATGGCCGTGATGCGGTATCTCAGATCATCACCTTCGGTACCATGGCGGCGAAAGCGGTAATCCGCGACGTAGGCCGTGTACTTGGCCACCCGTTTGGCTTTGTTGATCGTATTTCAAAACTGGTTCCGCCTGATCCGGGCATGACGCTGGAAAAAGCGTTCAAAGCTGAGCCTGCACTGCCTGAGTTGTATGACGCAGACGAAGAAGTGAAAGAGCTTATCGACATGTGTCGCCTCCTTGAAGGTTGTACACGTAACGCCGGTAAGCACGCGGGTGGTGTTGTAATCTCACCAACCACCATTACAGACTTCGCGCCGATTTATGCCGACTCGGAAGGCCACTTCCCAGTTACTCAGTTCGATAAGAACGACGTGGAAACCGCCGGCCTGGTTAAGTTTGACTTCTTGGGCCTACGTACCCTAACCATCATTGACTGGGCGTTGGGTCTGATTAACCCGCGTCTAGAACGTGAAGGTAAAGCTCCTGTTCGCATCGAATCGATTCCACTGGATGATGCGGCGTCATTCCGTTTGCTGCAAAACTCAGAAACCACTGCGGTATTCCAGCTTGAATCGCGCGGTATGAAAGAGCTGATTAAACGTCTGCAACCGGACTGTTTTGAAGACATCATTGCATTGGTGGCACTGTTCCGCCCAGGGCCGCTTCAGTCGGGCATGGTAGATAACTTTATCGACCGTAAGCACGGTCGTGAGGCGATCTCTTATCCTGATGAAAAGTGGCAACACGAATCGCTTAAAGAGATTCTGGATCCGACTTACGGCATCATCCTGTATCAAGAACAGGTAATGCAGATCGCACAGGTGCTGTCTGGCTACACCCTTGGTGGTGCGGACATGCTTCGTCGTGCGATGGGTAAGAAAAAACCGGAAGAGATGGCGAAACAGCGTGCAACCTTCGAAGAGGGAGCAATTGCCAACGGCGTCGATGGCGAGTTGGCGATGAAGATCTTCGACTTGGTAGAGAAGTTCGCTGGTTACGGCTTTAACAAATCTCACTCGGCAGCCTACGCATTGGTTTCGTACCAAACGCTATGGCTTAAGATGCACTATCCAGCAGAATTCATGGCAGCGGTAATGACCGCCGATATGGATAACACTGAGAAAGTGGTTGGCCTAGTTGACGAATGTTTCCGCATGAAGCTCACCGTGCTTCCACCAGACATCAATGCTGGTTTGTACCGCTTTAATGTCGATGAGAATGGCGCGATTGTTTACGGCATCGGCGCGATCAAAGGTGTGGGTGAAGGTCCAATCGATGCAATCTTAGAAGCGCGCAACAAAGGTGGTCACTTCATTGACCTATTTGACTTCTGTGCGCGAATCGACCTGAAAAAGGTCAACAAGCGTGTTATCGAAAAACTGATTTACGCGGGCGCACTCGACAGGCTAGGTCCACATCGCGCGGCGCTAATGGCATCGCTTAATGATGCGGTGAAAGCGGCAAGCCAACACCACCAAGCGGAAGCCTTTGGTCAAACCGATATGTTCGGTGTATTGACTGATGCGCCAGAAGAGGTGGAACACAAATATACTCAAGTGCCAGCGTGGCCAGAGAAAGTATGGTTAGAGGGTGAACGTGAGACGCTCGGTTTATATTTGACCGGCCACCCAGTTAACGCATACATAAAGGAACTAAATAAGTACGTCAGTTGTCGACTAAAAGACGCAACCCCAACTCGTCGCGATCAATCCGTAACAGTCGCGGGTCTTGTTATTGCAGCTCGCGTGATGACAACCAAACGCGGTACGCGTATCGGTATCATGACTCTGGACGACCGAAGTGGTCGAATGGAGGTGATGTTGTTCTCGGATGCGCTTGATAGGTATGCAGAACTTCTCGAAAAAGATAAAATTCTGGTTGTTTCTGGACAGGTCAGCTTTGATGACTTCAACGGTGGCCTTAAAATGTCGGCGCGTGAAGTTATGGATCTGGGTACCGCACGTGAGAAATACGCACGTGGTTTGTCGGTATCTATTGATGCTAGCCAGATCAACGATAAATTCTTTGAGCAATTTACTCGTATTTTAGAACCGCACAAAGCCGGAACCGTACCTGTCAATGTATACTACCAGCGTGCCGACGCCAGAGCGCGGTTAACATTGGGCACCGAATGGCGAGTAACGCCAACAGATACATTACTAGACGATTTAAAACAGTTGCTTGGCAAAGGCCAAGTAGAACTCGAATTTAACTAAAAATTCAGCGCAATATGTAAGACGCTGAGTAAAAAAGGATTCATAGATGAGCCTAAACTTTCTTGAATTTGAAAAGCCAATCGCAGAACTAGAAGCGAAAATCGAAGCGCTACGTGACGTATCTCGTCACGGTGGTGATTCTGCGGTTGACCTTGATAAAGAAATCGAACAGCTTGAGAAAAAGAGCCTAGAACTTAAGAAGAAAACCTTCAGCAATCTAGGTGCATGGGAAACAGCTCAACTGGCTCGTCACCCTTTACGTCCATACACGCTAGATTACATCAAGCACGCATTTGATGAATTTGACGAACTAGCGGGTGACCGCGCGTTTGCTGACGACAAAGCGATCGTTGGTGGTATTGCACGTCTTGAAGGTCGCCCAGTGATGATCATTGGTCACCAGAAAGGCCGTGAGACCAAAGAAAAAGTAAAACGTAACTTTGGTATGCCTAAACCAGAAGGTTACCGTAAAGCGCTACGTTTGATGGAAATGGCTGAGCGTTTCAACATGCCTATCATCACTTTCATCGACACGGCAGGTGCATACCCAGGTGTTGGCGCGGAAGAGCGTGGCCAATCTGAAGCGATCGCGAAGAACCTAAAAGTGATGTCTGGTCTTAAAGTACCAGTAATCTGTAACGTTGTTGGCGAAGGCGGTTCAGGCGGTGCACTTGCAATTGGTGTAGGTGACTACGTGAACATGCTTCAGTACTCAACGTACTCAGTAATTTCTCCAGAAGGTTGTGCTTCAATCCTGTGGCGTGATTCAGACAAAGCACCACAAGCAGCAGACGCGATGGGCCTAACCGCTCCACGTCTAAAAGAGCTTGAGCTTATCGATGAAATCATCGAAGAACCACTAGGTGGTGCACATCGTGACCACGTTCAAATGGCTGAAAACATGAAAGCAAACTTGCTTCGTCAGCTAGAAGACCTAGAACAACTGGATCACGAAACGCTACTTGAGCGTCGTTACCAGCGTCTAATGAACTACGGTTACTGCTAATTACAGCTGTCGCTAGGTGCTAGCTGAATTCTCGCTAGATTACAGATAAAATAGAAAGGGTTGGGCATACGTCCAACCCTTTTTTGTTTCTATCGGATGATTTATGGAATCGCTTTACTCGCAATTTGCTCAAGTTCTTGATCGTTATTACCAATCAGGCACCAAGATTGTCTTGGCGTTTAGTGGTGGGGTGGATTCGCGTTTACTACTCGAGCTGCTTAGCCGTTATCGCCAAGCGCATTCGATAGACAATCAATCAGTAGATTCTAAATCCGTTAGCTGCCACGCGGTGTACGTACATCATGGTTTGAGTACGAATGCGGACGACTGGGCAAATCAATGTTTAGTTTGGGCTCAGCAAGCGGGAATCTCATGCTCGGTTGAGCACGTGAACTTAGACATCAACAGCGGCGAAAGTATCGAGTTGTTGGCACGTGAAGCTCGTTACCAAGCCTTAGAAAAGCATGTCCAAATGGGGGACTTATTGCTGACAGGGCAACATGCCGATGACCAAGTGGAAACCTTCTTGTTAGCACTTAAACGGGGCAGCGGGCCAAAGGGGTTATCATCGATGGCTGAAAGCATGCCGTTTGCTGATGGCACATTAGTTCGCCCACTACTGGCCGTTAAGCGAGAGCAAATCGAAGCGACAGCCAGAGAACAAAAGCTGGATTGGGTAGAAGACGAAAGCAACCAAGATACTCGTTACGATCGTAACTTCCTACGTCATCGTATAGTGCCAGAACTTTCTGAACGTTGGCCGAGCATCCATCAAGCGGTGCAGCGCAGTGCGAGTTTGTGCGCGCAGCAAGAAGCTTTGCTGGACGAGTTGCTTAGCGCAGTGTTTGAGCGTGCTCTGCAAAGTGATTTGAGTCTGAGTATTGAAGAATTAGCTACGCACAGTGAATTGGCTCGTGCGCGATTGGTTCGTATGTGGTTGGCTAAGCTAAATGCCAATATGCCAACCCAAGTGCAACTCAATTTAATTTGGAATGAAGTCGGATTGGCGCAGCAAGATGCTAACCCTAAGCTGCAACTTAAGCAGGGGGAAGTACGCCGTTTTCAAAATCGCCTTTATTGGGTCACTGAAACAGCTGATGTCACGACGTGGCAGAGTAAAATTCAAACCGATACTGCTTTGGTATTGCCTGAGCGACTCGGAGAGCTCACTTTGAGTACCCGCTCAGAACAAGCTACCATTGCTATCCCGCCTCAGCCAGATCTATTACGAGTGACGTTTAATCCAGAAGGGCTCTCTGCGCACCCAACCACTCGTAACCATAGCCGTAAGCTGAAGAAGTTATTCCAAGAATACAATGTGCCGAGTTGGCTGCGCCGCCAGATCCCGATTCTGATGTACCAAGATCAGGTGGTGGCGGTCGGCGATTTGTTTGTTGATCAAGCCTTCAGTGGTCAAGATTGTGAACTTATCTGGCGCAAGTCGTTGTAATTCATGCCACAATGTTGATTATAAAATATAAAAATCCTTAAATAATAATCGATTAGGTGAAGCAATGAAGAAAACAATCATGGGCGCAATGGTGGCGCTAACCATGTTAAGTGGGCAAGCTCTGGCGGCAGGTGATGTAGCCGCAGGGCAAGCAAAAGCGGGCGTATGTGCTGCTTGTCATGGCGCGGATGGTATCGCGGTGATTCCTGGTTATCCAAATCTGAAAGGCCAGAATGAGCAATACATCGTAAGTTCAATCAAGGCGTACAAAGCGGGTCAACGCACAGGTGGTCTTGCCGCAGTGATGCAAGCGCAAGCGAATCTACTGTCAGACGAAGATATCGCAAACTTAGCAGCGTACTACGCAAGCTTGAAGTAAGCGCGGGTATAACCCAGATAAAGATTTAGACCAAGCCAGAGCCAGTGCTCTGGTTTTTTCGTTTCGGGCATGCGGGATTGCTGACTGCGCGACTTTGTTACATTCATCCGCAAATAAATTCCACCAGTGTCAGGATTTTCAGGTGCTTGGTGACAACAAGGATTGAATGTTGTGAGACGCTAACCGATAATATGCGCAAACGATTGAAGCTTAAGGGATGAACATGAAAAAGATTGAAGCGATTATCAAGCCATTCAAATTGGATGATGTTCGAGAAGCATTGGCTGAAGTAGGCATTACAGGGATGACCGTCTCTGAAGTGAAAGGCTTTGGTCGTCAGAAAGGTCACACTGAACTGTACCGTGGTGCTGAGTACATGGTGGATTTCCTTCCTAAAGTGAAGCTAGAAATCGTAGTGACAGAAGACGTTGCAGACAAGTGTGTCGAAACCATCATTGAAACGGCGCAAACCGGTAAGATTGGTGATGGTAAGATCTTCGTAACCGACGTAGAGCGTGTAGTACGTATCCGTACAGGTGAAGAAGACGAAGACGCGATCTAATCTTTATCCAGATAGATATAAGATTTCACTACAGCATGTGGTGAAAATTTGAGTAAGCTAAAAGGGAGCCGAGAATGGCTCCTTTTTTATTGCTCGTATTTTTGATTCCATTTTATTTGCATTCAGGTAGGTCTATGTATCAGCGTTTAGCTTTTGCGTTAGTTTTTCTCATTATCGCTGGGTTTGTGAGTTTTCAGGTGATCTTTACTGTGCCGGAACAACCACAGATTGTTACTCAAACAGGGACGAACATTACTCAAGACATCCGCTGTATGGAGTTTAATAAGCCACAAGCGATTGATAAGGATGGTGAGCTTAACGTTTTGGTATGGAACATTTATAAGCAAAACAGAGACAACTGGCAACAAGCGCTCGATGCTTTCTCTGCCAATAAACAACTGTTGCTTTTACAAGAAGCCAGTTTGACTGATGAGTTTAAAAACTGGCTGGTGGAAGGCCATTGGATGAGCAACCAAGTAAGCGCGTTTAAGGCGCTTGGAAGTGGTGCAGGGGTAATCAGTATTGCGCAAAAAGAGCCAATTCGTGCTTGTGCATACACTTCTAAAGAACCATGGCTGCGTTTGCCAAAGTCGGCTCTGTACAGCAAGTATCAACTTAGCAATGGCGAGACCCTAGCCGTGGTAAATATTCATGCGATTAACTTTACCGTTGGCACTGAAGAGTACACTTCACAGTTGTCTGGTTTAGAAATGGTTCTAAAAGAGCACAAAGGCCCAATTTTGTTTGCGGGAGATTTCAACAGCTGGAGTGAGGACCGTGTGAAAGCAATGAAGACGGCTCTCCAAAAGGCAGACCTACAAGAAGCGAAATTCAGTCAAGATAATCGCACTCAGTTCATTACCGGATTACCACTCGACCACGTCTTTTACCGAGGTCTGACCCTCAAAAACGCGAAAGCGCCGCAGAGCGACGCTTCCGATCATAATCCATTATTGGTGTCGTTTACGCTTAACGACCAGTAAGGACTCTTATGAGCTCGCTTAAATGGCTTAAGCAATAACGATGTACAACGCCCAAATCACGTAAAACGCAATCCAAGGCAGGCTCGAAATCACAAGAGCCTGTCCACGTTCAAACTCTGTCCAAGTCAGAACCACACCATAGCCCAATACAATGTACCAAGGCAGCAGCAGCGGTAGTGAGCTAGCAAAGTGCGACCACTCGTTGGTCAAAGGCAGTTTCAACAAACCATTTAGGCTGTTTAAATCCGCCGCGTACGTCATTACCTGACCGTGTTTCAGTAACAGGCTCGCATAGCTTGCGATGTCGCCTAAAACCGCAGGGAACAGGATTGCAGAAGCCGCTGCAAACCATTTCCAATAGCCGTATTGTTGTTTGCTTGCTTTAGTCGCTAGGAAGAACCACAACGCCAAAAGCAGCAGAGTCGCAAAGCGGTTAAACACATCATTGATGATCGCACTTGCCATCAGCGTGTTTGGTTCCAACAGTTCAATCTGCTTAGGATCGACCTGTTGGAATTGAGCCGTTAATTGTTCACTTAGCCAAGTGAAATCCACATTCGAGAAATAGGCACCCCAGAATAGGAATGGGCTGAGCATCAAAAAGATGAACGGTTGCCACCCCCAGCCTCCACGCTGATACAGCGCTAGGAAGCACGATGTTGGAGAACGGAAAATATCCAACAACATTACAAGCGGGTTACTCGATGGGTTCATACACTTACCTTAGTTACGTCAACATACAACTTAAGCTTCTGACCTGGTTTCAGGTACTTCTGCTTTTGAAGAGAATTCCATTTCACGATGTCGTTGCTCTTCACCTTAAACTTGCTCGCAATGCCACTGATGGTGTCGCCAGAACGCACGTCATAGAACACTGTGCGAATTACTGCGCCTTTATCTGAGTTTTTCCAGATCACCAGTTTTTGGCCAACGCGCAAGGTGTCTTTTGGTCCCATGCCGTTCCATTTCGCCAGAGACTTATGAGAAACCTTGTTCTCTTTTGCGATAGACCACAAGCTCTCGCCAGATTGCACAACGTGAGTCAGTTTGAATTGACCGCGAGCTTGAGATTGCGTTTTGTTTAGGCGATTTTCGGCGGTTAACGCGTACTTAGCATCGTCTTTTGTTGACGTTGGGATCATTAGGTACTGACCAACGCGAATATTGCTGTTTTTTAGGCCGTTAGCACGTTGGATAACTTTGGTTGTCGTACCGTACTTCTGAGCCAATACGCTGAGTGAGTCACCAGACTTCACTTGGTAGCGTGCGACCTTCATACCTTTACCACGGTTCTTCTTCACCTGAGCAAGGAACTGATCCTTTTTCTCGATAGGAATAAGAAGCTGGTGCGGGCCATTCGGTGCTGTCGACCATTGGTTGTAAGCTGGGTTGTAACCTTGCAGTTCTTTCACACCAATGCCTGCGTAGTCTGCCGCAATTGCGAGATCCAATTGTTCTTTTGGATCGACTTGCGTAAGCACAGGTTTGTTCGGGATCGGTGGAATGTCGATGCCGTACTTATCTTGGTTCGCAATGATGTCTGCAAGCGCAAGTAGCTTAGGAACGTAACTGCTGGTCTCTTTTGGAAGATCTAGAGAGAAGAAGTCCGTAGGTTTACCTAGCTTTTTGTTCTTACGAATCGCGCTTGATACACGACCGCCACCACTGTTGTAAGCAGCAATCGCTTGGTCCCAGTTACCGTCAAAGCGCTTGCTTTGTTGCTCTAAGTAATCAAGTGCTGCATCTGTCGCTGCGTACACATCACGACGACCGTCGTACCAGTAGTTCTGCTCTAGGCCCATCATCTTGCCGGTGCCAGGAACGAACTGCCAAAGACCTGCCGCACTACCGTGTGAGTACGCGAATGGGTCAAATGAGCTCTCTACGATAGGTAGAAGCGCCAATTCCATTGGAAGACCACGTTCTTCAATGCGTTTTGTAATCATGTACAAAAACGGCTGTGCACGCTCAGAAACGGTGCGCAGGTGGTTAGGGTGCTTCAGATACCATGTACGGTAGTAAGCGACTTTCTTGTTGTCTGGGATGTCCATTTCAAGCTGCATGCCGATACGACGCCATACATCTTCTTGTTCCTGAGGAGAAAGGGTTTTCGGCGTCTCTTTAGCAGGTTTCTTCGCTATCGATTGCTTTTTCTCGGAGTCCGCTTGAGCCGCGTCTTGTTTTACCGCTTGCTCGGACTTATTGGTTTCTGGTGTTGGTGTGTTTGTTGAATCTGACTGTGTCAATTGACAGCCAGAAAGTAGTAACGCCAACGCCCAACTGTACTTTAAACGCATGGATTCAGCCTATTTAGGGCCTGTTTATCTTCTCCTGCCTGTCGCGCAGCTAAGGTGCGTGGCAGTCGCAAGATAATAGACATCTTGTAACACTAACTAAGGGTAGGGCGCGAAAGCCGCTACTTTTATGCGATTGGGTGAAATACAAACAGCTTTATATCAGCCCCAAACGCAATAGAAGCGCCAGAGGCGCTTCTATGAAAATCAGCTCACGATAATACTTGCGTCGAGCAAAGTTACAAGCAGAAATTGGTTAAAATTCGTTCTTCCACTCACGTAAAGCTGTAAAAACCGAGCATGGGTCGCTATTTTCGATACGGTTTGTTACAGATTTTATGACCTCTGCGTTGGTTGCACGCAGGAATGGGTTGATTAACTTCTCTTTGCGAAGCGTGGTAGGAATGGTTGGAATGTTTAATCCGCGTAGTCGGTTTACGTCATCACGGTACTGACGTAAGTGCTCATTGTCTGGCTCAACCGCTAGGGCAAAGGCTACGTTACTTGCGGTGTATTCGTGCGCGCAGAACACTTCGGTCTCTTCTGGGAGCTTCATAATTTTGCTTAGTGACTCGAACATCTGCTCTGGTGTGCCTTCAAAAATACGACCACAACCTGCAGAGAACAGCACATCACCACAGAACAACTTACCGTCACCAGCGTAGCCGATGTGACCAAGCGTGTGACCCGGCAAACCTAGCACCATGAAGATTTCTCCGAAAAGCTCAAGCTTATCGCCTTCTTCCATGGCATTGGTCAATGTTGGGATAGGTTCCGCTTTTGGCCCAACAACAGAAACATGAGGAAAAGCATGAACTAAATCTGGAACGCCACCAATGTGATCGTTGTGGTGGTGCGTAATTAAGATCGCTTCTAAAGTTAACTCGTTAGCCTGCAAATATTCTAACACTGGCTTAGCATCGCCCGGATCGACCACGGCACATCGCTTGTCGCTATTTTGTATCAGCCAGATGTAATTATCATTAAATGCGGGTATGCTTTTGATCTCTAACACGATTCGTTCTCCGTCACCCTTTATATAGTCAGGTGGTTAATGAAACCAGCACTCAGCAACAAAACTTTACAGCACCCGTCGACTTGGTCAGACATGAACAATGGGCCGTGGGTACTTGAGTCAATCCAAACCCGACTTGATGAGTGGTGTCCGAAACTGTTCGGTTACCACATGTTGAAATTGGGTGGTTTGAGCTGTGAGCTAACCAGCTGTAGTTGTAACATTCAACACCAAGTCAACGTAGATATCCAGAACCCGTTGCATAATGTCATTGCAGATGGTTACGAATTGCCCTTTTTAGAAAAAAGCTTTGATGTTGTGGTGCTTGCTCATCAGCTTGACTATGCAAGTGATCCCCATCGACTGCTGCGCGAAGTTGATCGCGTCATGATGGATGATGGTTATCTTATTATTACGGGGTTCAATCCGATCAGTCTCACTGGGTTAGCGAGTTTATTGCCTTGGCGAAGAAATAATTTGCCATGGAGTGGTCGCATGTTCACGGTGAACCGGATTAAAGACTGGTTAGGGGTATTGAACTACCAAGTGATTCACTGCGATCGCTATGCGCTGTTTCCAATGACGCGTTACAAAACCATGTGGACGTGGCTAGAGAACAGTTTGGGTGATTGGGCATCACCGGCGGGGAGTTTGTACTATATCGTGGCTCGTAAACGAACGTACCCTCTCAAGCCTATCAAGCCGCATTGGCGCTTGAAGAGAAAGCTAACACCACTTGGCGTGATGAACAGAGAGGGCAGTGCAGTGAAAAAGGTTTCAAGCAGTAAAAACTAGGACGCTTGATACCCTGTATCTTCTTCAGTTGGGTTTTCTGCGGCAGCGCGCGCTAGCTCATCACAGATTTCATTTTCACGATGACCTGCATGGCCCTTAACCCAATGCCAATCAACTTGATGGCGAGCGGTTTCTTTATCGAGCGCTTGCCACAAATCAGCATTCTTCACTGGCTTTTTATCCGCTGTTTTCCAGCCACGTTTCTTCCAGTTGTGAATCCACTGCGTAATGCCTTGGCGCACGTACTGGCTATCCGTCGTTAACGTCACTTGGCATGGCTCTTTTAGCGTTTGAAGTGCCACCACGGCGGCCAACATTTCCATGCGGTTATTCGTGGTCAGCGTGTAGCCTTTCGCGAGGGTCTTTTCCGTTTGCTTGTAACGCAAGACAATGCCGTAACCGCCAGGGCCCGGATTGCCTAAACAAGATCCATCAGTGAAAATCTCAACGTGTTTGGTCATATTTTTGGTACTATTAGCCGAAACATTTAATAAAGCATAGTCTGACACACATAACCTTATGAATACCAGCAGCAATTCTGAACATAATCGTATTGTCGTTCTCGATACCGAAACCACGGGTATGAACCTAGAAGGTGGTCCTCACTACATGGGTCACCGCATCGTCGAAATTGGTGCCGTGGAGATCATCAACCGTAAGCTGACTGGTCGTCACTTTCACGTTTACTTAAAGCCTGATCGTGAAATCCAACCAGACGCGATTGGAGTTCACGGTATTACGGATGAATTCTTGGTCGATAAGCCAGAATACTCTGCCGTACACCAAGAGTTTCTAGATTTCATTAAAGGCGCCGAGCTGGTTGCCCACAACGCGCCCTTCGATACCGGCTTCATGGATTACGAGTTTGAAATGCTCAATCCAAGCATTGGTAAGACGGATGATTACTGTAAGGTGACCGATACCCTTGCCATGGCGAAGAAAATCTTCCCGGGCAAGCGAAACAACCTTGACGTATTGTGTGAACGTTACGGTATTGATAACTCACACCGTACTCTCCACGGGGCATTGCTCGATGCGGAGATTCTAGCCGACGTTTACCTATTGATGACAGGTGGACAAACTAGCCTAGAATTTAATGCCAATAAAAAAGACGGTGAAGCGGAAGGCATTCGTCGTGTTGAAGGAAGAAAAGCGCTAAAGGTTTTGCGTGCAACTGCCGATGAAGTAGAAGCACACCAGAAAAGACTCGAACTGGTGAACGACAGTATTTGGTAGTAAATAGGAGAGACTATGTTGAGGGCTTTGTCAGTCGCTATTTTAGCGTTCTGGAGTTGTTTCGCGTTTGCCGCGAGCGAGTCCGCCATGTCTTTGTTAGATAACCGCTTTCGTGTCGATCCAACCATCGAACAGATTACTTTTTTGGTTTATCGTGAACAGAGCTCTCAGCCCGTCGTCCTTGTCCGCCCTGACGGTAAAAAGTACTATGCTTGGGGCACCTACGACAACGTTCGTTGGTATCAAGAATCTTCCCTCGATATTATTTCGATAGATAAACCCATGCCAGGTCCGTGGCAGGCTGTCGGAAAAGTCACCCCGAAAAACAACATTCGTCTGATCTCACACTTAAAGCTCAGTACCGATGTGTTCCCAAATCGCCTTTATCAGAATGAAGCCCTCAAGTTCACCGCGCGTTTGACTTCAGACGATAAGCCGCTCGTACTGCGTGATTTCCTAGACCGCGTAAATCTGCGTGTCACCTTCACTAAGTTTGTAGAAAACGAAGACGAACTGATCAAAGAAGCGCGTCCTGTACCTATGGTGATTGGCGAGTTTGCTGATGATGGCCGCGGGCTAGATGAAAAAGCTGGCGACGGTGTGTTTACCGTTCAACTGCCAATTGATATCGAGCCGGGTAAATACCGTGCACGTATTACGTCGGGCAATGGCGTATTTTTGCGAGCTCAGGAGCAAGTGGTACTGGTGTACCCATCGCCAATTACGCGCACCTTTATTCAAGCACGTCATGCAGACCAACCACACCAGCTGGTGGTTAGCGGTGAGCAAGGCATGATCACGCCGGGATCCATTGCGGTGAATGTAGAGCAAGAAGCACCAGACGGTTTCATCAGCTACAGCCAAGGTCAAGTGTCTGCTGACGGTACCAAAACCACGCTTAATATGGATAACGATCCAGAGTTAGGTAAGTACTCATGGCATGGTGAAGTCTTTGCCACAGACCTAGCAACCAAGCGCTCATTAGTCTTCCCAATCAAAGAACAGTCATTCAGCGTCGTCGATGAAGTGGATCTAGAAGCTGCACGCTTAGCGAAACAAGCTGAGATCGCCGAGCAACGCCGCATCGAAATGGAAAAACGCATCATCGCCGAACGTGAAGCCGAACGTAAACGCAGCATGATCATCATTGCCATCGGCAACGTGATTGCTTTGATTCTGGTGATTCTATTTTGGATTATCTGGAGCAAGCTCAAAGCCAAACGCCAAGCCATGCCAGAGATGCAGTTGGAAGTGCCTAAGAAGTAGGGCGCAAGAATTTAAATTGAAAACGGAGTCGATTGGCTCCGTTTTTTTGGAAGATATGACAATAATATGAACTTAAGTGAGTATTAATGACTTACCAATAATAAGTGTATTGTTGCGCATAAAGTGATGTAAGTATTGTTTTATCAATAAAGCTCAATTAACTAATACTAAATTGGTATTAAGAGCTTGAATAGTAATCCTAATGTACTAAATTTATGCCAACTCATTAAGGGCAAACCAATCGTGAGGTTGGGACGCAAAGTGACAGCACAGGGATACTGTGGGCTGCATTGCTGAGTGTATTTTGATGGATCAATAATTACACGAGAGCATATAATGAGAAACTCTACTTCTAAAAGCCTTTTGGCTCTTTCCATATTAGCTATTTCTACAGGGGCACAAGCTGCCACGTCCGTTGAAACTTGTACACTCGACTTCCAAGGCAACATCAACGCATTGGTTGATATTGATGGTGAACTGCATGCCATCGCTAAACTGAAAGGCGAGAGTGACAACAAGTTTACATACGGAGATTCGATTGAGCGAAAAGGACACTTAACAACAACGTTCAGTTTAGTTTTTGACGATACTAACTGTGGCTTTAGTCCAACTAGCGTCGAACCTCTGGCGAGTCAAGATGAAGGTAAGCCGTGGAAGCAATTCCAGATGGTTCAAGATCAACGTCGTGAAGTGACTGCTCAAGTCAGTTTTGAACAAGACATCCCAATGTTTACTGCTGATGGGCGAGTTCCTGACAGTAAACTTGTTCGACCATTTGCATTTGAACTGGATGACGGTAAGTGGCGTCCGATAAAGACTGAAATCACTAAAGGAAATGGGTCTCTGCCGCCTGCTAAGGTCGGTAACCGTAGTATGAGTCAGAACAGTGACGGTGGTGATTGGCGCTATCAATTAGCGGAAGTCAGTCAAGATGGTCGACTTCTGACAGCATCAACTTTTGTAAACAACCCAATCACTTTCAAAAATGGTGATGTCTTAGATAAAGACACTAAATTTGCAGTTCTTTGGCAAGTGAGAAGAAGCTGTGATGTGAATAAAGGTGCTTGTAATAACAAAACGGCAAGTACGCTAACTCTAGAGAAGTCGGGTAAAGTCATCACTTCAGAACAGATTAAGCGCAATCCATCCAATAATGCTGGTGGCATGGGCTTAGGTACATTCGACCAAATTATCTACAATGCGGACGCAACGATGGCGCAAGTCAGCAGTGTCATTGAAGTTGCAGATGATACTTATCTTTTGTCTGGTAAATCCGTTTCAGGGAAGGCGATGGTAGCGAAGGTAACCTTCGAGTAGGCCAAAGGTATCAATTGGGTTAATTATGAATATTGGGGAGCTTTGGCTCCCTTTTTGTTTTAAATCGAATGTAAAATGGCGGAGTCACTACAACAATGAGTTGGCAAAAAACTACCTAAGGAAAGTCTCAGAGAAGCTTTAGGTTAAGCACCTCAAAGAAGCTAGGTGACTAGGAGGCCTCTTATGAAGTACAAAAAACGTCGGACGTACAAATATAACCTTCATTCCGAAGAACAGGTTGAAACCGGTATTACACTCACACAGCCTTTCGATAGTCCGTTTCTGAGTCTATCTGAGCAAGGGTTGCTGACGATTAAGAAAGGTTAGTCTTGGGATGGAGCTAGTGGCCCAGCGATTGATACCAAGAACATTCTTAAAGCTTCTCTGGTTCATGACGCGTTATACCAGTTGATGAGAGAAGAAGTGCTACCTCAAAGCAGTCGAGAGCAAGCGGATAGGCTTCTGCCTCAAATATGTCTTGAACATGGCATGTCGAATTTTAGAGCGACGTACATCTATTACGGAGTCAGAGTATTTGGCGGATGTTTTTCTAAACCGGATCTTTTGTCTGCCTAGTTAAGCTCTCTTGGTGAGTAGATTCTGAATCATGTTCGTTCCTCACTGTTCAGAATTACGGAAATCCAGAAACACTTCGCGTGTAGCAACCTGATAACTCAAAGTAAACCGTCACTCTAGCGAGCTCCAGCGAGACTAAGAATCTATTGTTAGCGCGCTGGGGCGTTTGTTTCTTCACCCTCTACAGAGTACTCGGCAGTAGATCCTACTTTGCACACTCAATCACTTCGCGGTTCCTTTACGTATCTATGTTAGACTCTCGCCATCAGCTATATGAATGACTTCTCATTTGTTTACCTGAGGGCAGCAATTGGGCTGCTGTATTCTTATTAAAGGCACAAAAATGAGCAAATTAACTTCAGCTGAACGTAAAGCACGTGACAACGAACGTTTCTCACAACGCGTGAGTGAGCGCCGTGAAAAAGGTGAAGATGTCGTTGCGTACGCATTGGCGAACAAAAAAGCGGTGAAGTTCCTGACTAAGTCAGAGAAGAAAGCATTGAACGAACGCAAAGCGACGCTTCAAGAAGAACTTAAGCTGAAAGAGCAGGAAGAACTGCGCAGAATTGAACAGTCGTTTATTGTTGAAGAAGATAACGAACAATAAACGCTTCTTTGCGATCGCCGTGTTGTGCGAAGCAGAGATTCAATAAAAAACGGGAGCTTCGGCTCCCGTTTTGCTTTCCTATTTATCGTTTAAGCCATCATTCGCTTAAGCGACGTTTTCCATCTGAGGGTACAGCGGCTTTGCGGCCAATAGTTCTGGCTCAAAATCGTCTACGTTGATGGTGTCTAGGCGGTGTTGCTCTGCTTCTCTCAGCAAATCAGCTTCTTCTTGGGTAATGAAGCCTTGCTCTAGACCTTCTTGAGCAATCATATCCAAACGCATGAATGGACGGCGTTTACCTTGCTCTTTGCATACCTTGTCGAACACAGGTTCAGCTTGAAGAATCACAGACAGTGCCAGTTCAATTTTACCTGCTGCGTTGTGTTCCGTCGGTTCTAGGTACTGACCACGACCAATACGTGAACGTGTTGCACTTGGCGTTTGTAGAATACGAGCTACTTTGCTGTCTAGCTTGTCGCTTGGTGCTTTACGTACGCGGCCAAATGGCATGATCAATACACGCAGTGCACGACCAATTGCTTTGTTCGGGAAGTTCGCTAGGAACTCATCAACTGCCGCTTCAGTTTGCTTCAAGCTGTCTTGCAAGCCCCAATGTACTAATGGCAAATCTTCAACCGGACGGCCATCTTGCTCAAAGCGTTTCAATGTTGCGGAGCTCAGGTATAGCTGACTTAGAATATCACCAAGACGTGCAGACAGACGCTCTTTACGTTTCAACGAACCACCTAGTACT
Source organism: Vibrio sp. HENC-03 (assembly GCF_000305755.2). NCBI lineage: Bacteria > Pseudomonadati > Pseudomonadota > Gammaproteobacteria > Vibrionales > Vibrionaceae > Vibrio > Vibrio sp. HENC-03. The sequence goes on along the minus strand of NZ_JH976128.1, from coordinate 30,990 downwards.
GCCATCGAGATATCCGACAGCAGAGCAAGGTTTGCGCTGTAACGGTTCAATTGTTGGTAGTAACGCTTGGTTGCGTCTTTGGTTGGTGATGAAGAACCTAGACCGTCACTTAGACCAAACCAAATACTGCGCACTAGGTTACTCATGGTGAAGCTCACGTGACCCGCTAGTGCTTTGTCGAACTTCTCAACCGCGTCGCCAGCGTCAGAGTAAGCCGCGTTCATCTCTTCAAGAACGTAAGGGTGACAACGAATTGCGCCTTGACCGAAGATGATCATTGAACGAGTTAGGATGTTCGCACCCTCTACGGTTACCGCGATTGGCGCGCCTTGGTAACCACGCGCTAGGAAGTTAGAAGGACCCATACAGATGCCTTTACCACCTACGATGTCCATCGCGTCGATGATGCTTTGTTGGCCTCGATGCGTACAGTGGTACTTCACGATAGCTGAGATAACCGAAGGCTTTTCACCTAGATCGATACCTGCCACAGTTAGGTTGCTTGCTGCATCCATCACGTAAGCATTACCACCAAGACGCGCTAATGGCTCTTCAACGCCTTCCATGTGACCGATAGGCTGTTTGAACTGACGACGAATGCGCGAGTAAGCACCTGTCGCCATCGCTGCAGTTTTAATGCCGCCTGTTGAGTTTGAAGGTAGCGTGATACCACGACCAACCGATAGACACTCAACCAGCATACGCCAGCCTTGGCCTGCCATTTTCTCGCCGCCGATGATGAAGTCCATTGGTACGAAGATGTCTTTACCGCGAGTTGGGCCATTTTGGAATGGTACGTTAAGCGGGAAGTGACGGTTACCAATCTCAACGCCTTTAAGGTCAGTTGGGATTAGAGCACAAGTGATACCAAGATCTTCTTGGTCACCTAGTAAGCCTTCTGGGTCACGCAGTTTGAATGCAAGACCAAGAACCGTTGCGACTGGCGCTAGAGTGATGTAACGCTTGTTCCAAGTTAGACGCATACCAAGGACTTCTTCACCTTGCCATTCGCCTTTGCATACCACGCCGTAATCTGGAATAGAACCCGCATCGGAACCTGCTTCTGGGCTAGTCAGTGCGAAACACGGAATTTCTTTACCTTCTGCTAGGCGCGGTAGGTAATGATTTTTTTGTTCTTCTGTACCGTAGTGTTGTAGAAGTTCACCAGGGCCTAACGAGTTTGGTACGCCAACGGTAGAAGACAGCACGCCAGATACGCCAGTGAGTTTTTGCAGTACTAAAGATTGCGCGTATGCAGAGAATTCTAGGCCTCCGTATTTCTTTTTGATGATCATGGCGAAGAATTTGTTGTCTTTCAGGTATTGCCACACTTCTGGTGGAAGGTCAGCCAGCTCGTGTGTTACTTGGAAGTCACTCACCATGGCACACACTTCGTTTACTGGGCCATCTAGGAAAGCTTGCTCTTCTTTGCTCAGCTTAGGCGCTTTGATTGCGTGAAGCTTTTGCCATTCCGGTTTGCCTTTGAATAGCTCGGCTTCCCACCAAACTGTACCAGCGTCCAATGCTTCTTTCTCGGTTTGAGACATAGCAGGCAGGACTTTCTTAAACATAACGAGTGCTTTGCGGCTAATGAGGGATTGGCGAATGCTAGAAACCGCGAACACTGCAACAGCAAGAACGTAAAGTGCCCAGCCAATAACACCAACTGAGCCTGCGATAGTCAGTGCTAGCATGGCAGCAGTTAGCAGACTGACGGATTTCACGAGTGACATTCTGTGGTAAAGCGTAATGCCTAATACAACTGTCATCGCTACGATTGAGAGCAAGATGTCCATATGTTTTTTCCTTTTCAGACTTTAATTATGTTGTACGTCTGTATTTTGGTAAGAGGTCTAACCAGTTCTCATAAGTGTAATCAAAATATTAATAAAATGTAAAACCCAAGATTGAGTAAAAAGTGATCTAAGTAGAGTTAAAATTCTAAAGTTGGGAGTTGGGTGATGATTTCGTAAGCAAGTTAACAAGTTTATTACCACGATGAATCCAAATCTGTTGGTTCGCTATCGACACTAATTCTCGTTTGTGGGTAAACTCAGAGTAATGAACTGTCCGGTGTGAATTTCGCATCAGAACAATTTGCCAAGTGAGAAGCGGAAACGCTCCGCTGTGGCCGAAATAATAAAGAGAACGTCTTATGTACCAAGATCTGATTAGAAGTGAATTAAACGAAGCTGCTGAAGTTCTGAATAAGTTTTTAAGTGATGACCACAATATTGCGCAAATCGAAGCGGCAGCGAAAATGATTGCTGACTCATTCAAGCAAGATGGTAAAGTGTTGTCGTGCGGTAACGGTGGTTCTCACTGTGACTCCATGCACTTTGCAGAAGAGCTAACAGGTCGTTACCGTGAAAACCGCCCAGGTTACGCTGGTATCGCTATTTCAGATCCAAGCCACCTTTCTTGTGTCAGTAACGACTTTGGCTATGATTTCGTATTTTCTCGTTACGTAGAAGCGGTTGGTCGCAAAGGTGACGTTCTGTTTGGTTTGTCGACTTCTGGCAACTCAGGCAACATCCTAAAAGCGATTGAAGCGGCACAAGCGAAAGGTATGAAGACGATCGCGTTAACGGGTAAAGATGGCGGTAAAATGGCAGGTCTTGCAGACATCGAGATCCGCGTACCACACTTTGGTTACGCAGACCGTATCCAAGAAGTGCACATTAAGATCATTCACATCATCATTCAGTTGATCGAAAAAGAGATGGAATAAGATTTACAACTAAGCCGAATACTGGCTTAGTTGTGTTTTAAGGTAAGGAGTTCGTTAAACCATGTGTGAATTGCTCGGCATGAGCGCAAATGTTCCTACAGATATTTGTTTCAGTTTTACAGGCTTGATGCAGCGCGGTGGTCGCACTGGCCCGCATCGTGATGGCTGGGGAATCACTTTCTATGAAGGAAAGGGGTTCCGTACTTTCAAAGATCCAAACCCAAGTTGTGACTCGAAAATTGCTGAGTTAGTGCAAAACTACCCGATCAAAAGTCGTGCGGTGGTCAGCCATATTCGTCAGGCAAACCGAGGCGGTGTGAACTTAGAAAATACACACCCGTTTACGCGTGAGCTTTGGGGACGTTATTGGACTTTTGCACACAATGGTCAGCTAACTGACTACCAAGATTTGTATACGGGTCGTCACCGTCCGGTCGGAGAAACCGACAGTGAGATGGCTTTCTGTTGGCTACTCAAGCAGATGGAAGACAAATACCCTGAGCCTCCTCAAGATATGGAAGCGGTCTTTGCTTATGTTGCCCAGTGCTGCGATAAGTTGAAAGAAAAGGGCGTGTTTAACATGCTGCTCAGCGACGGTGAGTTCGTGATGACTTACTGTACCAACCATCTTTACTGGATAACGCGTCGAGCACCATTTGGCAAGGCGGCTCTGTTGGATGAAGATGTAGAAATCAACTTCCAAGAAGAGACGACACCAAACGATGTGGTTTCTGTGATTGCGACTCAGCCTTTAACGGGCAATGAGACTTGGCATCGAATGAAGCCGGGCGAGTATGGCTTGTTCCATGTTGGTGAATTGATATTGAACAACGCCGAAGCGCTAACGGATGTACCGTTTGCCGCGCCGAAGCCGGGTAACCAAGCGCCGACTGAGCCGTTGGAGTGATGGTTTTCTCGCAGTAAAACATTTGAATAAAACAAAAGGCAGCCTGATGGCTGCCTTTTTGCGTTTGGTGTTTGGAGTTAAGAGTTACTCGGCAGCGTAACCGTGCGCACCTAGCTCAATACCATCGAGATACGCTTTGCCCTCCGTCATCGATAATCGCCCTTCGACTAACCACTTCGTCACCATTGGGTAGATGTTGTGCTCTTGAGTCTGAACGCGTGCGGCGAGTGCATCTGCGTCATCGTCTTCAAACACCGGTACTTTAGCTTGTAGCACAACAGGGCCACCGTCTAATTCTTCTGTGACAAAGTGAACGCTGGTGCCGTGCTCTTTGTCTCCGGCATCAATGGCACGCTGGTGGGTGTGTAAACCCGGATACTTAGGCAATAGAGAAGGGTGGATGTTGATCATCTTACCCAGATAATGGGAAACAAACGCACTGCTGAGAATACGCATATAACCAGCCAATACAATCACGTCTGGTTGGTATTCATCAATTTGCTTCATCAGTTCGGCATCAAAGTCTTCACGAGATTCAAATGCTTTAGGATCGACAAAGTGACCATTCACATCAAACTGTTTTGCACGCTCCAAACCGTAGGCATCAGCTTTGTTAGAAAAAACCGCTGCCACTTGTGCGTTTGGCATGTTGGCTTCACAGGCTTCAAGTATTGCTTGTAGGTTACTGCCGTTACCCGAAATGAGGACCACTATGTTTTTCATGATATTGAGACTGCCTTGATACTGTAGGTTTGACGTGCGTAATCACTAAATTACCTACTATTAGAATGGTTTTCGATGTTCCAGATAGCAGAATGAGGACATAGCGTCCTCATTCTTTTTATTTTTTGAGCTTGATTCGCAAGTTATTGGATTTCAACTTGCTCTTCGTTTGCTTCTGCTTGAGCGATTTCACCAATCACCCATGCGTTTTCGCCTTCTTCTTTAAGAAGCGCAACCGCTGCGTCTGCTTGGTCTTTTGGTAGTGCAACGACTAGACCAACACCACAGTTGAACGTACGGTACATTTCGTGCGTTTCAACGTTGCCTTTCTCTTGTAGCCATTTGAAGATGATTGGCCATTCCCAGCTGCTACCATCGATAACGGCTTTCGTGCCTTCAGGCAGTACGCGTGGGATGTTTTCCCAGAAACCACCACCAGTGATGTGAGAAATCGCGTGGATGTCGTGCTTCTCAATCATCTTAAGTGCTGATTTGATGTAAATCTTAGTTGGTTCTAGTAGGTGTTCACCGATAGTGCGACCTGCTAACTCTTCGTTCTTATCTGCGCCAGAAACTTCTAGGATCTTACGGATAAGCGAGTAACCATTTGAGTGTGGACCGCTTGAGCCAACAGCGATTAGTGCATCGCCTGCTGCTACTTTCGTGCCGTCAATCACGTCTTCTTTTTCTACTACGCCAACACAGAAACCTGCAACGTCGTAGTCTTCGCCTTCGTACATGCCCGGCATTTCAGCAGTTTCACCACCGATAAGTGCACAGCCTGCTTGAACACAGCCATCAGCAATGCCAGAAACCACATCTGCTGCTGTGTCTACGTCTAGCTTGCCAGTCGCGTAGTAATCTAGGAAGAATAGCGGCTCAGCACCTTGCACGATTAGGTCGTTTACACACATCGCGACTAGGTCTACACCGATGGTGTCGTGCTTGTTCATATCCAGTGCTAGACGAAGTTTTGTACCTACACCGTCAGTACCAGAAACCAGTACAGGTTGTTTGTATTTAGTCGGTAATTCACACAGTGCGCCAAAACCACCGATACCACCCATCACTTCAGGGCGACGAGTACGCTTAACCGCACCTTTAATACGATCTACAAGCGCGTTGCCTGCATCAATATCTACACCAGCGTCTTTATAGCTAAGAGAAGAGTTGTTACCACTCACAGGGAAGTCCTCGGTTTTTAAGTTGGATATGAAAACGGCGCTATTCTACCAGTGGTTAAATACAGATAGCAAACGTTTGCGTCGGTTTTTTTCTTTAGTGATCTATCCTGATATCCCTGCAAAAATCATGTATAATCTGAAGGTTTGTTTAAATATTGCCAAAAAAGCCGGAGATGGAAATGAAAGTTGTTGAAGTTAAACACCCTCTAGTAAAACACAAAATTGGTCTAATGCGAGAAGGTGACATCAGCACGAAGCGTTTTCGTGAGTTAGCGACAGAAGTCGGTAGCCTACTTACTTACGAAGCGACAGCAGACTTTGAAACAGAAAAAGTAACCATTGAAGGTTGGAACGGTCCTGTAGAAGTTGACCAAATCAAAGGTAAGAAAGTGACAGTAGTGCCAATCCTACGTGCTGGTCTTGGCATGATGGACGGCGTACTTGAGCACATGCCAAGTGCACGTATCAGTGTTGTTGGTATCTACCGTGACGAAGAAACACTTGAGCCAGTACCTTACTTCAACAAGCTTGCTTCTAACATCGACGAGCGTATCGCTCTAGTTGTTGACCCAATGCTTGCAACGGGCGGTTCTATGATCGCAACAATCGATCTTCTAAAAGAGAAAGGTTGTCAGGCAATCAAAGTACTTGTTCTTGTAGCTGCTCCTGAAGGTATCGAAGCGCTAGAAAAAGCTCACCCAGACGTTGAGCTATACACAGCAGCTATCGATGAGAAGCTAAACGACAAAGGCTACATCGTTCCTGGTCTTGGTGACGCAGGTGACAAGATCTTCGGTACTAAATAATTCGGGCTTGATGCTAGATTATTACTGAATTGAAAAAACAAAGGCTTGGTGAAAACCAAGCCTTTTTTGTATTTGTTATATAGAAGATAGTTACGAGATACGAGAGCAGGAAGGGCGGCTTAAATCGATTAAGCCGCACTTCAAATTATTTCGCGTTCTCTTCTTCCATTTGTGCGTTATCCACCACGTGGTTTTCACCAAGGTCGTGTGGTAGCACTAGGTTAAGAATGATAGCCACGATACCACATAGGCTCACACCTTGAAGGCTGAACTCACCAATACCGAAAGCCATGCCGCCGATACCAAACACTAGAGTTACTGCTACGATCACTAGGTTACGTGATTTGTGAAGGTCAACGTGGTTCTTGATCAACGTGTTCAGACCGACTGTTGCGATAGAGCCGAACAGTAGAATCATGATGCCGCCCATAACTGGAACTGGAATCGTTTGTAGAGTCGCACCTAGCTTACCAACCAGCGCAAGTACGATGGCTGTGATTGCCGCCCATGTCATGATTACAGGGTTGAATGCCTTAGTTAGCATTACCGCACCGGTTACTTCACTGTAAGTCGTGTTTGGTGGCGCGCCAACCATAGAAGCTGCAATTGTTGCTACCCCGTCACCCGCAATGGTGCGATGAAGACCTGGTTTCTTCAGATAGTTTTTACCCGTTACGTTTGAAATCGCCAGCATGTCACCCACGTGTTCAACTGCCGGAGCGATGGCGACTGGGATCATGAATAAGATAGCGTTGATGTTGAATTCAGGCGCTGTGAAGTTTGGCATTGCTAGCCAAGCCGCTTGAGCAACCGGAGTGAAATCCACGACTCCGTAGAACAGTGACACCGTGTAGCCTGCCAAGATACCGCCAACGATAGGAACCAGTTTTAGGAAGCCTTTTGCGAATACGCTCAATGCAATCGTCGTTAGCAATGACACTGCGGAGATGATAATCGCTGCGTCGCCGTTCACTAATTGAATTGCGCCGTCACCTGATTTACCTACCGCCATGTTTACAGCCGTTGGTGCTAAGCCAAGACCAATCACCATGATTACTGGGCCAACAACGACAGGCGGAAGAATTTTATGGATGAATCCAACGCCGCGCACTTTGATCATCGCACCAAGGCCAACGTACACCAAACCTGCAGCCATCAAGCCACCCATGGTTGCACCGATACCCCAAGTTTGGATACCGAACATGATAGGAGCAATAAACGCGAAAGAAGAGGCAAGGAAGATTGGAACAGAACGTTTAGTAATCAGTTGGAAAAGAAGAGTACCGACACCAGCACCAAACAAAGCAACGTTTGGGTCAAGGCCAGTCAGAAGTGGCACAAGTACGAGAGCACCAAAAGCGACAAAGAGCATCTGAGCGCCTTGTAACGCATTTTTCATAATAATTCCCTATTCAAAGATACGCAGACAAATCCGGCGAATCTTATCATCTGGCAATCGATTGCAATGTTGCCTAGATCAAACTTTTGTGTGGATTTATAAGGTCAGCGAATGTTTAGTTTCATGCGGGCCTTTTAAGTTGGTCAGAATACAGACAATTCACTCAGTACTCTTCTTGCTCAAGGTTTGATAGTTGCTTATCATGCGTGTTCTTGTTCAGAGGATTATGAAAACTATGCGCTATTTAGCTCTCTTATTGATAGGTTGGTTGTCTCTGCCAGTTTATGCATTAACTCAGGTAGATATCTATCGTGCCGAAGTGGCGATCGACGGTGAGCAAAAAGACGGCGAAGAACTCGCGCGTCAACAAGGTATGCAAGATGTGATTGTGCGTGCAACAGGCAGCCAATCTTCCCTTAGCAACCCAGTAATTAAGAAAGCAGTGGGTTCAAGTTCTCGCTATATTTCCCAACTTGGCTATGGCCAAATTGATGGTCAAAGCAGCTTAAAAATGCTGTTTAATAGTGGCCAGATTCGCTCATTACTAACGCAAGCTCAGCTTCCTCTTTGGTCACCAAACCGTGCGAACATTCTGGTTTGGATGGTAGAAGAGCAAGGCTACGATCGTACGATTACATGGGAGCATTCAGATTCAACGAGTGCAGCGACCCTTCGTGATGCTGCACAAGCACGTGGTCTTCCAATCACGATGCCAGTGGGTGATTTCGATGATGTAACAGGCGTGAACGTTTCTGATCTATGGGGTGACTTTGTTGACCCAATCAGCCAAGCGAGCCAACGTTACCCTGTGGATGCGGTACTGATTGTTCGTGTTCAAGGCGATAAGATTCGTTGGACACTGTACGACCAATCTCCAGCTCAGCTTTCTGAGTCTAAGCAATCTCCACGCAGTGGCTCAGCATCTGGCGCAAATGCGATTCCAGCAATGGTTGGTGGCATTGCCGATTACTATGCGAAGAAAAGCGCTGTCGTCGTTTCCAGCAAATCATCAGAAGCGATTGATGTGAAAGTGCTTAGCGTTTCCTCTGCTATGGATTTCTTCGAGCTAGAAAACTCACTAACAAAGTTGAGTTCGGTTGCTGGTGCTGAAATTAAGCGTATTCAAGGCAATCAAGTCACCTTGACTATCCATCTATTGGCTTCTCAACAAGCGTTTGAGCAAGAAGTCTCTTCTATTCGTTCTTTGGAAGTAACGGAAGATCCAATGGCTGGTATGGAAGAAGTTGTACCGGCCCAGTTACCTGAAGAGCCAGCACAGCCAACACAACTGCCAGCAACGACAGAAGACGCTCAAGCAGCGGAAGTGGTCGATCTAAATACAGATACTGCGCAACCAGAACAGCCTGCCATCGTGAAGCCTGCACCAGAGCAGTACGACTTGATCTACAAATGGAATGCGCCAGTTCGCACGCCTGTCGAGCCTGAAGAAAACTCAGAGATTGCGCCAGTGCTAGAAACGGATGTGGTTGAAGACCTAAACTAAGCATTAGGCCTGGCTAGCAACATAGCAACAAGCTGAACAAAAAAAGAGTCGCCAAGTGCGACTCTTTTTTATTGTTTGGTATTTCTTGCTGGGAGTGAGAAAACTGGAGGCTTCATCATCCAGATACGTATTGGGCTAGCTACTTATTGAAATTGCTATTTATTGAATTTAGCTTTCTCTTCTTTCTCTACTTGAGATAGACGTTTTAGCTTCAACCCCAACTCTTTACCACGCGCTCGTGCAAACAAGATGTTACCTGCAAAGCCGAGTGAAGTAAGAAGTAGCTCCACAGCAGCTAACCAACGCTCACCACCATCGATATACAAAATTGTCAGGGCGTGTAAGAAGTACAGCATCAAGACGAAGTTTGCCCATGCGTGCGTGTATGGCTTACCTGCAAGAATGCCCGGCAATGGTAAAAGTAGCGGGATACACCATGCGATAGCCAGCGTGGTACTGCTTAGGTGCGGGTGAGGGGAAAGCGCTAATTGCCAAATCGCGACCCAAGCTAACAATGCCAAATTGCCGAACAGCGCCATGTAGCGATAGGTTTGGGTTCGGGTGCTAAGAGGTGGTTGGTCAATAATGTCAGACATCGATTTCTTATCCTTGAGCTTACTGACTTCCTTTGAGCTTTTTCGCTGCGGTCGCCAGTCGTTTTCCTAATTGTTGTGCGAGACGAATCTCTTCTGCCGTAAGACTAGGTTCTTGTCCTACACTGCTTGCCCCGTATGGGGTTCCACCTGATTGGGTGGTATGCAGTTCTGGCTCTGAGTAAGGGATTCCTAACACCATCATGCCGTGATGCAGAAGTGGGGTCATCATGCTCTGTAGCGTGGTTTCTTGACCGCCGTGCATTGAGGATGACGAGGTAAACACACAAGCTGGCTTATCGATAAGATCGCCGTTCACCCACAAAGGTGTGGTTTGATCCCAAAAGTGCTTAAGCGGTGCTGCCATGTTGCCAAACCATACTGGGCTGCCAAACGCGAGGCCATCACACTGCTTCAATTCATCTAGAGTAACAATTGGATCGGAAGGGGTATGTGAGTGAGGTGACAATTCTTCAACTGTACGCAAAATCGCTTCGCAATGAGGAGTCGATTCGACCCCTCTTGCTATCTGTCTTGCCAGCTGTTTTGTCGAGCCATGACGGCTGAAATACAAAATGAGGATCTGGCAATCCATTTATAGAATTTCCAGTACTTGCTCTGGCGGACGACCAATTTTCGCTTTGCCGTTAGCAACCACAACAGGGCGCTCAAACAGTTTAGGGTTTTGTGCCATTGCTTCGAACAGTTGCTCGTCTGTCACTGACGCTTCACCCAGAGCAAGCTCTTTGTAGATGTCTTCTTTTGTACGCATCATTTCGCGTACAGAAGAGAAACCAAGTTGAGCGTAAAGTGCTTTGAGTTGTTCCACATTAAGCGGTGTATCAAGGTACTTAACGACTTCCGGTGTAACACCGTTTTGCTCTAGAAGTTCTAGAGTTTGACGGCTCTTTGAGCAACGAGGGTTGTGATAAATCACGACTGACATGGTTTTCTCCATTTCGTTATTGTAATGCCATGAATCGATCTCTTTGGATCATTAACTGGTCGATACGAGCGTCGTATCGAGCTTGTTTTAAGCTGCCAAGTTCAGCAATTTTACTTGCTTCAGAATAATATTGAATGGCTTTATTCCATCCTGCACGCAGCGCTAAAATTTCTGCGCGAGCGGCGAGTTCTTCGTCATTGCGACCTAGGGCGTGGTTACCTTTTGATAGAAGGTGCCAGCCGTTGGTATCTTCTGGGTTATCGTGCGTGTAGCGTTGAAGAATGCGTACGGCTTCTTCGTTCTTATTCGCTTCTAGCAAAGCGTTAGCGTAGTTGATGGTCAGCACTTTGTTTTGCGGGTTGCGTTTCAGCGCACTGCTCAGCATATTAACCGCTTTTTGTGGTTTCTTCTGCGCTATGTACAAGTCGGTCATGGCATCTAAATAGAATGGGTTGCCAGGATCTTGTTGCAGCAGCTTTTTCAGAAGTGGCTCAGCTTCACTCAAACGTTTGTTGTCTAGGTGAACGAGCGCTCGACCGTAATCAAAAGACGGGATGATTTCAGGAGAGGCTTTCTTTTGAGTTCGATTAAACCAACTCATTGCCGCTTGTCCATCGATACCCGCATAACGTGCAACGATTCGAGCACGAGTCAAATGGTAATCAATCGAAGGCATGATACGCATTGGCGGGTAAGCTCGCGCACGCGCTCGGCTGTCGGTAATACGGTCTTCAGGTAATGGGTGAGTCAGCAACATTGGTGGCGGCTTACTCGCGTAACGGTATTCATCCGCTAGGCGGCCAAAGAAGCGCGGCATTGCTTGTACGTCAAAGCCTGCTTTTGCCAAGGTTGCAATACCAAAGCGGTCGGCTTCTTTCTCGTTTGAACGAGTGTAGTTGATTTGGCTCTGCATGTTACCGGCAGTTGCTGCTGTCACAGCGGCCATCCCGGCTTCTGGAGAAGCAATGGCGAGTAGCAATGCACCAGCGAGTGCTGCCATAGTAGCTGGCGATCGACGAGCCTGTTCTTCCATGCTTCGTGCAAGGTGGCGCTGTGTTACGTGGGCAATTTCGTGCGCCACAACAGAGGCAAGCTCACTTTCAGTACGAGCGTGCAAAAATAGACCCGAGTGCAGGGCAACGTAACCGCCAAAGAAGGCGAATGCGTTGATGTTGCGGTCACGGATCATAAAGAAGTGGAACGGAGTTTTTACGTCATTCGCATTGGCGACCAAACGGTGTCCAAGTGTGTCAATATATTCATTGATGACGGGATCGCTAACAATAGGGCTGCTGGCTCTGAGCATACGCATGTAAGCGTCGCCATAAATCAACTCCTGATCTATCGTCAGAGTGCCTCCAGCTGCCGTACCAATATCAGGGAGATCAAGGCTATTGGCGTAAATAGGTGTTGGTGTACTCAATGCAGCAGCAAGGCATAAACAAACTAGCGAGCGAGTGCGTTTTAACATACGGTTTAAAGATTCTCCAAAATACCGAAACATGGGTTGGGTGCCGAGTTCCTCTCAGCATGACCACCATGCATTATGGTCATCCTTATGGGATGAATATGCTAGCTATAAGACCGAAAATAAACGGATTGGTTTCGTAGATACTTCTTACAAGATGTTAAAATTTTGAATTATAAAGTCTTTGTCGTCTACGCTTAAATCACTAGCACCAGCTCAAAAAGCCGTTACAATACAACCCTATCACAAGTGCAGAGCAATACAATGGAATCCATGTTACTCGATTTGCGCGAGCAACGCTGCCCTATGGCACTGTTACTTGCTAAGCGTCACGCTGCAGATGTGTTTCAGGGAGAAACGCAGCAATATCATCAGCTTGTCATTCAAGTGGTGGATAAAAGCTCTAAACACGATATCGTGAAGTATTTACTTAACCAAGGGTATGCGGTGGATTGCCAAACTTCGCCGGAACACTTCACGTTGACAGTATTCAATAAGGAATCTTCATAAGATGCTTGAAATGGTAAGTCGTTGGTATAAGCGACGCTTTTCAGACCCACATGCAGTGAGCCTAGTGGCGATCTTGCTGTTCGGCTTTATCACAATTTACTTTTTCGGGCATTTGATTGCACCATTGCTGGTGGCGATCGTTCTTGCATACTTACTTGAATGGCCAGTGACACAAATGTGCCGTTTGGGTATTCCGCGTACTTTCTCCGTCATTACCGTCATTCTGATTTTTATCGGTTTGATGCTGATTGCCGTCTTTGGTCTCGTGCCAACGATTTGGACTCAGGTGGGGAATTTAATTAACGATATCCCGAACATGTATGCAGGGTTGCAAAAATTCATTGCTACATTGCCACAGCGTTACCCTGAGTTGGCAAACCTAGAGATCGTAGAAACCGTGGTTACCAACGCGAAAAACCAAGCCATTGGTTTGGGTGAGAGTGTGGTAAAAGGCTCTTTGGCATCTTTGGTAAGCTTAGCGACACTGGCGGTTTATCTGATTCTTGTTCCGCTGTTGGTGTTCTTCTTGCTCAAAGACAAAGAAGAAATGCTGCGCATGGCGAGTGGCATTTTGCCGAAAAACCGCAAGCTAGCGAACAAAGTTTGGCACGAGATGAACGAGCAAATCTCGAACTACATTCGCGGTAAAGTTTTAGAAATCCTTATCGTGGGTGGCGTAAGTTATGTGACTTTCGCGATTCTTGACCTGCGCTACTCTGCATTGCTTGCTGTAGCGGTGGGTTTGTCGGTGCTTATCCCGTACATCGGTGCGGCTGCAGTGACTGTGCCTGTTGCGATTGTTGGTTTGTTCCAATGGGGTTTAACACCACAGTTCTACTGGTTATTGGTCGCTTACGGCATTATTCAGGCACTAGACGGCAACGTATTAGTCCCTGTGTTGTTCTCTGAAGCGGTAAACCTTCACCCTGTGGCGATTATCGTTGCCGTGTTGGTATTCGGTGGTTTGTGGGGCTTCTGGGGCGTCTTCTTCGCAATTCCATTGGCGACACTAGTGAAAGCGGTATGGAACGCACTGCCAAGCACTGAAGAAAACGAACCGATACAAGAATAGACATCGAATCCAATAAAAAGCCCAGCGATTGCTGGGCTTTTTGGTGTTTAGATGAAAGCTAAGTTTACGCGTTTTCTTTCAAGTAGTTCACAACCACTTCGTGGTGGTCTTTGGTTTTGAACTTGTTGAACACGTGCTCAATCACGCCTTCTTCGTTGATCAGGAAGCTAATACGGTGAAGACCATCGTACACTTTACCCATGAACTTTTTCTCGCCCCACACACCGTACTGTTCAGCAACCGCATGGTCTTCGTCTGAAAGTAGCGTGAAGTTTAGCTCATCACGTTCGATGAATTTACCAAGGCGTTTTACTGGGTCGATACTTACGCCCAAAACCACAACATTGTGTGCATCTAGCTCTGTTTTTACATCACGCAGGCCTTTTGCTTGGGTGGTACAACCCGGCGTCATCGCTTTCGGGTAGAAGTAAAACAGAACTTTTTTACCTTTGAAGTCACCGAGAGAAACGGTGTTGCCATCTTGGTCGAGCAAAGAGAAGGCTGGCGCTGGCGAGCCTGCTGTCAGCGTATTCATTGTTATATCCTTTACTTTATAGATTGTTTTTAATGAAATTCAGAGAACCTTGTACGTTGAGCGTATTACAAAGTTCATCGAAATCTTCTTGTAATTGCATCAGATTACAGTCAGAACTCACTGAGGCGGTGATCGCGATGTGGAACTGATCGGCATCTAATTGGATTTTCGATTTACTGATTGTTTGCGCACTAAGGGAATCTAGACCAATCTGTTTATCGGCGAAGAATTGTGTGAACTTCTCAGTGAGGCCGATACGGTCTTCTGATTCAATGAACACTTCCATGGTGTAACTGTTGTCGAGCAACTCATGTGCTGACGTGCGTTTCATGATAGTGATAAGGTCGTGTTCTTGACCTAGTAGTGGCAATTGCGTTTCGACGCGGGTGACATTACTGGCGTTACCAGTAAGCAGCATGATAAGAGTGAATTCATTACCAAAGATAGCAATACGGCTATCGACAATGTTACAGCCAGCTTGTGTGACGAGCTTAACCACTTGGTTACATATGCCCGGACGATCCGTTCCAACCGCTGTAAGTACCAGATGTTGCTTCATAAATGAGCTTCTTGTCCTTTCTTCAATAGAGAGATGTTAGCACAGATACGGCACAGAAATGTCGAGTCAGTTCTTTTTTTAAACTTGTTAAAACGCTTTGTTGATTAAGTGAACAGTTTGATTGTTGAGTACTCTATTAATTCACTTAACGCTGACTTGAGCCTCATGACGAGAGAGTATATTCCGCGCCTAATTAAAAGCGGCGGCCTAGGCTTATTCGCGGCATGTCGCCACCAAACACAATTATCAGAATGGCTAGGATTGAGAACAAAATTCACATTTTAGTTGCGAGACCTCTAACAACTGATAATTATTCATTCATTTGTACTTTGTAAGCGAGTTTACGCTCTTGTGTTTTTCAATCGCATTACAGTACCATGCAGAAAGAGTAAAATGAGGGAGATAAACATGTTTTCAGGAAGTATCGTAGCGCTGATTACACCACTAAAATCAGATGGTGAAGTAGATTTTGATAGTCTACAAAAGCTTGTTGAGTACCATGTTGAAGCTGGTACAGACGGTATTGTTGCAGTTGGCACCACTGGTGAGTCAGCGACTCTAACCATTGAAGAGCATGTAAAGGTCGTGAATAAAACCGTTGAGTTTGCAAACGGTCGTATCCCAGTGATTGCTGGTACGGGTGCAAACGCAACCCACGAAGCAGTGACATTTAGCAAATTATTGGCTGATTCTGGTATTACGGGTTTCCTGAGCGTAACGCCTTACTACAACAAACCAACTCAAGAAGGTTTGTACCAACACTACAAAGCAATTGCTGAAGCGAGTGACGTACCTCTAATTTTGTACAATGTACCGGGTCGTACTGCGGTAGATATGTTGCCTGAGACAGTGGCACGCTTGTCAAAGCTTGATAATATCGTGGCTCTAAAAGACGCGACAGGCGATTTAAGCCGAATTGCACTTCACCGTGAACTTTGTGGCGAAGATTTTATCTTACTAAGTGGTGATGATGCGACTGGCCTAGAATTTGTTAAACTTGGCGGTCATGGCGTTATCTCGGTAACGAACAATATCGCGGCTAAGGACATGGCAGACATGTTCCATTTGGCAAGTGAAGGAAAATACGACGAAGCAGAAGCGATCAATGAACGTTTGATGACTCTGCACAAGAACCTATTCGTTGAATCAAGCCCTATCCCAGTAAAATGGGCTGCACATAAGCTTGGTTTGATTGAAGAAGGTGAACTGCGTCTTCCTTTGACCCCACTTTCTGAAAAATCGCAGCCAGTCGTTGAACAGGCGCTAACCGACGCCGGTATTTATTAAGATTGAGTTGCTAGGATTGAAGTTCATGCTGAGGGCAAATTAGCCCTCAGTGTTTTAGGAGTATAAATGAAGCTTTCAAGCCAGTTAGTGTTAAGTTCACTAGCTGTATTCGTATTGACTGCCTGTTCAGGTGGTGCAAACCAGCGTCGTCAAGCAAAAGACGACTTCGAGTACTTGAACACCCCACCTCTTGAAGAGTGGAGTGTTCCCGCAGGTGCTGTTCCTCAGTTTTACCCTAACTACCGCATCCCACAAGGTGAGTACGCTGGTGGTATTGGTAAAGAAGTGGATATTCGTCCGCCGCAGCAAGTATTGGAATTGATCCCTGGTGCTCGCCTAGATCGCAGCAATGACGGTGAAGTAACACTGTGGCTGCTTCGCAAGGATGAATTGGATAAAGTTTGGCAAACCGTTCAAGACATGGTTGCTGAAAACAAGATCCCAGTAGAAAACCAAACCGACAATCGTATCGAAACGGGTTGGGTAACTTGGAACTCACCAGATGAAGACATGGAAATCGGCAGCCGCTACGAAATTACTCGTGGTGAGATGAACGGTCGCCATGGCTTTAAAGTGAGCTTGATTGATTGGCGTGAAGGCAATCAAGTTAAAGAAGTAACACGTACTAACCGTGAGCGTTACAACGTGTTTATGACTAACTTGGTTACTGCTCGTTATGACCAGCACGTTCGTGAAGAAGCACAGCGTAAAGCACAAGAGCTAGTGAAGCACATCCCAATTACCATGGGTAAAGACCGCAGCGGTCTGCCAGTAATCATTGCTCGTGCTCAATACAACGTAGTGTGGAACCGCCTGCCAGATGTCATGCCGAAGATGGGCTTCACTATTGAAGAGCGCAGCCAATCTCAAGGCACGGTGACAGCGAAATACGCATCACCTGATGATGCTTTCTGGAATGACATCGGCGTGAAACCAGTAGACCTAGCCGCAGGTAAATACACTTTCCTATTGGGTGACTTGGGTAACCGTACTTCTATCAACATTACCGACTCTTCTGGTAAGCCAGTAGAAGAAGAATTCTTGAAGTCACTTGCGCCAGTATTGGCTGCGGTAGTGAAAGATTAATTACTTAAAACAGCTAAGTAGTTAGACACAGATAAACAAAAGGGACCTTCTTGGTCCCTTTTTAGTATTTGTTTTAATGAGAGTACTCAGTACTTTGGTTTGAGCTCAGAGTAAGCTCAAATGAGATATTAACGAGAGTCGTCTTTCTTCTCACCATTTTCGCTGTAGCGTTCTTTATCCAGCTCGTTCAGCTTATCTAAATCGTTCTTACGACCTTTATCCATCTGACCAAACTTCATTTTTGCGGTGTACTTGAGCGCAGCAATATTCCCCACCACGATGCTGACCACTATGATGATAATGACCCAAGGGTTGGTTAAGAGTTCGATCATAGAGCCTCCGGCGGCGTGATATTGTGAATGAATTTGGTAACGACCTTATCCAAATTATTCAATATGACGTCAATCCCTGCAATGTTATCGATCTGATTTTGCTCAATGAGCTGATTTCTCAGAACTTCGGGCGTCAAATGAGTTAGGCATTGCTGCCCTACAAAGCGATGGCTGATGTGCCAGGGTTCAATGGCAACGCCCCCCAGATCTTGCTGATAAGGGAAGAAGAAACCAAAGCGCTCTAAATTGGCTGCTAACCATTGATAGAAAGGTAACTGGTGACCTTCTAAGTATTCCCACGGCTCTAATTGCAATTGTGTGTCTGACGGTAGCAAGTTACGCGCGTAGACATCAAAATCACAACCCCAATGATGTCGGCTTCCGCCCGGTAGGGCAGACCAACGAAGAATGGCCATCAGCTTTTGTTCATCACTGAGTTTCGCCTTGTCTAGAGGCTGGGAGTGAGAATCTAAGATGGTTAAGTCACCGGCAAACTTACCGTTCCAGATCGCTTTTTGGCGGTTGAAATCGCGAAATCCGCTGGCAATTTCCATCTTAAAGCCCGCTTTGTTTGCGGCATCAATCATCTGCAACAAATCATCTGCGACCTCTGGATGAAGCATAAAGGCTTTTTGACCCACTAAAGTGGATTGCAGATGCGAGTCAGTGATTCCGGTAAGTTGCTCTGGTGTCATGGTGTTCTCGCTAAATACTACTTGCTACACACGTAGGTGCTATTTTGCTAACAGATGCTTTAAGGTGTTCTCGTACATGTCAGTCAACTTTTCTAGATCGTCCACTTTCACGCACTCGTTCACTTTATGAATCGTCGCATTAACAGGGCCAAGTTCAACTACCTGACCACCCATGCGGGCGATAAAGCGACCATCAGATGTACCGCCTGTTGTCAGAAGCGCTGGTTTAGTGTGGTTTACTTCATCAACTGCTGCTACCACTGCGTCTAGCAATGCGCCAGTGTCAGTTAAGAACGGGTCGCCGTTGAAGGTCCATTTTAGATCGTAGTCTAACTCGTGTTTATCCAGCGTTTCAGTGACGCGTTGAACGATCATTTCATTGCTGAGTTCAGTACTAAAGCGCAGGTTGAATTGAACGTTGAACTCGCCAGGAATGACGTTAGACGCGCCAGTCCCTGCTGAAACATTCGGGATCTGGAAACTAGTCGGAGGGAAGTAGTCGTTACCTTGGTCCCACTCTGTAGTGGCAAGCTCATGGATAGCCATTAGAGACTGATGAACTGGGTTGTTTGCAAGGTGAGGGTAGGCCACGTGACCTTGTGTACCTTTTACGGTTAGGTCGCCTGTGATGGAGCCGCGACGGCCATTTTTCACTACATCACCAACCACTTCTGTACTTGAAGGTTCGCCAACGATACACATGTCGATGTTCTCGCCGCGCTCCATTAGGGTTTCAACAACGCGAACGGTACCGTTGATGAATGGGCCTTCTTCGTCTGAAGTGATCAAGAAGCCGATCGAGCCTTTGTGGTCTGGGTTTTCAGCAATAAAGCGCTCAACCGCAACCACCATACACGCCAGTGAGCCTTTCATGTCGGCTGCACCGCGACCGTGAAGGTAACCATCGATAATGGTCGGCTCAAATGGTGGTGTATCCCACAGTTCTAACTTACCCGCTGGCACAACGTCTGTGTGTCCGGCAAAAGCAAACAGTGGCGCTTCTGTACCACGGCGAGCCCAGAAGTTAGTGGTGTCTTCAAATACCATGACTTCGATTTCAAAACCAAGCGCTTTCAATCGCTCGATCATTACTTCCTGGCAGCCTGCATCTTCAGGCGTTACGGACTGGCGGCTAATCAGGTCTTTAGCAAGTGCCAGTACTGGACTGTCTGTCATCCTTGAGTGTTCCTTAAATTAAGAGTTAAAAATGGTCGCGTATTGGTCTGCTTTGAAACCGATATGAAGTTGGTCTTCAACTTTCAAGATTGGGCGCTTAATCATCGCTGGATTTTCTACTAACAGCGCGATTGCGTTTTCTTCGTTAAGAGAATCTTTTTGCTCTTGAGTCAGTTGACGGAAAGTCGTGCCACGCTTGTTCAGAACTTGCTCCCAACCTAGTGCGTTACAAAATTCCGTCACCATTGCCGCATCGATACCTTGTTTGCGGTAGTCGTGAAAATCAAAAGCAACGTTTTCCGCTTCTAGCCATTTCTTGGCTTTTTTAATCGTGTCGCAGTTTGGGATGCCGAACATAGTGATCGTCATATTATTTCCTTTTCTCTTTGTACTTTACTTATCGGTTTGCGCTATGGAACGCCCGATTTTGCATTGTTTTTGGCTGTTCAAGCATCCTATCAAGAAGCAACCAATGTGACAAAATCATGCGGCGAATATTTCACAGGTCAGTGCTCTATTCAGGCTTATTTTGTAGCTCATTCCTCCATCAAATGGTGATCAGATTGATAAAAAACTCGGCTAAATAGCACGGAAAAGTCGAGTTATTGATCAAACGCAACATCTCGCCGAGCAAAAAAGAAATAATGAATCAGCACAATTTTAGGAGGTGTCAATGGAATTGAGTCCTGTTTTTGCAAGGCGGCTATATTTGGCCTTGTTGGTGGAAAACCTAGAAAGGCCAAATGTACCAAAATTGATCGAAAGAACGGGGTGGCCTCGTCGTACTATTCAAGATGTACTCAAGGCATTACCGGGGATCGGCATCGAACTCATCTTCGTTCAAGATGGTCGACGTCATAACGACGGCTATTACCAACTTTCGGATTGGGGACCTTTTGACAGTCAATGGGTTCTTGAGCGAGAGGGAGATATCGCTAGCAGTCTTGGATTTCGTGCATAAGCCAGCAATTGCTGGCTTTTTTTACGTCTGGAAAACGCTTATTGGCAGCGGTAGGCAGTACCTAGCACGCTGAAAGAAGTCACAAAGTCTTGAGGTGAGACCATGTAAACGGTGTCGGCCTCGAGCAAAGCGGCGTTGTTTTTCAAATCGGCCATCGCACCATGCATCATGGCATCGTTGGTGTAGAACAAGTAATTATACCAATGCCCTTCGCTGCCAGTGACTTCACCTAGGTACTCGCATTGATCTGGATTGAACTGGCTATCAATGCGGATCTGCACATCACTACCTAGTTCAGTTAGCAGTATGGATGGTGATGAACACCCCATCAAAGCCAATGCGATGCTTCCTATCATCACATATCGTTGCATGCTATTTCCCCATCATGATGTAAGCCGCAAAACCTGCCCAACTCAAAACCAATAGCGCCCAAGGTAAGACGGCAGGTTTGCTCGTTGGTGCTTCAACGTTTGCTGAATCTAGTTCAACCACGTCATCGACTTGGCGTTGTTTTTCTCTCTGCTGTTTTTTCTTCGCTTTATCGGCTTGTCGATTGCGCTCTTTCTGCTGCTTCTTGTACTGAGCAATGCCTTTCTCAATACCTTGAGCGATCAGTTTAGTCTGTTCTTTGGTTTGCCCTGGCTTTTGCGTGGATTTAGCAATCTTCATCGCTTCTGTTTGGGTTTCTTGGGAAGGAACGGGTGCTGCTGTGTTTTTCTTCTTCATATTTCCATCGACGTCACTGTAAATCTAAACCTAGTTTACCTGCGTAAGATGATGAAATGAACTTTAGTTCTCAGCTTTGCTGGGTTGCAACTCTGAAGCGATCAGTTAAAGTGGCGTTTTTATGAAACTAAGAAGACGATATTGTGCGTTACTCATTTGATCAGTACGACGCTCATGGATTTTTGAAAGCGCCAATTATGTTATGGCTAGGGTGGATGTTCCTAGCACGCTCTTGGGTGGTGTTTGCCATGGCAGGAGTGAGTAGAGACAGCGGTAGCAAGATATTATCGATTGTTTATCCGGACTCAAATACGCTATATCTCGGACTATCGATGGGTATTCCAAGTTTATTATTGATGTGGTTGATGGGCTTGCGCCATCCAGACAGAGGTTGGGTGAATCAAATTACCCAGCATGGTCGTGCCATGACTTTGATCTTGTGCGGTATTCAATTGGTTCAGACCATGTATCATGTCTACTTAGAACATGGTGTATTCAACTGGGCAAACGCGCTCACTATTACCCTGTTAGTTTGGTTTATGATCTATCTTTTTAATGGAAGATGGGTGAAAGACTGTTTCAACGTGCCACAAGTTGAGCACAAAGAAGAACAGCCATCGAAGAATTAAGAACAAAAAATTCCCGCATGGGGCAATGTATAGAGGATTTCTCAATGTCACAAGCTCAAACGGCGATTGTGCCTGAAGCAGGACCATTTGCACTTTACACTCAGTTAAAAGTGAACCAAAACCGTGAAAACGTACTGGCGAAACTAAAAGCGCTACCTGAGCTAGTAAAAGAGCTCAATGCGAACCAACCAGGTGCAGACCTAACGATTTCTATCGCATTCACTAAGTCTTTCTGGCAGCACCTAAACATGCAAATGCCAGAAGAGTTGATTGATTTTCCACAATTGGGTGAAGGGGACGTGATTGCTCCGGCATCAGACGTTGATGTACTGATCCACTGTCATTCAACGCGCCACGATTTGCACTTCTACGTTCTTCGTAAATTCCTAGTGGACACAGCGGAAGACGTAACAATTGTTGACGAAACATACGGCTACCGTTACCTAGATGCTCGTGACATGACAGAATTTGTTGATGGTACAGAGAACCCGAAAGGCGACGCACGTGCTGACGTAGCATTGATCAAAGACGGTGCTTTCGCTGGTGGTAGTTACGTGATGGTTCAACGCTTTGAGCACAACCTTCCTGCATGGAACCGTTTGAACGTATCTGCACAAGAGAAAGTGATTGGCCGTACTAAGCCAGATTCTATCGAGCTAGAAGATGTTCCAGCCGCTTCTCACGTGGGTCGTGTGGACATCAAAGAAGAAGGCAAAGGCCTTAAGATCGTTCGTCACAGCTTGCCATACGGTACAGTAACGGGCGCACACGGTCTGTTGTTCATCTCTTACTGCAACACTATCCACAACATCAAAGTTATGCTTGAAAGCATGTACGGCGTGACAGATGGTAAGACTGACCAACTGCTTCGCTTCACTAAAGCGGTAACAGGTGCGTACTTCTTCGCTCCTTCACAAGAAATGCTAGCGGAATTGGCGATTAAGTAATTCTTCGCTAACCCTCCAATGATTAAAAAGGCAGAGTGATCTGCCTTTTTTGTTTCCCCTCATTCTTGCCTGATAAGACTAACTGACCGTCAGTGGTCTTTTGCCATCAATGGCGCCTTTCTCTAGTTCGTAAAGTGGGCTAGTACTGTGACTGCTCCAGCGATGATCTTCTCGTGACTTCTTGCGATATTGCGTTGGCGTTACACCAATATAATTCTGAAAAGTCTCATAAAATCGGCTGCTAGAATTAAAACCTACCGTTAAAGCGATATCTAAAATTGTTCGGTCGGTATCACTCAACAGCGCTCTGGCGTGGTTAATCCGCATTGCCGTGATGTATTGCTTGATGGTCATCTGCATGGTTCGTTGGAACACGTTCATCGCGTAGTTAGTATGCAATCCAATGTGTTCTGCAATATCTTTTATCGTGATCGGCTGGTTATGATGGGTGGCAATGTATTCCAGCATTTGACTGACGTAAAACTGCGAGTGTTTGGAGACGCCTTTTTTGGTCGACTTCTCTTGTTTATTGATGCTCAGTTGTTGCCAACCATCTAAGCACATTCTTTTTAACATCAAGCCAATTTCATCAATCGCTAATTGCTGGCGACTTTCCGAAGGGTGGCTTGTTTCTTCTGCCCAGCGTGCTAACTCAAACTCGCTGACTAATGAACTGGCGTTTGATTGCAGCACACAACCATGGGTGATCTGATTGACGAAGTCTCGATTTAGCGTCCAAGACATAAAGTGGTGTATCGGAATATTGATGATCCCCATATTATGACTTTTGCCCGGATTGGTGAGCCGATGAGGAACCGATGCCCAAAACAATCCTATCGAGCCTGCTTTCACCACTATTGGACTGCCGTTAATGATGTACTCGACATCATCCCCGAAAGGAATGTTTACCTCTACTTGTCCGTGCCAGTGATAACCCGGCATAGAGTGGGGCGGCCTAAGCTCGATATCGATTTTTTCATAAGATGAGTACAGCGAAAGTGGGCTTACAGAAACTGTTTCGGAAGAATACTTATCTTGAATCACGACTTTCAATGTATCTAACTCTGCCTTGGACTCTACCTTCGCCATCGCCCACCTCTTAGGAAACTGTATAAGTTCTTTGTACTAAATCTGTTGAAACAAAACTCAGAACAGCTTCAAAAACACCGATTACTCTGTTTTATAAGATTTTGGTTATGTGACTTAAATCGCCGTGCTAGCAAGCCTCAGTGTATCTTCCCACCTTTTTTATCCGTGATTTACACAAAAATATCCCATTTCCTAAGAATTTTTATTGGTTGATTTTAAATATTAGGAAACGGGAGAGTGATTGGTTTATCTGAGACGAATTCGGCCTTGCGACAGGTGTAACTTAAATGCATCGAAACAAAAGTATGAAAGCAAAAAGGATTCAACTATGAAAAGCCCTAAAATCACATTCATCGGTGCGGGTTCTACGATTTTTGTGAAGAACATTCTTGGCGATGTGTTCCATAAGCCGGCCTTCAAAGGGGCGCAAATTGCCTTGATGGATATTGATGAAATCCGCTTGGAGGAATCACACCTAGTCGTAAGCAAGTTGATGGAATCATCCGGTGCGACGGGGACGATCACTTGTCACTTAAACCAAAAAGAAGCATTGCAAGGCGCAGACTTTGTCGTTATCGCATTCCAAATCGGTGGGTATGAGCCATGCACTGTAACGGACTTTGAGGTTTGCAAGCGTCACGGTTTGGAGCAAACCATCGCCGACACCTTAGGCCCTGGCGGCATCATGCGTTCACTGCGCACTATTCCTCACCTTTGGAGTGTGTGTGAAGACATGACTGAAGTGTGCCCAAATGCCACTATGCTCAACTACGTTAACCCAATGGCGATGAACACTTGGGCGATGTATGAGAAATACCCTCACATCAAACAAGTGGGTTTGTGTCATTCCGTGCAAGGGACGGCAGAAGAGCTGGCTCGCGACCTTGATATCGAATATTCAGACCTTCGCTACACCTGTGCGGGCATTAACCACATGGCTTATTACCTTACGTTCGAAAAGAAAAACGAGCAGGGGGAGTATGTCGACATTTATCCTGATTTGCTTGAGGCATTTGAATCGGGCAAAGCGCCGAAGCCGGGTTTGCATCACAACGGTCGCTGTACCAACCTAGTCCGCTACGAAATGTTTAAGAAGTTAGGCTACTTCGTGACGGAATCATCAGAACATTTTTCTGAATACACCCCATATTTCATCAAACCAAATCGCCCAGATCTGATTGAACGTTATAAAGTGCCACTTGATGAATATCCTAAACGTTGTGTAGAACAAATTGCTGACTGGAAAAAAGACCTCGAAGACTTCAAAAACGCGGATCAAATCACCGTCAAAGAGTCCCATGAATACGCGAGCACCATCATGAACTCGATTTGGACAGGCACGCCAAGCGTTATCTACGGCAACGTGAAGAATGAAGCGTTAATTGACAACTTGCCACAAGGTTGTTGTGTGGAGGTAGCTTGTCTGGTCGACGCAAATGGCGTGCAACCGATCAAAGCTGGCCGACTACCAAATCACTTAGCGGCATTAATGCAGACCAACATCAATGTTCAGACTCTGCTGACGGAAGCCATCCTCACTGAAAACCGAGATCGTATCTATCATGCCGCCATGCTTGATCCTCATACCGCAGCAGTGCTTGGAATTGAAGAAATTTATGCCCTTGTTGATGACTTGATTGAAGCACACGAAGGTTGGTTGCCAGCGTGGGTGCATCAGTAAATCCAGAATCACAAAACCAATATCAATAAAAACGACAATAACGTGAATATACTGCGCCTTCTCGATGAGGGGGCGTAAGGAGTAACAAATGAGTATCTCTATGAATACCAAGCTAAGCTACGGCTTTGGCGCATTTGGTAAAGACTTCGCTATCACCATCGTTTACATGTACCTGATGTTCTACTACACCGATGTTGTTGGTATTTCGGCTGCCGTGGTGGGAACCATCTTTTTAATTGCGCGTATTTGGGATGCAGTGAATGACCCAATTATGGGCTGGATCGTGAACAATACCCGCACGCGTTGGGGTAAATTTAAACCTTGGATTTTAATTGGTACCATCACCAACTCAGTGGTGTTGCTCATGTTGTTTAGTGCACATCACATCGAAGGACCATGGCTTGTTGCTTATGCAGCAGTGACTTACATTTTGTGGGGCATGACCTACACCTTAATGGATATTCCTTTCTGGTCACTGGTTCCGACACTCACTCTGGACAAACGTGAGCGTGAAGAGCTTGTGCCATACCCTCGATTCTTCGCCAGCCTTGCATGGATTGTTACCGCCGCAATCGCAATGCCGTTCGTCAATTATGTCGGTGGCGACGACAAAGGATTTGGTTTCCAAGTGTTTGCGATTTTGCTTGTCGGTTGTTTCCTTGTCTCAACTTACATCACGCTACGTAACGTGAAAGAGCGCTACTCAACCAGCAACCTTGACATAACGAAACCTGAAGAAAAAGTCTCGCTGAAGAAGCTTCTCTCGCTTATCTACAAAAATGACCAACTGACTAGCGTTCTTTGTATGGCACTGTCATACAACCTCGCTACCAACATCATCACAGCCTTTGCGGTTTACTACTTCACGTATGTGGTTGGAAATGAGGAACTTTTCCCTTACTACATGGCTTACGCTGGTATCGCGAACCTAATTACACTGGTTTTGTTCCCTAAATTGGCGCAAATGTTCTCACGCCGAGTGTTGTGGGCGTGTGCATCGAGCTTCCCAATCCTAGGCAGTGCAGTCCTTATCTACGTAGGCATGTACGACAAACAAAGCATCCTGCTGATTTCTACTGCGGGTGTGTTATTGCAAATCGGTACGGCGCTATTTTGGGTACTGAACGTCATTATGGTGGCGGATACAGTGGATTACGGTGAGTACAAGCTAGGTTCACGCTGCGAGAGTATCGCGTACTCAGTACAAACGTTGGTGGTTAAAGCTGGTTCAGCTTTTGCGGCTTTCTTCATTGGTATCGCACTTACCGCAGTGGATTATGTACCGAACATGGAACAAAGCCCTGAAACCGTCTTTGGCATGCAATGCATCATGGTTGGGCTGCCAGCGTTCTTCTTCGCTATCGCTTTGGTTGTGTACTTCCGTTTCTACAAACTCAACGGTGCTTACCACCAAAAAATTCAGGATCATCTGACCGAGAAATACGACCATATCGTAGCCAACGATTCTGATGAGAAAACGAAAGTTTCTCCAGAATCCATTCAAGCGGTTTAACGCTCCTTATAGCTATTAAAAATTAACAATAAACATGCCGGCGTCTTCATTTCATGTCGCCGGCAGCATCCCGAATAAACGTTATCCAATAACCACGCTATCCCTACGAACGAGAAAAAAATGAAACTGAAAATACTTGCTTCAGCGATTCTTGTCGCCCTTGCTTTGTCCGGTTGTAATAGCTCGTCTGATGATGATTCTTCGAAAGGCGACAACCTTGTCTCAAATTCTACCTTTGAAAATGACGGTTTAGGATGGAGCTACTGGTTTGCCAATGTGAAGTATGAAGACGCTTATGTTGGTGAGTCGATGGCGAGGATTGCCTCCGGAACTAACCATCATGTAAGCCAAACAGTCACTATTCCTGAGACGGGCTTTTATGATTTATCCGCCTACATAAGCAGCCCAAGTGATGACGCCATTCTTGGCTTGAGTAATCTGACCGATGAGGTTCTAGTCAGCCAGACGATTGAAAAAACCAAAGACGAAAATGCAGAGGGTGAAATATATAAGCCAAATACTCTGCCAGCTATTCCACTAGAGAAAGGCGAGCAAATTAAAGTCTGGTTTACAGGATCTGATGTCGGTGGGGTGAGCGTCGACAGTGTGTCTTTGGTAAGAGTGAACAAGAGCCAGCCTGTTAGTTTTAATCAAATCATCCAATTTAAAGCCGAGCAACAGGTCGGTGTGACGGGCATTGATAAAACTCAGCGAACCGTCGAGTTCCAAGTGCCTTATGGTACCGATTTAAGTGCCATAACGGTGAGTACCCTTTTGGTTTCTGAACAAAGTCGACCAAGCTTGGATGTGGGTGAAATCGTGGACTTTACTCAACCAGTGCAAGCGGTAGTAACAGATGCAAATGGCAAAGAAGAAAAATGGACATTAACGGCGATTGAAAAAGAGAAGCAGGTTGTCGTCACGTCCTCGAATCAGAAACTTCAAGGTTCGTTTGAATGGGCAATTGATAAAACACGTCGCTTCGTTATGACAGGGCAGCATGATCTGGTTAACCGTGATGAGAACAATAATGACGGTGATGGCACCGCAGACTATATTCCATCTTATTGGGCTGGTTATTTTGACCGAACGGCTTTCTACTCTCGCGACTTCTTACATCAAGCCAGCGGAGCCAAAATCGCAGGTCTAGATGCCGAAAACTTTTCGATGTTTAAGACCTTCGCTAAGCATTCTACGGAATCAAGAAAATGGTATACCTTGTGGGCGGTTAACTTTGATGGCACGCCACATACCATTGACTACAAAGATGACAGCTGGTTTGTACGTGAAGTGCCTGCGCAATTTGAGTTTGTGGAAAAAGCATGGAAGCAATATCAATGGACAGGAGACAAGCGTTACATCGAAGACCCAGATTTATGGCGTTTTTACACCAAGGTGCTAACGGATTATATCGCGCTTCACGACGATCAAGATCCTAACGGTATTGCCGAGGGTTATGGTGGTATTTTTGAAGGATCCGCAACTTACAACGAGCGTGGCGAATTCCCAATCGAAGCCGGTGATGGCATAGGCTCTCAATACCAAGCGACGGTCGCGTATGCTGCAATGCTTGGGGCTCGTGAAGAGTACAGCGAGGCGGCGCTTTGGCAAGAGAAAGCACAGCAACTTAAAGACTTCTTTAATGAAGAATGGAGTATTGCGGATCCAAATAAACCATTGGATAACTACGTTAACATCGTTCAGCGTGATGGTTTCCGTATGAATGACTTCGGTAAAGAAAACAGTTGGTTCATGCCAATGAAGCTGATCACTGAACCTGGAGAACGTAACGAGCGCTACTTAGACTTTATTGCAGAAAATCTGGGCGATGGTATAGGCAGTACGCCGGAAGCGCCATACAACATTGAGGCTTACACTTATATCCCAGAAACCTACTTCCCTTACAATCGCAATGCAGAAGCATGGAAGTGGATGCAGTACATCATGGATATCAAAGATGAGCCCCATGAGCGTCCAACTCAAGGTACTAACGGTGACTATCCTGAAATCTCTTTTACCTTTATTTCGAATACCATTGAGGGGTTGATGGGCATCAAGCCTGATGCGGCAAACCATCGAGTTGTAACCGCGTCTCATCTAACAACCGATATTGACTGGCTTCAAGTTGAGCAACTTCCGATGGGAGAGCACGAGCTAACTTTGCGTCATGATGGATTAGAACGGTCGACGCTAACCAATACCTCTGAGCAAAACTTAGAGTGGGAAGCTTGGTTCTATGGCGATTACCCGACGCTTGTTGTTGATGGGCAGTCTGTTCCTGCTGAGCACAAGCACGTTAACGGACAACGAGTGAGTTATGTGACAGTTACTCTTGCGGCCAACTCAAGCAGCGAAGTAAGAAAATAATCTGAGTCGTCTTTGCTCATAAATGCAAAGCCTAGTGCGCCATCACTAGGCTTTTTGCTATTCGCTGTCTCGTCAGGAAATGCGTAACTACATCACTTTTCATAAAAAAACACTAAACCTTTCTGCAATTTGGTCGATAAGTATCCAAAGCCTTAATTTCAGGACCTTTACTCGTGGCGATCACCGTTAATACCAATGTGGCAGCACTTGTCGCACAGCGTCATTTGACCAGTGCAACTGACATGCTGAACCAATCCATGGAGCGTTTGTCTTCAGGGAAGCGTATTAACAGCGCAAAGGATGACGCTGCGGGTCTGCAAATCTCCAACCGTCTGCAATCGCAAATGCGTGGTTTGGATGTTGCCGTGCGTAATGCGAACGACGGCATTTCCATCATGCAAACTGCCGAAGGCGCGATGAATGAAGTGACTAACATCATGCAGCGTATGCGTGATTTGTCGCTTCAATCAGCCAATGGTTCAAACAGCAAAGCGGAACGCACTGCACTGCAAGAAGAGGTCTCTGCTTTAAATGATGAGTTAAGTCGTATTGCGGAAACCACCTCATTTGGTGGGCGTAAACTACTGAATGGCACATTTGGCACATCGTCTTTTCAAATCGGTGCAACTGCTGGTGAAGCGGTACAAATTGGCCTACGGACTATGCAGCCGGAATCTTTTGCTAGCTTTTCTATGAGATCATCTCAAAGGCTCGGCTCCGATTGGACGGTTCAAAACGGAAACAACGATATTGTTATCCACTATCGTGATAACAATTTTGAAGAGCAGGAGATCCGTATTGAAGCTAAAGCAGGCGACGATATAGAAGAACTCGCTACTTACATTAATGGGCAAACCGATAAAGTAAAAGCGTCTGTTAATGAAGAGGGGCAACTGCAGTTACTGATGTCCTATAAAGATGCCATAGGATACCCTGGACCAACCTTCAGTGGTGGTTTGGGTGATGAGTTAGAGCTTGATAAGTATGTCACTGTAAAACGAACGGTAGATAAAATTGATATCAGTACGGTGGGTGGTGCTCAAATGGCGGTCGGTATTCTAGATGACGCCATGAAAACAGTGGACAGCAGTCGTGCTGAGTTAGGTGCGTATCAAAACCGCTTTAATCATGCGATCAATAATCTGGATAATATCCACGAAAACCTAGCGGCTTCGAACAGCCGCATTCAAGATACTGATTACGCCAAAGAAACCACGCAAATGGTGAAGCAGCAGATCTTACAACAGGTCAGCACTTCGATTCTGGCACAAGCAAAACAAGCGCCAAACCTTGCTTTGACGCTGCTTGGCTAATGGTTCGCACCACACGAATTTAACGCAAAATCAGCCTGTATCGACAATTCGAAAAGAAGCTTTAGCGAAAAATGAAAGTTTTTTTGCTTTTTTATCCACTTCGTCACGATTACCTCTCCAAACGAATTATTTTCAAAAAAATCTAAAATTTTTTCTAAAGAAAACAGGGCATGCGCCGTTAATAAAAGTAACTTTGAGAGAACTACTTGGTTTTCCGAGACGTCGGAAACCGCTACATCGGAAAATCAATT
>NZ_JH976127.1:161091-198231 GCF_000305755.2 Vibrio sp. HENC-03 | reverse complement strand
AATCAACATCAGCGCGAAAGCGGGTGACGATATCGAAGAGCTAGCGACGTACATCAACGGTCAAACTGACCTAGTTAAAGCGTCAGTAGATCAAGACGGTAAACTGCAAGTTTTCGCTGGTAACAACAAAGTTGAAGGCGACGTTGAATTCTCTGGCGGCCTATCTGGTGAGCTAGGTCTAAACGACGGTAAGAAAGTAACAGTTGATACTATCGACGTAACATCAGTAGGTGGCGCACAAGAATCTGTGGCTATCATTGATGCGGCATTGAAATACGTAGACAGCCACCGTGCAGAGCTAGGTGCTTTCCAAAACCGTTTCAACCACGCAATCAGCAACTTGGATAACATCAACGAGAACGTGAACGCGTCGAAGAGCCGTATCAAAGATACAGACTTCGCGAAAGAAACGACTCAAATGACCAAGTCAC
This sequence comes from Vibrio sp. HENC-03, assembly GCF_000305755.2. NCBI lineage: Bacteria > Pseudomonadati > Pseudomonadota > Gammaproteobacteria > Vibrionales > Vibrionaceae > Vibrio > Vibrio sp. HENC-03. The sequence goes on along the minus strand of NZ_JH976127.1, from coordinate 197,800 downwards.
AAATTCTATCGCAAGCGTCAAGCTCAATCCTTGCGCAAGCGAAACAAGCGCCTAACTCAGCGCTAAGTCTTCTAGGTTAATTTCTAACCTAAGACAAGAACCTCATTGGCTCGTGGTGAGAGATGAGCGAGTAAACCCAGCTTCGGCTGGGTTTTTTTATGTCTGTTTTTGAGGTTTGGATAAGCTTGAGTTACCTCCAGTTACAATATTAGAGATTCATCACACTTCAGTAAGCCAAAGAAAATAATCGCAAAAAATTGAAAATTTCTCCTAAAGGATATTTATAGGCCGCCGTTAAAGGGACTGAGAGAAATGAGATGTACCTAAGTGAGGTGAGAGACACGACGGTGCATCAACTAAAGCCTTAAGGAGATCAACTATGGCGATTAACGTTAATACTAACGTTTCTGCGATGACCGCACAGCGTTACCTAAACCAAGCGGCTGAAGGTCAACAAAAATCAATGGAGCGTTTGTCTTCGGGTTATAAAATCAATAGCGCGAAAGACGATGCTGCCGGTCTACAGATTTCTAACCGTTTGAACGCACAGAGCCGTGGTCTAGACATGGCTGTGAAAAACGCGAACGACGGTATTTCTATTGCACAGGTTGCTGAAGGTGCAATGAATGAATCTACCAACATCCTACAACGTATGCGTGACCTATCGCTTCAATCTGCGAACGGTTCGAACTCAAAATCAGAACGTGTAGCGATCCAAGAAGAAGTTACAGCACTTAACGACGAACTAAACCGTATTGCTGAAACAACCTCTTTCGGTGGTAACAAGCTTCTTAACGGTACTTACGGTACTCAATCTTTCCAAATCGGTGCGGACTCTGGTGAAGCAGTAATGCTTTCTATGGGCAACCTACGTTCTGATACTTCTGCAATGGGCGGTAAGAGCTACGCAGCAGAAGATGGTAAAGACGCGTCTTGGACAGTAAGTGACAAAACTGAACTTAAGATGAGCTACACCAACAAGCAAGGTGAAGAGAAAGAGCTGACTATCAACGCGAAACAAGGCGATGATATCGAGCAGCTAGCAACTTACATCAACGGTCAGAGCGACGATGTGAAAGCATCAGTAGGCGAAGACGGTAAGCTACAAGTATTTGCTGCTTCTCAAAAAGTAACTGGCGATGTTGAGTTCTCTGGCAACCTAGCGGGTGAAATTGGTTTCGGCGATGCAAAAGACGTAACAGTTAAAGACATCGACGTAACAACAGTTGCAGGTTCTCAAGAAGCGGTAGCTATCATTGATGGCGCACTAAAATCAGTAGATAGCCAACGTGCGTCTCTTGGTGCATTCCAAAACCGTTTCAACCACGCTATCAGCAACCTAGACAACATTAACGAGAACGTTAACGCGTCTAACAGCCGTATTAAAGATACTGACTACGCGAAGGAAACGACAGCAATGACTAAGTCGCAAATCCTTCAACAAGCAAGTACTTCAATCTTGGCACAAGCGAAGCAGTCACCATCTGCAGCGCTGAGCTTGTTGGGCTAATTGGGTCGACTCAGCCTAGTGATACCATCACCAAAGCGATAGACCTAATCGTTAGCTCATAAGGTGGAAGGGAGATTGTAATGGAAATATCCTCCTACGCATCGAACATCCAGCCTTACGGCACACCGAGTGGCACAAAAGTTGCTAAAGAAAATGGCATAGGCACGCCTAGCACAGCAAGTTCTAACGGCACCGTTCCCGTTGAAAAACCGAACGATGCCGAACGCGAACTCTCTGTTCAAGCTGCGATTGAAATGGCGGAATCTCGCCAAGAGCTGAACAAAGAAGAACGCGAAAAAATGGTCGAGCAAATGAATGAATTTGTGAGCGCCATGAATAAAGGGGTAGCGTTTCGAGTCGATGAAGAATCGGGCCGAGACGTCGTGACGATTTACGAAGCCACAACTGGTGATGTAATTCGTCAGATCCCTGATGAAGAAATGCTCGTGGTATTGCGTCGCCTAGCTGAGCACACAGCTAACCGCGGTTTGTTAGTTGAAAAGGTGTAAGTCGTTTTTGAGGTGATTTGATGAGTTTAGGCCCTTTGGGGATGTCTGGCGGCATGGATATCAATTCCATGGTCAGCAAAATTGTAGATGCCGAGCGTGTGCCAAAGCAGCAACGCATCGACAACGAGCGTATGACAATTGACGCCAGCATCAGTGCCTATGGGCGACTCAGAGAATCGTTGGATACGATGAAAAATCTCATGGCGAATTTTCGTCAAGAGAAGGCTTTTGCCGTTCGTACGGTAGAAACCACCGATGATAAAATCGTATCCGCAACCGCAACTACTGACGCTATAGCCGGTAAGTATGCTATCGATGTGTTGCAGCTTGCACAGAGCCATAAAGTGGCTTCTGACGTTATGCCAGAAGACGCCAAGTTTGGGGCTGGTAAGCTGCAGATTTCTCTTGGTGATGACACCTTCGACGTTAATGTCCGTTCTAGCTCCAAGCTAGTTGATGTCGTTCGTGGAATTAACGGCGCTAAGGATAACCCTGGCGTACGTGCTTCCGTGATTAACGACGTAGAAGGGCCGCGTTTGATCCTTGCCTCAAACCTTTCAGGCAAGGACCATCAAATCAAAGTCAGTGTGGAAGCCGAAGCCGGTAATCCTCTGAAACATTTCGAATACAAAACTCTGGAAGACCGAGTGAACGCGCTTGAAGAAGCTCGTGAAGCGGCAGAAGCCGTACTTGGACCTCTGAAAGAACCAGAGTCAAAGACCGATGCAGACCAACTTGAACAGGTAGATGCAGACGGCAATCCTATACCTCCTGAAGAACAAAAAGCGGCAGAGAATGCGCAAGATGGCGCAGCGGATGAACCGATCTCTGCAGCTGGTGCCGCTGCGGCGAAAGCAGGGCAAGAAGCAATTGATGCTGCCAATAAACGAGCGGGTATGCGCCCGCAAGACAGTATCCCTGGTTGGACTGAAACCGCTTCAGGTACACTCCTCGATTCTTACCGTCCGCCAGAATTAGAGCTGGACGAAGAAGCCATTGCGAAAGCTCCAGACGTACCGGGTTGGAACAATGCTGCCTCTGGTACGCTGACCGATTCGTACGTGACGACCAAAGAAGCCAAGCAACAGCTCGAACAAGAGAAAGCTGAAATTGAGCAAAAGATTGCCGATGAAAAGCAAGAGCTTGACCAAAAAGTTGAGCGGGGCGAGTTGACGGAAGAGCAAGCGAAACAAATCCATCGTGCCAAGCTCGATCCTGAAGAGCGTGAGCGTCTTGAGAAAATTGATGTCGCAGAGGCAAAGATCGCAGAGGCGCAAAAAGCCTTTGAAGTGTATTCAGGCATGACTGAAGTGCAAGCGGGTCAGGATTCGCAAGTGATGCTTGATGGCGTTGCACAACTGTCGAGCCATAACAACGTGATTGAAGACGCCATTGAAGGTGTAAACCTCACGTTGAAAGGCAAATCCGAACTGGGTAAACCGCCAGCTGAAATTGGCGTAGAGTACGATCGCCAAAGCGTTCGTGCAGACATCGAAAATTTTGTTTCAGCATACAACTCGTTCTACCAAACTTCAAAAGCGCTCGCCAGTGTCGATCCGACAACAGGCCAGAAAGGGCCGCTCGCGGGCGATAGCACAGTACGTAACGCTGATGCGCGCCTGAAATCGGTGTTCTCAACATCCATTGAAAAAGCCCCAGAAGACCTGAAATCTTTAACTGAGTTCGGTATTACCACCACACGCCAAGGCTCGTTGGAAATCAATTACGACATGTTGGATCGTCAACTGAACAACAACTTTAACGAGTTAGAGAAGTTCTTCGGCGGCAACACCGGTTTTGCCAAACGTGTGGAGGATGCGATTCAAGGCATCACGGGCTTCACGGGCAGTATCCGTACTCGCGAAAAGAGCCTGACAGAACAAAACTACAGATTAGGCGACGACCAAGCGGCATTAGATCGCCGCATGGACAGTTTAGAAAAACGTACCCACGCAAAATTCGCTGCAATGCAAGACGCCACAGGTAAGATGCAAGGGCAGTTGGGGGCGTTGATGAACGCGCTGGGTCAATAGATGAAAAACGAACTCATTGAAATTAGTGATATTGATCAACTAATTACGCAAGAACTGGAAAAAGTCGACTTTAACGCTGAAGAAATCCAACGTTTGGTCGATATCAGGGAACAGTTATTGCAAAACCTGTTAACCATTGTTGAAAGCAATCCATCGGTTAGGCAGGAAGCAGAGTGGCAAGACTTGCTCATTCGTACCAAAAGAATTGTAGAGCTGATGCAAAACGAGACCACTAATGTTGGTAAAGAGCTTCATAAGTTCCGTTATGGTCAACGTTCGCTTCAGCAGTACAAAAAATTTATATAAAAGAGGAATACTATGCGCGGTTCTTTGCAAGCATACAAAAAGGTATCAGTCGACAGCCAATTGAGCGCGGCTTCTCCGCACAAAGTCATTCAAATGCTAATGGCGGGTGCAATTGAGCGTCTGATCCAAGGTAAAGCAGCAATGCAAGCAGGCAACATTCCTGCAAAAGGTGAGCGTCTGGGTAAAGCGTTGGACATCATTATCGCACTGCGCAGCTGTCTGTCTATGGACGACGGTGGTGATATTGCATCAAACTTAGATTCACTTTACGAGTTCATGATCACTCAGATCTCGGCAGCGAACCACCAAAACGATCCTCAACCGATCGACGACGTTATCGACATTATTCGTGAGATCAAATCAGCTTGGGACCAGATCCCAACTGAGTTCCACAACTTAACGGCTGCTGAAGTAGGCATTTAATAGATAAAACAATACCTTACTTATTTGGTAGGGTATTGTGTCTGATTGCACAGAAAGTCGTTCAGTAAAGTTACAATCAAGCTCACACCTCTTTATTGCTTGGTTGCCTTATTTTTTTATTCAAATAAAATAGAAGTCATTAGTGGCCCCTAATGGCTTTTTTTTGTTGCTGATTTTCCTATTTTGTCTATCGTTAATTGAGAGTGGTCCCACCTTTCTGACACTCAATTGCGCAAATCAAGGTCTGGCCGCAACACACCCATAATAAAGGCAATCATTCTTACTTATGCAAGGTTTGGCAAAGCTGCTTGTAATCGATGACGATGCACCAAGTCGTTTGAATATAAGCAATATATTGGAATTTGTTGGAGAAAGTTGCGAAGCTGTCAGTTCTGATCAGCTAGGCGATGTAGACTGGTCTAGCGTTTGGTCCGGTTGCATTGTTGGTAACATCTCTGCAGGTCGTGCTGCGACAGCGGTGATGACCCACCTCAACGAAGCGTACCATATCCCCCTTCTGGTTCTGGGTTCTTTCCCACTACCTGTTGATGACTTGCCAAATTTTGTCGGTGAATTAGAACAACCTTTAAACTACCCGCAACTTAGCGAAGCGTTACGTCATTGCAAAGACTTCCTTGGTCGCAAAGGCGTTAATGTCGTCGCAAGCGCGCGCAAAAATACCCTTTTCCGTAGCCTTGTTGGCCAAAGCCGAGGCATTCAAGAAGTTCGTCATTTGATTGAACAAGTATCGGGCACAGAAGCAAATGTGCTGATCTTGGGTGAGTCTGGCACGGGTAAAGAAGTCGTCGCACGTAACATTCACTACCATTCTGCTTATCGTAATGGTCCGTTTGTGCCAATCAACTGTGGCGCGATCCCACCAGAGCTTCTGGAAAGTGAGCTGTTTGGTCATGAGAAAGGAGCGTTCACTGGCGCGTTGACCTCACGTAAAGGCCGTTTTGAACTAGCCGAGGGTGGTACGATCTTCCTTGATGAGATTGGTGATATGCCAATGTCGATGCAAGTGAAGTTGCTGCGTGTTCTGCAAGAGCGTTGTTTTGAGCGCGTAGGTGGCAACACCACGATCAAAGTAAACGTGCGTGTTGTAGCTGCAACGCACCGCGATCTAGAAACCATGATCGACGACGGCACGTTCCGTGAAGACCTTTTCTACCGCTTGAATGTTTTCCCAATCGAGATGCCTGCGCTAAAAGCACGTAAGCAAGACATCCCTTTGTTGCTACAAGAGCTAATGACGCGTTTGGAAGCAGAAGGCGGACAACCAATTTGCTTCACTCCTCGTGCGATTAACTCGCTGATGGAACACAACTGGCCGGGTAACGTTCGTGAACTTGCCAACCTTGTTGAGCGCATGATCATTCTCTACCCAAACAGTTTGGTCGACGTAAACCATCTACCGACAAAGTACCGTTACAGTGATATTCCTGAGTTCCAACCAGAAGGTAACCCGTTTACTTCGGTTGAAGAACAAGAGCGTGACGTGTTCCAAGACATCTTCTCTGAGAACTTCAGTTTTGAAGATCAAAGCGATCTGGACCACAACATGAATGCCCCTCAAGCTTTACCGCCAGAAGGCGTGAACTTGAAAGAGCTTCTAGCCGATATGGAAGTCAACATGATCAGCCAAGCGTTAGAAGCACAAGGTGGTGTCGTAGCAAGAGCTGCTGACATGCTGGGTATGCGACGCACGACTTTGGTGGAGAAGATGCGCAAATACAACCTACAACGCTAGGTTTTATCTGACACCAGAAGTAAGCACTTTCCATTGCGCTTGTTGTCTTTTCCGACAAGAAAAGCGCACTTTTCCTAGTGTCAACTTCTTGTCGTTAGTATAACGCTATGATAAATATAGAAAATAGCTTGGTATGCTAATTGCTTACCAAGCTATTTTAGTTTTTAAATGGCGATATTTCGACAGGCAGTGAATGGACAATAATACCAACCAATCCCATTTAGACTCGGTAGAGAATCAGGTCGAGCGTTATAAGCAGGTTTTGGATGTGATGCCCGCAGGTGTGATCTTATTGGATACACACGGTGTGGTACGCGAAGCCAACCCAGAAGCGCACCGTATCCTTGAAATCCCACTGGTCAACGAGAAATGGTTCAACATCATCCAAGTGGTATTTGATCCGCGCGAAGATGATGGTCATGAAGTCTCACTGCGTAATGGCCGTAAGGTTCGTTTGGCGATCTCGGCCTCTGCGACGGGTCAACTTATCCTGATCACCGACCTAACAGAAACGCGTTTACTGCAATCTCGCGTGAGTGACTTGCAGCGTCTGTCATCGCTTGGTCGCATGGTGGCTTCTTTGGCTCACCAAGTGAGAACTCCGTTATCGAGCGCCATGCTATATGCATCCAATTTAGGTGCGCCAAATCTCCCTCCGGCGACAAGAGAGCGATTCCAAAGCAAATTAATGGATCGACTGCACGATTTGGAGAAGCAGGTTAATGATATGCTGCTTTTTGCCAAAGGTGGTGATAATAAAGTCATTAAGCCTTTTAACATTGCTCAGCTTGTTGCCGAATATCAGCCGATGGTGGAAACCGCGCTGAAGAACAACAGTATCGACTACTTCCTAGAAGTCGAAGAAGAGAACACTGAGCTGTTAGGCAACGCTAACGCCATTGCTTCAGCACTGAGTAACTTAGTGATGAACGCGATTCAGATGTCTGGAAAGGAATCGCAAATAGATGTCTTTTTCCGCCCGGTGAACGGTGAACTGCGCATTTCTGTGCAAGACAGCGGTCCGGGTGTACCAAAAGAACTGCAAGCAAAAATCATGGAGCCATTCTTTACCACGCGTTCTCAAGGAACCGGGTTAGGGCTCGCTGTGGTTCAAATGGTTTGCCGTGCCCATGACGGTCGATTGGAACTTATTTCAGAGCAGGGTGATGGAGCCTGCTTTACCATGTGCATTCCGCTAGAGCGAGTGCAAGCAGAAGCGCAATAAGCGGCTTTTGTCGATAACAATTACTGGAGAATCATAATGGCGCAAAGCAAAGTGCTGATCGTAGAAGACGATGAAGGTCTTCGTGAAGCCCTAGTGGATACTCTGGCTCTGGCAGGGTACGAGTGGTTAGAAGCCGATTGTGCAGAAGACGCTTTAGTGAAGCTGAAGTCGAACGCGGTGGATATCGTGGTTTCTGATGTACAAATGGCAGGCATGGGCGGTTTGGCTCTGCTACGCAATATCAAACAGAATTGGCCAAACTTGCCAGTTCTTCTTATGACGGCTTACGCAAACATTGAAGACGCCGTGTCGGCAATGAAAGAAGGTGCGATTGATTACATGGCGAAGCCATTTGCACCAGAAGTTTTGCTGAACATGGTGAGCCGTTACGCACCAATCAAAAGTGATGACAACGGTGATGCCGTCGTTGCAGACGAGAAAAGCCTACGCCTACTTGCGTTAGCTGACAAAGTGGCACGCACGGATGCTAACGTAATGATCTTGGGCCCAAGCGGCTCAGGTAAAGAAGTCATGTCTCGTTACATCCACAATGCTTCAAACCGTAAAGACGGTCCTTTTGTTGCGATTAACTGTGCGGCGATTCCAGACAACATGCTGGAAGCGACACTATTTGGTTACGAGAAAGGCGCGTTTACTGGCGCTGTTCAAGCGTGTCCGGGTAAGTTTGAACAAGCCCAAGGCGGCACGATTTTGCTGGATGAAATCAGTGAAATGGATTTGAGCCTACAAGCGAAACTGCTGCGCGTTCTTCAAGAGCGCGAAGTGGAGCGTTTGGGTAGCCGTAAGAGCATCAAACTGGACGTTCGTGTATTAGCAACCAGTAACCGTGACCTTAAGCAGTACGTGTCAGAAGGCAACTTCCGTGAAGACTTGTACTACCGCTTGAACGTATTCCCAATCTCATGGCCAGCACTTTGTGAGCGTAAAGGCGACATCTCGCCACTTGCGCAGCACCTTGCTGAACGTCATTGCAGCAAAATGGGTATGCCAGTGCCTAAGTTCTCTCAAGTCGCATTAGATAAGCTGCTTCAATACCCATGGCCGGGTAACGTTCGTGAGTTGGATAACGTGGTTCAACGTGCTCTGATTTTGAGTGAAAACGGTGACATTGATGCAGAACACATTTTGCTAGAAGGTGTAGATTGGCAAGATGCCAGCAGCCTGCAACATGTTGTGCAAAATGCAGAAGTGGTGGTGCCAGATGTTAAGCCAGTCGCACAAGCAGAATCTATCAACCGTGTTGCCGCTGGTGGTGAAGGACTCGGTGGTGAACTGCGTGACCAAGAATACGCGATCATTTTGGAAACGCTGATCGAATGTAACGGTCGTCGTAAAGAAATGGCAGAGAAACTGGGCATCAGTCCACGTACTTTGCGCTATAAACTTGCCAAAATGCGTGACGCTGGTATCGATATTCCGGCTTAGTATTCACATAAATAGCCATAGGACAAAAGTGTGGGTACACTACGGCACTATTGTCTTATGGCACAGTAATTGCTGTGTCAATAATCAGTTTTATTTAATAGTCAAACTTTTGGCTTAGAGGTGACAATGAAAGTTGATGGTATTCAGGCAGAAATGCGCGCCATGATGGTGGAAGCGACCAACACCGCTCCCGTTGCAACAGGTGCGAAAGTTGGGGCAGATTTTGGTGATCTCCTAACGAAAGCCATCAATAACGTAAACTCACTTCAAAAAGCATCGGGCGATCTGCAAACGCGTTTTGACCGTGGTGATGCCGATGTTTCCCTTTCTGACGTTATGATTGCTCGTAACAAGTCCAGTGTTGCATTTGATGCCACTGTACAAATCCGCAATAAGCTCGTTGAGTCCTACAAGGATCTCATGAACATGCCAGTGTAATTTTAGGTAATAAGTGTGGCAGACAAGTCTACAGATTTAACCGTCACTGATGGCGGCGCAGATGGTGCACTGATCGCTGGCTCAGATTTGGATGTGGATAGCCAAAACCCAGATCTTGAAGAGCGCAGTGCGTCAAAATTCGATATGGCAGTAGGCGACCTCGATTTACTTCGTCAGGTCGTATTAGTGCTGTCCATCTCTATCTGTGTTGCGTTGATCGTGATGCTTTTCTTCTGGGTGAAAGAACCGGAAATGCGCCCACTTGGTGCATACGAAACCGAAGAACTGATCCCAGTGCTGGATTACCTCGACCAGCAAAAAATCAATTACAAGCTAGATGGCAACACCATTTCTGTGGAATCGAGTGATTACAACTCGATCAAGCTGGGCATGGTGCGTGCGGGCGTAAACCAAGCAACAGCGGCAGGCGATGACATTCTGCTGCAAGACATGGGCTTTGGTGTATCACAACGTTTAGAGCAAGAACGTTTGAAGCTCAGCCGTGAACGCCAACTTGCACAAGCGATTGAAGAGATGAAGCAGGTACGCAAAGCGCGTGTGTTGCTTGCTCTGCCAAAACACAGTGTGTTTGTTCGTCATAATCAAGAAGCGTCTGCCTCAGTATTTTTGACGCTCTCTACAGGTGCAAACCTAAAACAACAAGAAGTGGATTCCATCGTTGATATGGTGGCGAGTGCTGTTCCGGGCATGAAGACCTCTCGTATTACGGTCACCGACCAACACGGTCGTCTGCTTAGCTCAGGTTCTCAAGACCCTGCGTCTGCGGCTCGTCGTAAAGAACAAGAGTTAGAGCGCAGCCAAGAGCAAGCGCTGCGCGAGAAGATTGATTCTGTTCTTCTACCAATCCTAGGTTTTGGTAACTACACTGCTCAGGTGGATATCCAAATGGATTTCAGCACTGTTGAGCAAACTCGTAAGAACTTCGATCCGAATACTCCAGCAACGCGTAGTGAATACGCGTTGGAAGATTACAACAACGGCAATATGGTCGCGGGCATTCCTGGTGCTCTGAGTAACCAACCGCCAGCCGATGCGTCGATTCCTCAAGATGTGGCACAGATGAAAGACGGTTCGCTGACTGGGCAAGGTTCAGTCCGTAAAGAATCAACGCGTAACTTTGAACTCGACACCACTATCAGTCACGAGCGCAAGCAAACGGGCACATTGGCGCGTCAAACCGTTTCAGTGGCGATCAAAGACCGTCGCACCGTAAACCCAGATACGGGTGAAGTGACTTACACGCCGCTGTCAGAATCAGAAATTAACGCCATTCGCCAAGTGCTGATTGGTACCGTTGGTTTTGACCAAAACCGTGGTGACTTGCTAAACGTTCTTAGCGTGAAGTTTGCTGAGCCAGAGCTTGAGCAGATGGTTGATCCACCAATTTGGGAACATCCAAACTTCAACGATTGGGTTCGTTGGTTCGCGAGTGCGTTGGTGATCATCGTGGTTATCTTGGTTCTGGTTCGCCCTGCGATGAAGAAACTGCTTAACCCTGCGAGCACCGACGAAGACGAAATGTACGGACCAGATGGCTTGCCAATTGGTGCGGATGGTGAAACCAGCCTAATTGGTAGCGACATCGAAAGCGGTGAACTGTTTGAGTTTGGTTCAAGCATTGATTTGCCTAACCTTCACAAAGATGAAGATGTACTTAAAGCAGTACGTGCTCTGGTGGCAAACGAACCAGAACTTGCTGCTCAAGTTGTGAAAAACTGGATGAACGAAAATGGCTAACGATATCGTACCTCAAGATGAAAACGGCGTAGGTGTTCCTGCGGAGTTTGATGTCTCTAGCATGACAGGTGAAGAAAAAGCGGCAATTTTGCTGCTCAGCCTGAATGAAGGCGACGCCGCTGGCATCATCCGTCACTTAGAACCAAAGCAGGTTCAACGTGTTGGTAGTGCAATGGCGCGCGCTAAAGATCTAAGCCAAGACAAAGTGTCTGGTGTGCATCGTGCGTTTTTAGAAGACATCCAGAAATACACCAACATCGGTATGGGCAGCGAAGACTTCATGCGTAATGCGCTGGTGGCTGCTCTGGGTGAAGACAAAGCAAACAACTTGGTCGACCAAATCCTATTGGGTACTGGCTCGAAAGGTCTGGATTCACTGAAGTGGATGGACCCTCGCCAAGTGGCAAGTATCATCGTCAACGAACACCCGCAGATTCAAACCATCGTACTTTCGTATTTGGAAGCGGATCAGTCAGCGGAAATTCTTTCTCAGTTCCCAGAGCGCGTGCGTCTGGACCTGATGATGCGTATTGCCAACCTAGAAGAAGTTCAGCCATCGGCACTGGCAGAGCTGAACGAAATCATGGAGAAACAGTTCGCAGGTCAAGCGGGTGCACAAGCAGCGAAGATTGGCGGCTTGAAGGCAGCTGCAGAAATCATGAACTACCTAGACAACAACGTCGAAGGTATCTTGATGGAGCAAATCCGCGACCAAGACGAAGACATGGCAACACAAATCCAAGATCTCATGTTCGTATTCGAGAACTTGGTGGAAGTGGACGACCAAGGTATTCAGAAATTGCTGCGTGACGTTCCTCAAGACGTTCTGCAACGTGCACTTAAAGGTGCCGATGACTCTCTACGTGAGAAAGTCTTCAAGAACATGTCTAAGCGTGCAGCTGAGATGATGCGTGACGATATCGAGGCAATGCCTCCGGTTCGCGTAGCAGACGTAGAAGCGGCGCAAAAAGAAATCTTGGCGATTGCTCGTCGTATGGCAGACGCTGGTGAAATCATGCTGTCTGGCGGCGCGGACGAGTTCTTATAATCCTTTCTTATTCCTCCTGCTTAAGTGGGAGGAATGCACTTCCTTAGTCGCGCATTTTTCAAAGCACTTTATTTTTAATATCAATTTCAACATAGACAGATTGTAGGTTAAGCATGGCTGGCGATAGAAAACGTGGATTTATCCGTCCTGATGAAGACGATGCGATGATCGAACCGCAGCGCTGGGGTTTGCCTGATTATGGTGAGCCGAAAGCAAAGCAAGCCAAGCAAACTGCGTTTAACTACGATCCAGGTTGGGTGCCAAACTTTGACGAACCGGAAGAAGAGCAAGCGCTTGAGCTGACAGAAGAACAGATTGAGTTGATCAAGCAAGGCGCTTATCAAGAAGGTCTGTACCAAGGTCAAGAAGCGGGCTTTAAGCAAGGTTACGACAAAGGCAAAGAAGAAGGCATTCAAGCAGGCCATGCAGAAGGTCTTGAACTCGGTAAAGCGGAAGGTGTTACCGCTGGGCAAGAGTACATCCAGCAGCAGGTGGAAACCTTCATGAACTTGGCTAACCAGTTTGCTCAACCTTTAGAGCTGATGAACGCTCAGGTTGAAAAGCAGCTGGTGGATATGGTGCTGTGTCTAGTCAAAGAAGTTGTGCATGTGGAAGTGCAAACCAACCCTCAAATTATTCTCGATACCGTAAAACAATCTGTTGAAGCGCTGCCAATTTCTGGCCATCCAATTACCTTGCATCTGAACCCAGACGATGTGGCGATCATCCGCTCCGCATACGGCGAAGAAGAACTTGATTGTCGTAATTGGACATTGGTTGCAGAGCCAGCATTAAATCGCGGTGATGTACAAATTGCTGCTGGCGAATCGAGCATTAACTACCGCATGGAAGAGCGCGTGAAAAGCGTGTTGAACAGCTTCTGTGGCGCAAATCGCCATCAAGGGAGCGAATAATCCATGCAAGCCTTGGCTGACCGTTTAAAGAACTACAAAGTTGAAGGGCTGACCACGCGTCCGGTAGCGTCGGGCAAGCTTGTTCGCGTTGTTGGCTTAACCTTGGAAGCGACAGGCTGTCGTGCTCCGATTGGCAGCTTGTGTTTGGTCGAAACCATGTCCGGTCATATGGAAGCGGAAGTGGTGGGCTTTTCTGGTGATAACCTTTTCTTAATGCCGAGTGAGCAAATCACGGGCATCTTACCGGGCGCGAAAGTGACGCCGTTGACCAGTGAAGCGGGTTTGCCCGTTGGTATGGAGTTGCTAGGGCGTGTGATTGATGGTGTGGGTAACCCACTTGATGGCCTTGGTCCGCTTTATACCGATCATCGCGCTTCTTTCAATGCTGAGCCAATTAACCCATTAGCGCGTAAGCCCATTTCTGAGCCACTTGATGTCGGCTTAAAAGCCATCAACGGTTTGTTGACGGTCGGTAAAGGTCAACGTATCGGTCTGTTTGCGGGTTCTGGTGTGGGTAAATCGGTCACCCTTGGCATGATGACACGAGGCACGACGGCACAAGTTGTTGTCGTTGGTCTGATTGGTGAGCGTGGACGCGAAGTAAAAGAATTTATCGAAGAGATTTTGGGTGAAGACGGACGCCGTCGTTCTGTGGTGGTGGCAGCTCCTGCTGATGCTTCGCCTTTGATGCGCTTGAAGGGCTGTCAAACTGCACTGACGATTGCCGAATACTTCCGTGACCAAGGATTAGATGTTCTTCTACTGATGGACTCTTTGACGCGTTTTGCTCAAGCACAGCGTGAGATTGCGTTGTCTGTGGGTGAACCGCCTGCAACCAAAGGTTATCCGCCTTCGGTGTTTGCTAAACTGCCAGCCTTGGTGGAACGTGCAGGTAACGGTGGTGATGATCAAGGTTCGATCACCGCGTTTTTTACCGTTCTGACCGAAGGTGACGATCTGCAAGATCCGATCGCCGATGCGTCACGTGCGATCCTCGATGGTCACATTGTGTTATCTCGTGAAATGGCGGATGCGGGTCACTACCCAGCCATCGATGTCGAGAAATCAGTGAGTCGTGTTATGCCACAAATTACCACAGAAGAGCATGTGTTGATGTCGAAAGCGGTGCGTCAGGTGTTGTCGATTTGCCGTAAAAACCAAGACTTGGTTTCGATTGGCGCTTATAAACCGGGTACCGATCCTGCTATCGATGGCGCATTCACCCTCAAGCCAAAACTGGACGAATACTTGCAGCAGCGCATGAAAGAGTCTGTGCCTTATGACATGTGCGTCAATATGTTGAAGAGCATCTTGGGTGGGTAATAGCGCATGAATAACGCCATGGAGTTCCTACTTGATCAGGCAAAAGAGCGCGAAGACCAGGCCGTACTCGCGCTCAATAAAGCTCGCTCGGAGCTTGAAGATTACTACCGCCAAGTAGAGCAAATAGAAAAGTACCGCTTAGATTACTGTCAGCAGTTGGTAGACCGTGGTATGGCAGGACTCACCGCAAGCCAATATGGCCACTTAAACCGCTTCTTAACCCAGCTTGATGAAACGCTTTCCAAGCAAAAACAGGCAGAAAACCACTTTAAAGAGCAGGTGGTGAACTGCCAAGATTACTGGTTAAACATGCGTAAAGAACGGATGTCTTACGAGTGGATGATTGAAAAGCGCGAGAAAGAAAAGCAAATTGCGGAAGCGAAGCGCGAGCAAAAGCAGATGGATGAGTTTTCTACCTTGCTGTATAGCCGAAAACCGCAACGTTTTTAAGCGTTTCTCATCGTGATATCGCGTTAGTGCTGTTTGCTACATCTCTACTGATTCAAGCAAGGTTACTTTCACCGAGTCTTGCTCTATCAACTCAAACACTTTTGGTCGAATCTCGCGAATCCACCATTCATTGTAAGTCTCTGCGTATATCGTTTGTCGCGCTTGTTCACTGTCGAATTCACGCAACCAGACAAAGTAATCGTGCCCATCTTCACCCGTGTGAACATAGGTGTTTAAGACACGCATGCCTTTGGAGCGTTGGTAGGGCAGCAACTCATCTTTCATCCATGTTAACCATTGCTCTGTTTTGCCAGTCTTAATTTTATATTGGCGGAGTTCTGTGACTTTCAAAGCGATTCCTTATTGGTTGGGCAAGGTTTCTGTTTACGCTCCCACCAATCAATAGTCAAATTATGATGATGGTTTACGCATCTTTGATGCTGCTTAGGGATATCGCAAAGTTGATCTCTGTTCCACTGATGTCGTCTCACTTAACCGTCAGAAATTCCACACTATGCGTTGGCGTGATTTTTGCAATTTAGCCGTCAGTATCGGGTCTTTTGACCTAAGTTTGCCGCCTATGTGCAATCCGACAGCGAGTTGCTCAACGCTGCCGATGACGAGAGTTTCTATATGAATGTGAATTTATCCAATGTTTCTGCAACCAATAAGACGTCGGTTTCCGATTCTTCAAGTAAAGTTGCTGCAGAAAACCCTGAAAGCAAAGGTTTTTTTGAAACCTTAGCCGGGGTATTCACTGATTCACAAAAAGCCGAAAAAGCGGTGGCAAAATCTGATGCGCCAGACGTATCGGCAGAAAACACAGATGAGGCGACAAAAGTCGCATCGGCAAACTCAGAAGGCGAGAGCCAAGAAACAGTCGCTGAAGCTGTGGATGGCGAGAAAGTGGCATCTGCAGAATCAACCGATGAGCTACTTGCTCAAGGCGACGGTAAACAAGTTGCGAACAGCAAAGCGGGTGAGCTTTCAGATAGCGAATTGGCTTCTAGCGGTGTTAAACAAACAAATTCACCAGAAGGCGATGCAACCCAGTCAGCAGCAAATGGTGCTTCAAGCCAAGTTGCACAAGGTACGATAGCAAAACAAACGCAACCTAATGATGCAGACGCTTCTGAACAGGCGCCTAATGCTCAAGTGAAAAGTGCGATGGGTGAAGGTCAACAATTGTTGGGTCGTATTGAGCAAGCAAACCAAACGCTCAAGCCTAATGAGCAATTAGTTGATAGCGGCAAAGCATTGCCACCTGAGGCAGTATCAACACAAAGCGTTGCTCAACAGGAAAAAGGCACCCCACTTACTCCAGAACAACAAGCGATGCTTTCTGCTAAGCAATCCGGCCCACAAAGCGGCGTGGCGCAACCTGCTGGCAGTGACAAAGTGACGTTGGATGCCAATGGAAAACCCGTTGTATTGACGACGGAATCAGCCTCGAACGTACAAGCAGCAAACACAAATCAAGCGGTTCCCGTTGCCGCACAAATTGATTGGAACTCGCCAAGTACTCAAGCTGTTCACGCAGAAGCAACGGTGAATGCGACAACTCAAGCCGCGGTTAACGGTCAAGTTGTGGCTCAAGGTGCTCAGTCGATGGGTGGTGGAGAAGTATTGCAAACGGCATTGCCAGTCGAGGCTGAAATCTCTGAAGTAAAACGTATTTCTCTTGATGAGCTGCACATCATTGATACCAAGTTGGCGCAGGGTAAGCCTCTTTCTCAACAAGAACTTGATGTGATTGAAGGGCTAAAAACGGGTGAAGTGGTCGCTGATATTCCCGTGCAAGAATTAGCGCATTTCGCGGCTTTGCCAAGTGATGTAAAAGTGGCGATGGCAGAGCATCAAGCTGCTCATAACCAAACTCGTGTTGCGGCGTCTTCAGTGGCGGCTCAACAAGCTCATCAACTAGCCACACAGGACATGAAGCACGCTGCAGCTCAAACGAGTGCGCAGACAGCCGTATCCCCAAATGCTGACAAAGCAGCGTTATCTGCAATGCCAGAAGCGCTAGTGGCAGCAAATCTGAACCCCGCGGCACAGGTTGCTTCTAGTGCAGAGCTGAGCAAGAAAGTGATGAATGCTGGTCTTGCTGCCGGCGCATTGAAAGGCGCTTCAAGTAAGCAAGATAAACCGGAACCACAACATGGTTTAGCGGGACAAATTCAAGCGGCAGCAGGTCAACAAGGCGTGACAGCTCAGCAACAAGCACGAGTAGATGCTGCGCAGCAGGCACAGTTACCATTGCAACTAACCAAAGAACTGGCCAATGACCAAGTGGCAGAGAAAGTACAAATGATGATGTCGAAGAACTTAAAGAACCTCGATATCCGTCTTGACCCGCCAGAGCTTGGTCGTATGCAGATACGCATGACAATGAACAACGATCTTGCCAATGTGCATTTTACGGTGGCAAACCCGCAAGCTCGTGACTTGATTGAACAAACCTTACCTCGCCTGAGAGAGATGTTGGCTCAGCAAGGTATGCAATTGGCGGATTCGTCGGTTCAACAACAGAGCAGTGGTCAGCAACAAAGTGGCTACGCCAATGCGGAACAAAACGGTCAAGGTTCTCAAGGTCGTGGATTTTCTGGTCAGTCAGATGAAAACTTTGATGCCGACACGAATCTTGATTTGAATGTGGTTTCAAAGCGTGATGGAATTAGTTTTTACGCATAAAATAGCGGCCTAAAAAAGCAGAACAATAAGAGACAGTAATGGCAGAAGAACAGCTACAGGGTGCGGATGCACCAAAAGGAAAAAGTAAGTTACTGATCATCATTATCGCAGTGGTGGTTTTGCTTATCGGTGGTGGTGCGGCAGCTTTCTTTTTAATGGGCTCTGATGAACCGGCGCAAGCAGCACAAACCGAGCAAGCACAAGCGCAAACGGCAGCAGCGCCAATTGCGTACGTGAACATTGCACAACCGTTTATTTTTAACGTGACGGGAGACCGCCGCGATAGACTGGTACAAATCAAAGCGCAACTGATGGTGCGTGGCAGCGAGAATGAGCAATTAGCTCGTTACCATTCTCCACTGATAGAGAGTTCACTGCTATCGACATTTGCTTCAGCGACTGTGGAGCAACTTCGTTCTCCAACAGGACGAACTGAACTGCGTGATCGCGCCTCTGATGATATCAAAGCCGCGCTGAATGCCGCTGTTGGTAAGCCAGTGATTGAGAAAGTACTGTTTACAGATTTTGTAATTCAATAGGTATAACGTGACCGATCTATTAAGCCAAGACGAGATTGATGCGCTTCTGCATGGGGTTGACGATGTTGATGATGTCGATGAACCCATAGATAACGACACCGAGGGTGCCGTCAGTTTCGATTTCTCGTCTCAAGACAGGATTGTCCGTGGTCGAATGCCGACGCTCGAACTTATCAATGAGCGTTTTGCCCGACACATGCGAATCAGCCTGTTTAACATGTTGCGTAAAACCGCTGAAGTGTCGATCAACGGCGTGCAGATGATGAAGTTTGGTGAATACCAAAATACCCTGTACGTTCCGACAAGTTTGAACATGGTGCGCTTCCGTCCACTTAAAGGTACGGCACTGATCACCATGGAAGCACGCTTGGTGTTTATTCTGGTAGAGAACTTCTTTGGTGGTGATGGTCGTTTCCACGCCAAAATTGAAGGTCGCGAATTTACCCCAACTGAGCGTCGCATCATCCAGCTTCTTCTGAAAATTGTTTTCGAAGACTACAAAGAAGCGTGGTCGCCGGTAATGGGTGTGGAATTTGAATACCTCGATTCTGAAGTAAACCCAAGCATGGCGAACATCGTCAGCCCAACCGAAGTTATCGTCGTGAGCTCATTCCATATCGAAGTCGATGGCGGCGGTGGTGATTTCCATGTGGTCATGCCTTATTCGATGGTGGAACCAATCCGCGAACTGCTTGATGCGGGTGTTCAATCCGACAAGATGGAAACTGACGTTCGTTGGAGCTCGGCACTGCGTGAAGAGATCATGGATTGCCCAGTCAACTTCCGTGTGAATCTGCTAGAGAAAGACATCTCTTTGCGTGATTTGATGGAGCTGCAACCGGGCGACGTGATCCCGATTGAAATGCCAGAACACGCCACCATGTTCATCGAAGACTTACCAACTTACCGTGTGAAAATGGGTCGCTCCGAAGACAAGATGGCGGTGCAGATCTCTGAAGAGATCGAACGCCCACACGTAGTAAAAACAGATTTAGCGTTCTTGGGTAAAGACATCATGTCTGAACTTGAAAACGACGACGATACAGACGATTAAAACCCTTACTCATTACAATCGCCTCGCTTTGTTCTCTGTTATCGACAACAAAGAATGAAGCCAGAAGTATGGCGCAGTAAGGTTTAACACAGGACAGAAAAATGGAACCAAGTGACGATCAAAAGCTAGCAGACGAATGGGCAGCCGCTCTTGGCGAAGACCCGTCTGCACCTTCAATTGATGTTGATGAAATATTGGCAGCGCCACTGGAAGAGTTAAAAGACACCTCTGCTCCAATTACGGAAGATGAGCGTCGCAAACTCGACACCATCATGGATATTCCAGTGACCATTTCAATGGAAGTAGGGCGCTCACAAATCAGTATCCGTAACCTACTGCAATTGAACCAAGGTTCGGTTGTAGAGCTTGATCGCCTCGCAGGTGAATCGCTCGACGTATTGGTTAACGGTACTTTGATTGCGCACGGCGAAGTCGTTGTCGTCAACGATAAGTTTGGTATTCGTCTAACTGACGTGATCAGCCAAACTGAACGCATCAAAAAGCTGCGTTAATATGAGCAGTTCAATCAAAACGCGATTGAAGCAAATTACAGGAGCACTCGGCTTAATGCTGAGTGCTCCTTATGCATTTGCTGCCGCGCCAACGAGTTTGGATCTTGCGACCACGTTAGGTTCTTTAGTGCTGGTTATTGGTGTGATTCTATTTCTGGCTTGGTTGCTAAAGCGCATGCAAGTACCAGCAATGGGTCAACAAAAAGGGCTACGAATTGTTAGCCAGTTACCAGTCGGTACCAAAGAGCGCATTGCGGTTGTGCAAGTCGGTGAAGAACAGTTTTTGGTGGGCATTACCAGCCAATCTATCCAAACCCTAGCCAAGCTTGAAAAGCCATTGAAAGAGGAAGAGTTGGCGACCAGCGCCTTCGCGAGTCAATTTAGCCAACTGATAAAAAAACATGACAAAGGATAATTCAATCCGCCTAATGCTGAGCACTTTTATGCTGCTCGTTGGCGTGCTGTTTTCTTCACTTTCGTTTGCGCAGGCAGAGGAATCGCCATTGCCTTCTAATCTTGCACAAGGTGATAGTGTGACGGTTCAGGCGATGGAAAACGAGTCGGGCTCAAGCCGAAGTATGTCAGTGGGCAATGGTGGAGGGATTCCGGCCTTTACCATGACGACCAATGCCGATGGCAGCGAAGACTACTCGGTTACTCTACAAATTCTTGCGCTGATGACCATGCTTGGCTTCTTGCCAGCCATGGTGATTTTGATGACGTCGTTTACCCGTATCGTGGTGGTGATGTCCATCTTGCGACAGGCAATGGGCCTGCAACAAACGCCATCTAACCAAGTGATTATCGGTATCGCGCTATTTTTGACGTTCTTTATCATGTCGCCTGTTTTGAATGAAATTAACGATCAAGCGGTACAACCTTATTTGAACGAGCAAGTGACAGCACGTGAAGCCTTTGATGCGGCGCAAGCACCGATGAAAGCGTTCATGCTTAAACAAACTCGAATTAAAGACTTGGAAACGTTCGTCAATATGTCTGGCGAAGAGGTAACAAACCCAGAAGACGTTTCGATGGCGGTGTTGATTCCTGCTTTCATTACCTCAGAGCTTAAGACTGCGTTCCAAATCGGTTTCATGTTGTTCTTGCCGTTTTTGATCATCGACTTGGTTGTCGCCTCGGTATTGATGGCAATGGGTATGATGATGCTATCACCAATGATCGTATCGCTACCATTTAAGCTGATGCTGTTTGTGCTGGTGGATGGTTGGAACTTGATATTGTCGACACTCGCCGGCAGTTTTGCCCTTTAGATTGGCACAGAGAGAAGAGGGTAAGACATGACTCCAGAAATGTTTGTCGAGCTTTTCCGTGACGCACTGTGGATGGTGCTGATCATGGTCTGTGCCATCATTATTCCAAGTTTGCTTATTGGTCTTGTCGTCGCTATTTTCCAAGCGGCAACCTCTATCAACGAACAAACGCTGAGTTTCTTACCGCGTTTGATTGTGACCTTATTGGCGTTAATGTTGTTTGGCCACTGGATGACTCAAATGTTGATGGAATACTTCTTCGGCTTGATTGAACGCCTACCACAGGTGCTTTACTAGAGGCGCGTATGGAGTATCCGACCCATATCGTCCTCGACTGGATCGCAAACTACTTTTGGCCCTATACCCGTATTTCTGCCATGTTGATGGTGATGACGGTAACCGGGGCACGCTTTGTCTCACCTCGAATTCGTCTCTACCTCGGTTTAGCCATTACCTTTGCGGTTGCCCCTGCGATTCCTGCGGTGCCTCAAGATATTGAACTGCTTTCTTTCCGTGGTTTCATGACCATTGCCGAGCAAATCATTATTGGTGTTGCGATGGGCATGGTGACCCAGTTTATGATCCAGACGTTTGTACTTTTAGGTCAGATCTTAGGTATGCAATCGAGCTTGGGTTTCGCATCCATGGTCGACCCTGCTAACGGCCAAAATACCCCTTTGCTTGGTCAGCTATTTATGTTCTTGGCGACCATGTTCTTCTTGGCTACCGATGGGCATTTAAAAATGCTGCAATTGGTGGTGTTTAGTTTCAAAACCTTGCCGATTGGGTCTGGCTCGCTCAATGCGGTCGATTTCCGTGAAATGGCGAGTTGGCTTGGCATCATGTTTAAGACGGCATTGAGTATGTCGTTGTCGGGCATTATCGCGCTGCTCACGATTAACTTGTCATTCGGTGTAATGACACGTGCCGCACCACAGCTGAATATCTTCTCACTCGGTTTTGCCTTTGCCTTGATGGTGGGCTTGTTACTTTGTTGGTACATTCTGGCTGGTTTGTACAGCCATTATGAATTGTTCTGGGCAGTGGGTGAGGAGCAGATTTGTAACCTCATTCGCTTGGATTGCTAGGAGGCTGGATTGGCAGAGTCAGACGGTCAGGAACGCACCGAAGAAGCCACGCCCCGACGGTTACAACAAGCCAGAGAAAAGGGGCAGGTTGCTCGGTCTAAAGAGCTTGCATCAGCGTCAGTGCTGATCGTAGGGGCTATCGCCTTAATGTGGTTTGGCGAGTCTTTGGCGCGCTCGCTGTTTTCCATCATGAGTCGTTTGTTTGACCTTAAACGCGATGAAATCTTCGATACCGCTAAGTTATTCGACATTGCTTTTGGTGCGATGACGGATCTGCTGTTCCCACTGTTTCTTATCCTTATAACTTTGTTTATTGCAGCCATGATTGGAGCCGCAGGGGTAGGGGGGATTAGCTTTTCTGCCGAAGCGGCAATGCCAAAGCTCTCCAAGATGAACCCGCTTAGTGGTCTAAAACGCATGGTGGGCATGCAAAGTTGGGTTGAGCTGATCAAATCGATTTTAAAAGTGGCGTTGGTAACGGGGATGGCGATTTACCTTATCCAAGCGTCGCAAGCGGATTTGATTCAGTTAAGCATGGATGTGTATCCGCAAAACATCTTCCACGCTTTGGATATCTTGCTCAACTTCATCCTGCTAATCAGTTGTTCTTTGCTCATCGTTGTGGCGATCGATATTCCGTTTCAGATTTGGCAACACGCTGATCAGCTTAAAATGACCAAACAAGAGATCAAAGACGAATACAAAGAGACCGAAGGTAAGCCTGAAGTGAAAGGTCGTATTCGTATGTTGCAACGTGAAGCAGCTCAGCGCCGAATGATGGCCGATGTGCCACAGGCCGACGTTATCATTACCAACCCAGAACACTTCTCTGTTGCGTTGCGTTATAAGCAGAAAACCGACCGTGCGCCAGTGGTGATCGCCAAAGGTACCGACCATATGGCGATGAAGATCCGAGAAGTAGCGCGCGAACACGACATTACCATCGTACCTGCTCCGCCATTGGCGCGTGCGCTCTACCACACCACAGAGTTGGAGCAGGAAATTCCTGACGGCTTGTTTACCGCCGTAGCGCAAGTTCTGGCGTTCGTTTTCCAACTTAAGCAGTATCGTAAACGTGGCGGTCAACGACCGAAAATTCAGGACTACGACCTACCAATCCCACCTGAACATCGTCACTAATGAAAATAATTGCATGGTGTGATTAGACAAAAATTCACATTAGATCAAAGGATTGTGATTTCTTTGAGCAACTAGTCATTATTTTGGCGTTAATCATGGTACACACATTGCTTAAACCGCGCTAATCAACAACAATACCTAAACTTTTAGGCGAAAGCTGTCGCGTAATACTAGTTACATGTGTGTACTTACATGCCTCTGTTACGTGATGCTCCAGACCGATTGAGACACCTCGCAGTATGAAGTTAAGCCTGCCATTTGCAGATAAATTACCCAAAATTCCACAGCGTTCCATGCCCGCCATTGGTGCGCCTGTTATGGTATTGGCCACCCTTGCAATGGTGGTGCTACCTATACCTGCATTCCTGCTGGATTTATTCTTCACCTTTAACATCGCCCTCGCTATGGTGGTGTTGTTAGTGACCGTTTACACACGTCGTCCACTCGACTTTGCTGCGTTTCCTACGGTACTGCTAATCGCGACGCTATTGCGTTTGGCATTGAACGTTGCTTCAACCCGTGTGGTACTTCTATACGGTCACGAAGGGGGCAATGCGGCCGGTAACGTAATCGAAGCCTTCGGTAACGTTGTTATCGGTGGTAACTACGCCGTCGGTCTGGTGGTCTTCCTTATCTTGATGATCATTAACTTCATGGTTGTGACCAAAGGTGCGGGCCGTATTTCTGAGGTAAGTGCTCGCTTCACCTTGGATGCCTTGCCGGGTAAACAGATGGCGATCGATGCGGACTTAAACGCCGGTTTGATTGACCAAGACCAAGCGCGTTTACGTCGTTTTGAAGTGACCAAAGAAGCGGACTTCTACGGCTCAATGGACGGTGCGTCTAAATTCGTAAAAGGTGATGCGATTGCGGGTATTTTGATCCTGTTTATCAACATCATCGGTGGCCTATCGATTGGTATGGCGCAATACGGTTTGGGCTTCTCTGAAGCCATGCAAATCTACACCTTGCTGACCATCGGTGACGGCTTGGTGGCACAAATTCCATCGCTATTATTGTCTATCGCGGCTGCGATGATGGTAACGCGTCAAAATACTGATGAAGACATGGGCGAGCAGCTGATTTTCCAGATGTTCGACAACCCGAAAGCCCTCATGATCACCGCCGCGATTCTTGGTGTTATGGGTATCGTGCCGGGTATGCCTCATTTCTCATTCTTGTCATTAGCGGTTATTGCTGGTGGTGCAGCTTACTGGCTCGACAAGAAGCAAAAACAAAAAGCCAAAGAACCTGCCTTACCCGCTAAAGCGGAAGATGGCAGTGAGCCGATTTCTCAACGCGAGTTGTCATGGGATGATGTACAACCCGTCGATATCATCGGTCTAGAAGTAGGCTATCGCTTGATCCCATTGGTGGACCGTGACCAAGGTGGTGAACTGCTTGAGCGTGTGAAAGGGGTGCGTAAAAAGCTTTCTCAAGACTTCGGTTTCCTTATTCCTGCGGTTCATATCCGTGACAACCTAGAACTGACGCCAAACAGCTACCGCATTACCTTGATGGGTGTTGCTGTTGGTGAGGCCGAGATTCGTCCAGACCAAGAGCTGGCGATAAACCCAGGTCAGGTTTACGGCATGATTGAAGGCGAGCCGACCATGGACCCTGCATTCGGTCTAGAAGCGGTTTGGATTCGTGAAGAGCAGCGTGAACACGCCCAAGCGTTAGGCTATACCGTGGTGGACTCATCCACGGTACTGGCGACACATTTGAGCCAATTGCTGACCAACAACGCGTCACAACTGATTGGTCATGAAGAAGTACAGAACCTATTGGAAATGCTCGGCCGTAGCGCGCCTAAATTGGTGGAGAACTTTGTTCCTGATCAGTTGCAACTTGGCGTGGTCGTGAAAGTGCTGCAGAACCTGCTTAACGAAGCTATCCCAATTCGCGATATTCGAACCATCGTGCAAACCTTGGCGGAGTACTCGAGTAAGAGTCAAGAACCTGACATTTTGACTGCCGCAGTTCGCATCAGTTTGAAACGTCTAATTGTTCAGGAAATCAATGGTATAGAGCCTGAACTACCAGTGATAACACTCATTCCTGAGCTGGAACAAATCTTGCATCAAACCATGCAGGCATCAGGCGGCGAATCCGCTGGTATTGAACCGGGATTAGCTGAGCGACTTCAGTCCTCTCTGAGCCAAGCGACACAAGAGCAAGAACTGAAAGGCGAGCCTGCGGTTCTGCTGACATCTGGCGTATTGCGTTCCACATTAGCGAAGTTCGTTAAGAACACAATACCGAACCTCCGTGTACTGTCTTACCAAGAAATACCGGACGAAAAGCAGATCAGAATTGTGCAAGCCGTGGGCAACTAAGCCTGCGCATCATTAATGGATTTATAGTTTGAAAATTAAACGATTTTTTGCCAAAGACATGCGAACAGCGCTGCTCCAAGTGAAAGAAGAGCTTGGTGCAGAAGCGGTGATCATGTCGAATAAGAAAGTGGCAGGCGGTGTAGAGATCGTAGCGGCAATCGACGGCGAGTCCAATGCAGCTCCGACTTCACAGGCGCACTCTCTTCCTAACCGTGGCGCAGCTCAACCAAATCGTTATAGCGAACAACGTCAATTGCCGTCATCTGCAGCAGAGCGTTATCAAGATCGCCGTTTGGATGAAGACAGAATTAGCCTAAACGCGAACAATGAAAAATCAGGCTCAATGACGCAACGTTTCGCGAATATGCTCAAGCAATACAGCAATGGTGCTGCTGAGTCAGATGACCATGTGGCAGAGAACGAAGATTCTTTGTCGGCATTACTGCAGCGCCAAAACAAGCATCGTGAAAGCTATAACCAAGAAAAGCCAGCGCCATATCAACCCGATTCGCCACTGGCGAAGTTGATTGCACAAGACAACCGATTTGAGCGCCCAACACCTAAGTTGGATCCAACACGCTATGACCGTCGTCGTCCGTCGGATGAGCGAGAAGAATCTAGTAGTGAACTAGAGAACATGCGCGAAGAGATGACATCGATTCGTCGTTTGTTGGAGCACCAAGTTTCCGGTTTGATGTGGCAAGAGGTTGAACGCCGTGAACCATTGCGTGCGATGCTGATTAAGCGTCTAGAGCGAATGGGCGTTTCGCCGGAGTTGGCAGATCAAATGGCTTGCTACATTCCAGAAGACACTAAGCCGGCGCGAGCGTGGAAGGCACTGCTTTCTCTCGTGGCGGATCAAATCAGCATTCCAAAACAAGACATCTTGAAGCGTGGTGGTGTGGTCGCACTACTTGGGCCGACAGGTGTTGGTAAAACCACCACGGTTGCAAAGCTTGCAGCGCGTGCGGCAATGGAGTTTGGTGCCGACAATGTCGCCCTTGTGACAACAGATACATATCGCATAGGTGCACATGAGCAGCTCTCAATTTACGGAAGAATTATGGGTTGTCCTGTAAGAGTTGCTAAAGATTCTAACGAGTTAGCCGATGTTATATATCAGCTAAGAAACAGAAGACTGATTTTGGTCGATACGGCAGGGATGGGGCAGCGAGATGTAAGACTCTCTGAGCAGCTCGATACCCTGATGCAAGAGAGTGGAGAAGTGATTCACAGCTACCTTGTTTTGCCAGCTACCGCACAACGTCGTGTTCTACAAGAAACACTGGATCATTTCCGACGCATTCCGCTGTCGGGCTGTATTTTGACTAAGCTTGATGAATCATTAAGTCTTGGCGAATTCATCAGCGTGGTGATTCAGAACGCGATGCCAGTGGCTTATATTGCCAATGGTCAGCGCGTACCAGAAGACATTGTGATAGCACAACCAAAATACATGATTGCGAAAGCAAATGAACTGTTAGAGAAGTCGACAGAGAACGAACCTCACTTTTGGAACAGTGACAGCGAAGGACTCTAGGGCGGCGGACTACTATGACTGAGAATATGATACACGATCAAGCAAGCGGCCTCCGTCGCTTAACACAACCATCATTGACTAAAGTAATTGCTGTTACTGGCGGTAAAGGTGGTGTGGGTAAATCAAACGTAACACTGGGTCTGGCGATCTGTATGGCGCGCCAAGGCAAAAAGGTGATGGTTCTCGACGCGGACTTAGGTCTGGCGAATGTGGACGTTATGCTCGGAATCCGTTCAAAACGTAACCTAGGGCATGTCCTTGCGGGTGAATGTGAGCTAAAAGATGCGATTGTTGAAGGCCCTTATGGTATAAAGATAGTCCCTGCAACTTCTGGCACACAAAGCATGACCGAGCTGTCTCACGCTCAACATGCTGGACTCATCCGTGCATTTGGTAGTCTTGAAGAAGAAATGGACGTACTGCTGATTGATACAGCAGCGGGCATTTCTGACATGGTAATTAGCTTTTCACGTGCAGCTCAAGATGTTGTGGTTGTGGTTTGCGATGAGCCGACTTCAATCACCGATGCCTACGCATTAATCAAGCTGTTGAGTAAAGAACACCAGGTTCAGCGCTTCAAAGTTGTTGCAAATATGGTCAGAAGCTACCGTGAAGGCAGAGAATTATTCGCAAAGTTGACTCTAGTCACAGAGCGCTTCTTGAATGTCAGCCTCGAACTCGTAGCATGTATTCCATTGGATGACAAAGTACGTCAAGCCGTGAAAAGACAGAAGATCGTTGTGGATGCCTTCCCTCGCTCTCCTGCGGCTTTAGCGATCAGCTCATTAGCGAATAAAGCACTGACGTGGCCACTGCCTAAGACACCAAGTGGACACCTAGAATTTTTCGTTGAAAGGTTGCTAAATCGTACTGAATTGGCAGAGGACCCTTTTGGTGAATAAAGCGATTACCTATGACCAACATGGCAAATTTAATAGCCAGCAGGCGTTCATTGAACGTTACTCGGTGTTGGTTAAGCGTATTGCTCATCACCTGTTAGGCCGTTTACCGCCGAGTGTTCAGGTAGAAGATTTAATTCAGGCCGGCATGATCGGCCTTATCGAAGCTCAGCAGAATTATGATGGTTCTAAAGGTGCGAGCTTTGAAACTTATGCAGGTATCCGAATTCGCGGTGCAATGTTGGATGACATTCGCAAAGGCGACTGGGTACCTCGTTCTGTTCATAAGAACAACCGCGAAATTAACCAAGCGATCGCAGAGCTGGAAGGTGTACTAAATCGTGACCCATCGGACTCAGAAGTAGCAGCACATCTCGGCATGACACTAGACCAATATCATAGTGCGCTTACCGACATAAACTGTTCAAAACTGGTGGGAATTGAAGATTTAGGCGTCTCTGATGATGTGATTTCACCGGCTGATGAAACCGATGACAGCAACCCATTTAAGGGTGTTGCTGATGAATCGTTCAAAAAAGCACTGGTTGAATCAATAAAACAGCTTCCAGAGCGTGAAGCGCTAGTACTTTCGCTTTATTATGACGAAGAACTCAATTTGAAAGAGATTGGCGATGTGTTGGGCGTAAGCGAATCTCGCGTAAGTCAAATACTGAGTCAATCGATGCAACGTTTACGCACCAAGCTCAGTGCGTGGACACAAAATGACTAAACACACTGATTTTACGATTCAGTGGAGGCAATTTTGAATAAAAACATGAAGATCCTTATTGTTGATGATTTCTCAACAATGCGCCGTATTGTTAAAAACCTGCTTCGTGACTTGGGTTTCAATAACACTCAAGAAGCGGACGATGGTTTAACTGCATTACCTATGCTGAAAAAAGGTGACTTCGACTTTGTTGTAACTGACTGGAACATGCCAGGTATGCAAGGCATCGACCTGCTTAAACACATCCGTGCGGATGCAGAACTTAAGCACCTACCTGTTCTAATGATCACAGCTGAAGCAAAGCGTGAGCAGATCATCGAAGCAGCTCAAGCAGGCGTTAACGGTTACATCGTTAAGCCGTTTACTGCTGCAACACTAAAAGAAAAATTAGATAAAATTTTCGAACGTTTATAACCCTCTCTTTCTCTTTGTTAATCGAGTCATCACTCCTAATACCTAATACTAAAGGGTGGCTCGTTTGACGCTAAAAAAGCGAAAAGAAAGAACTAAACGTAAAAAAGGGTCTATTCAGGATGATCTCACTAGAGCAGGCGAAGTCGCTCGTTCAGATGCTAGAAAACGGGGAACAGGACCAAGCTAATGCGCTTGTTGCCTCGATATATGAAAGCGATGGGAATCCGATGCTAAAAGAAATCGGAACATTAACCCGCGACCTTCATGATTCACTTAAGCACTTCAACATCGATCAACGCATGACAGAAATTGCCAGGGCGGAAATCCCTGATGCAAGAGACCGTCTGCAATATGTGATTGATAAAACTGAGTTAGCAGCAAATAAAACGATGGACGCGGTTGAGTGCTGCTTGCCTATCGCCGATAACCTGCATGAGTGCCTTCAACAAGTTCGCCCTCAATGGAACGAACTCATGCACGGACGCATTGAATTAAGCGATTTCAAAGCGCTTTGCCATCGTATCGACGAGCTGTTAGTTCAAGTCGAAGGTGATAGCACTGAATTGCGCGGTCAACTGACCGAAATTCTTATGGCACAAGACTTCCAAGACTTAACGGGTCAAATCATTCGCCGCGTGATCACGCTTGTCAATGAAGTGGAAGATCGCCTGGTTGAGATCTTGACCGTCTTTTCTGGCAATAAACCAGAAGAACAGACTCAAGTTTTGCCAGAACCGTCAGATAAAAAGATTAAACAATCAAGCGAAGCAGAAGGTCCAATTCTTAACCCTGAGCAAAGGGAAGATGCGGTCTCGTCGCAGGACGAAGTCGACGACTTGTTGTCCAGTCTTGGATTTTAAAGGTAACGTATGAGCTACGATTTAGACGAAGATATTCTTCAGGACTTTCTAATTGAGGCTGGGGAAATCCTTGAGCTGCTGTCTGAGCAGTTAGTTGAACTGGAAAATAATCCAGAAGACAAAGATCTCCTAAACGCGATTTTCCGCGGTTTCCACACGGTGAAAGGTGGTGCTGGTTTCCTATCATTGGCAGAACTGGTTGATACCTGTCACGGTGCTGAGAACGTGTTCGACGTGTTGCGAAACGGCCAACGTTCAGTGACGCCAAGCCTAATGGACACCATGCTGAAAGCGCTTGATACGGTTAACCATCAATTCCAAGCGGTTCAAGATCGTGAGCCACTAGATGCGGCGGATCCTGCGTTGCTAGAAGAGCTTCACCGCCTATGCAAACCAGAGTCTGAAGACGAAGTGGTCGCTGCTGTTGAAGCGCCAGTCGTAACACCAGAACCTGTGATTCCTGAGCCAGTCATCGAACAACCTGCTGCACCAGTTGAGTCTGCTCCTGCCTCTTCAAGTGTTGGCTCTGTTGACGAAATCACTCAAGACGAATTTGAAAAGCTATTGGACGAGCTGCACGGTAAAGGTGCTGCTCCGGGTGCGTCTGCATCAGCGCCAGTAGCTCCAGCTGCTCCTGTTCAAGCAAGTGCGCCTGCGGCAGATAGCGGCGACATTACTGATGATGAATTTGAACGTCTATTGGACGAGCTACACGGTGTAGGCAAAAGCCCATCAGCATCAGATGTTGCTCCAGTAGAACCACCAAAAGCACCAGAGCCGGTTGCACCAGCGGCATCTTCATTCTCAAACGACAGCGACTTAATGACGGATGAAGAGTTTGAGAAGTTACTTGATGAACTACACGGTGCGGGTAAAGGACCGACTCTTGAAGAGTTAGACTTTGCAACCAAACCTGCATCGGCAAACGTGGCACCAGAAGCGCCAAAAGCAGAACCTGCACCAGCGCCTCAACCTGCTCCAGTAGCGGCTGCGCCTTCTCCTGCACCAGCTCCAGCTCCTAAGCCAGAAGCAAAACCGGTTGCGGTAAAAGAAGAAGCGAAAGCGCCAGCGGTTAAGAAGCCACAAGCAGAAGCAACTGTACGTGTTGATACTTCGACACTAGACACCATCATGAACATGGTTGGTGAGCTTGTATTGGTGCGTAACCGTCTACTAAGCCTTGGTTTGAACAGCAACGACGAAGAAATGTCGAAAGCGGTAGCAAACCTAGACGTCGTGACTGCAGACCTTCAAGGTGCAGTGATGAAAACGCGCATGCAGCCAATCAAGAAAGTATTTGGCCGTTTCCCACGCGTTGTTCGCGACTTGGCGCGTAACCTAAATAAAGACATCGTGCTTGAAATGCGCGGTGAAGAAACCGACCTAGATAAAAACCTAGTAGAGGCGCTAGCGGATCCATTGATCCACTTGGTGCGCAACTCGGTTGACCACGGTATCGAAATGCCAGACGACCGCGCGAAAGCAGGTAAATCTCGTACTGGTAAAGTGATCCTGTCTGCATCACAAGAAGGCGATCATATCGAACTGGCTATCGTTGACGATGGTGGCGGTATGGATCCGAACAAACTTCGTGGCATCGCGGTGAAACGCGGCATGATGGACGAAGATGCGGCAGCACGCTTGTCAGACAAAGAGTGTTTCAACCTGATCTTTGCGCCAGGCTTCTCAAGTAAAGAGAAGATTTCAGATATCTCTGGTCGTGGTGTAGGTATGGACGTGGTTAAAACCGCGATCAACACCCTAAACGGCTCTATCGATATCGACTCTGAGCTAGGTAAGGGCACTAAGATCACCATTAAAGTTCCACTCACACTGGCGATCCTTCCAACACTGATGGTTGGCGTAGGCGGTCACCCATTTGCTCTGCCACTGGCGTCGGTAAACGAGATTTTCCACCTAGATCTAAGCCGCACTAACGTGGTGGATGGTCAGTTGACAATCATCGTGCGTGATAAATCTATCCCACTGTTCTACCTACAAAATTGGTTGGCTTCTAAGTCTCCACGTGTACAAGAGCGTACAGGCCACGGTCATGTTGTTATCGTACAGATCGGTAGCCAACGTGTTGGTTTTGTAGTGGATACATTGATCGGCCAAGAAGAAGTGGTGATCAAGCCGCTAGATAACCTATTGCAAGGCACGCCAGGTATGGCAGGTGCGACGATCACCAGTGATGGCCACATCGCATTGATTCTTGATGTGCCAGACCTACTTAAGCAATACGCTGCAGCTTCGCGCATCTAAGCGAAGCTGGAGTCGATAAAAGGAATAAAATGGCGATTAAAGTACTAGTCGTTGATGATTCGAGTTTTTTCCGTCGTCGCGTTAGCGAAATCATCAACTCAGAATCGCGCCTAGAAGTGATTGATGTTGCGGTTAACGGCAGAGAAGCGGTTGAGAAAGCCAAAACTCTCAAGCCTGACGTCATCACGATGGATATTGAAATGCCAGTCATGGACGGTATCACTGCCGTTCGTGAAATCATGGCTGCGTCTCCTACGCCAATCCTGATGTTTTCGTCCCTGACTCACGACGGGGCGAAAGCAACGCTTGACGCACTAGATGCGGGTGCGTTGGATTTCTTACCGAAAAAGTTCGAAGACATTGCTCGTAACCGTGATGAAGCCGTTTCTCTGCTTCAACAGCGAGTGATTCAAATTGCGTCTAAGCGCGCGTTTATGCGTCGTCCAATTGCGCGACCTGCGACTGCAGCGACCAATTCGACAGCGCGTCCTTTGACTTCTCGTACTGCTGCGCCGACTGCATCTGCGCCAAGCCGTCCGATGGCAGCGAAATTCCGCGCATCAGGTAAGAAGTATCAGCTAACAGCGATTGGTACGTCGACTGGCGGCCCTGTTGCGCTACAAAAAATTCTGACTCGTTTGCCAGTTAACTATCCACATCCAATCGTGCTTATCCAGCACATGCCAGCGACATTCACAGCGGCATTTGCAAGTCGTCTTAACACGCTATGCAAAATCCAAGTGAAAGAAGCGCAAGATGGTGATGTGTTACAAGCGGGTGTGGCTTATCTTGCCCCAGGCGGCAAACAGATGATGGTTGACGGTCGTGCTGGTGCTGCTCGTCTTCGTATTATCGATGGCGGCGATCGCATGAACTACAAACCGTGTGTCGATGTAACCTTCGGTTCTGCTGCAAAAGTCTACGGCGACAAAGTGTTGTCGATGGTACTAACAGGCATGGGCGCTGATGGTCGTGAAGGTGCACGTATGCTGAAATCAGCCGGTTCTACCATTTGGGCTCAAGACGAAGAAAGTTGCGTCGTTTATGGCATGCCACAAGCGGTTGCGAAAGCGGGCATCTCTACTGAAGATCTACCACTTGAGCGCATTGCAGAGCGCATGCTGGTGGAAGTGGGCTTAGCGTAGGAAAGATCATGATCGTTTGGAGTGTAGCAAACCAAAAAGGTGGTGTAGGTAAAACCACATCAACTGTGACATTAGCTGGTCTATTGAGCCAAAAAGGTCACCGAGTGTTGATGGTGGATACTGACCCACACGCGTCGCTGACGACTTATCTTGGTTATGATCCGGATGCCGTAACAACAAGCTTGTTCGATCTTTTTCAGCTGAAGACGTTTTCACGTGAGACGGTAAAGCCGTTGATCTTAGAAACGGATCTTGAAGGTATGGACATCATTCCTGCGCACATGTCGCTTGCTACGCTAGATCGCGTAATGGGCAACCGAAGCGGAATGGGTTTGATCTTGAAGCGTGCCTTACAAGCGGTTGCGCAAGACTACGATTATGTCTTGATTGACTGTCCGCCGATTCTCGGTGTGATGATGGTTAACGCATTAGCAGCCAGTGACCGCATCTTGATTCCGGTTCAAACTGAATTCCTTGCGATGAAGGGTTTGGAGCGCATGATTCGCACTCTGACCATTATGCAAAAGTCTCGTCCGGGTGGCTTCAAAGTGACTATTGTTCCGACTATGTACGATAAGCGCACGAAAGCCTCGTTGCAGACACTGACTCAGCTTAAAAAAGACTACCCGAATCAGGTGTGGACGTCAGCGGTGCCAATTGACACCAAATTCCGTGATGCGAGCTTAAAGCATCTGCCAGCTTCGCATTTTGCTTCCGGTAGTCGTGGCGTGTTTGCTTACAAGCAACTGTTGATTTACTTGGAGAGGTTAGCGTTCGATGAGCAATAACGACGTACTTTCCAGTGAACAAGCACTTGATGATTACTTCAGTGCTTTGCTTGGCGAAGAGGTCGAAGTTATTGAGCAAGAAGAAGAGCTTGACTTGCTCGCTCAAGAACTATCATCTGCAGAGCCAGAGCCAGAGCCAGAGCCAGAGCCAGAGCCAGAGCCAGAGCCAGAGCCAGAGCCAGAGCCAAAATTACAGCTGCAATACGCAGAACCGGAGTCGTATCAATACAGTGATTCGTACTCGCCAGAATTAGAAGCGCCTAATCTGGAAGACGTTCAGCGATTGCTTAGCCAACTTGAGTCCACCAACGTGGTGGCAGAGTTGGATATCGATGACATTCTGGAGCAAAACACCATTGATATTGCGATTGAAGCAAAATCTATGGAACCAGAAGTCGAAATAGCGGTGGAAACCGTTGAAGAAATTCAAGAGTGGGTGATCGACGAAGAGCCGGCACCGACTGTTGAGGTTGAACAACCTGAGCCAGTTTGGGAGCAACCAGAAATTGAAATGGTTGAACCCACAGTTGAAGTTGAAGTGGAGATTGAACAGCACACTGAGACAGAAACAGAACTGGAAACCGAAGCGGGTGCAAAGTTACCCAATACTTGGGAGAGCACGCAGCGTAGCGCTGACTTTCAAGTGCTTTACTTTGATGTAAATGGTGTGACTTTTGCGGTGCCGCTTGATGAGTTAGGTGGTATTCACCGCATCACAGAGCTGAACCACTTGATTGGTCGCCCTGCATGGTACTTAGGTTTACAAACCAGTCGTGAGCAACAATTTGATGTCGTCGACACTGCAAAGTGGGTGATGGCGGATAAGCTTCGCGACGATAACTACAAAGATAACTACCAATACGTCGTCATGCTTGGTGAAAGCATGTGGGGGTTAGCCAGTAACCAATTGATGGGTACTGAAACGCTCAATATCGACAAAGTCCGTTGGCGTGAACAAGCGGGCAAACGCCCTTGGCTAGCGGGCATGGTGAAAGAAAAAATGTGTGCTTTAATTCATGTCCAAGCACTTATAGACATGCTAAACGCGGGTTTAGATGTAAAATCACTGAATTAGATTTTTGGTCGGGAACGACATTAACGAGGATTAACTATGTCTCAAGCTTTTGAAGTAGAAGTGAAGAAAGATACATCGAACGACGAAGTTCTTCAGTGGGTGACGTTCCAACTAGAAGAAGAAACGTACGGCATTAACGTAATGCAAGTTCGTGAAGTTCTTCGCTACACAGAAATCGCTCCAGTTCCAGGTGCGCCAGATTACGTGCTAGGTATTATCAACCTACGTGGCAACGTTGTAACGGTTATCGATACACGTTCACGTTTTGGCCTAATGGAAGGCGAAGTAACAGACAACACGCGTATCATCGTGATTGAGTCTGAGCGTCAAGTTATCGGTATCCTAGTAGACAGCGTTGCTGAAGTGGTTTACCTACGTTCTTCTGAGATCGATACAACACCTTCTGTAGGTACTGACGAAAGTGCGAAGTTCATCCAAGGCGTAAGCAACCGTGATGGTAAACTGCTTATCCTTGTTGATTTGAACAAGCTGCTAACTGATGACGAATGGGATGAGATGGCTCACCTATAATTGGCTGATGAATCATGGCTGAAGAAACCTTGCTATCTTTGCCGCTCATATTGGGTGGCCTAGCGTTTGTATTCTTAGTGCTGCTTTTGCTTCAACTGCGCGTGCGTGCGGGTTTGCAAAAGCAGATGGATCAGCAACGTGCACAGTCACGCCATGCTGACAAAGAAACACAAAAACTAAACAAGCAACTGTTGGAAGTGCGTTCAGTGGTGGTAGGCCTAGGTCAAAAAGTGACTGAACAACAAGATGTGATTCAACATCTTAATGAACGCATTCGTGAACTTGAACACGCAGATACAGACGGCCGTTTGTACAGCCGCGCTTCGAAAATGGTTCAACTTGGTGCCGACATCAATGAGTTGATTGAAGAGTGTGAATTGCCAAAAGCAGAAGCAGAATTGATGCTATCGCTGCAGAAAAAACTGGCAGGGAAAGAGAAAATCCCACCGCTAAGCAGTCAACCCTCTGATGACCCGACTTATCCACCCCGTGGAAGACGTCGATAAAGATTAAAAAAGAAGCTTCGGCTTCTTTTTTTATTTTTAAAATAAAAACTTATAATCACTTATGGTTATTTTTATCAAAATGTGACTATAAGTTAACAAAAACTCACGAACTTACATACATCATCGCTTTCTTATCCTGTTTTGTCACAACTAAGCTGTGCTAATATAGCGGCTCGTTCATTTTTT